>DAIEQA010000228.1:0-6968 GCA_027348115.1 Ignavibacteriales bacterium
TGCTCATCTCGTATCCTTCTGAGTTTATCTTCCGGTTTTGCTTCGGCTATAAAATCGTCGACGCCAGCTTCTGCGGCAATTGCAGTAGCGGTTAAAGGATTGTCGCCGGTAATCATAACGGTTTTGATTCCCATTCTTCTTAATTGAGCAAACCGCTCTTTGATGCCTCCTTTTACAATATCTTTCAATTCGATTACACCAAGTACAATGTTATTTTCGGAAACCACAAGCGGCGTTGACCCTGCTTTTGAAATATAATTTACAATTTCCTGAACACCGGCAGAGAACTTTTCCCCATTTTCTTCAACATATTTTTTTATAGCGTCGGCAGAGCCTTTCCGTATAATTCTTTTAATTTCGTTGTTTTGCGGATGAATATCTACTCCGCTCATTCTAGTTTGCGCGCTGAATGGTATGAAGTGCGCATCCAATTTTGTGATATCCCTACCTCTTAAGCCGAATTTTTCTTTAGCCAGAACTACAATTGATCTTCCTTCCGGAGTTTCGTCTGAAAGAGAAGATAATTGCGCGGCATCTGCGAGATTTTCGATCGGCACACCTTTTTCGGGGATAAAAGAGGAGGCCATTCGACCGCCCAAAGTAATCGTTCCCGTTTTATCGAGAAGGAGGACGTCTATATCTCCAGCAGCTTCAACGGCGCGACCGCTCATGGCAATTACATTATGACTTAGCAATCTATCCATGCCGCTTATCCCTATTGCACTCAACAATCCGCCAATTGTTGTGGGAATCAGGCACACTAAAAGAGAGACTAATACAGGGACGGGAACGATCTGGCTTACATTTACATCGGCAGTTTGATAATATTCTATGAAAACACGAATTGTTATGATAACTAGTATAAAAATAATATTGAATCCGGCGATCAATGTAGATAGTGCAATTTCGTTTGGTGTTTTTTTCCTTTTAGCGCCCTCAACAAGAGAAATCATTTTATCCAAATAAGTTCCGCCGGGATCAGAGGTAATTCTAATTATGATTTTATCGCTGATGACTCTTGTTCCGCCCGTTACAACGCTTCGGTCACCGCCGCTTTCGCGTATAACCGGCGCGGATTCTCCCGTAAGAGCGGATTCGTCGATGCTTGCAGCTCCTTCAACAACCTCTCCGTCAGAGGGAATGATATCGCCTGCTTCACAAACAACAATATCATTGATGCGCAAATCAATGGCCGGAACTATGACTTCCGACTTATCGACTAATTTTCTCGCCGTGGTTTGAGTTCTTGTCTTCCTCAAGTTATCTGATTGAGCTTTTCCTCTGCTTTCTGCAAGGGCTTCTGCAAAATTTGCAAACAGAACCGTGAACCAGAGCCAGATAATGATTTGAAATGTAAAACCGGAATAATGGCCGATGAAAATGTTTTTGATAATAAAAAAAGTTGACAAAGAAGCGCCAACGGCCACCAAAAACATAACAGGATTTTTAAATAAATGTTTTGGATTTAATTTTTTAAATGAATCTATAATTGCCTGCTTTATAATTGTTTTGTCGAACATTTTTCTTTTTGATCTGCTTTTGACCGAAACCATTTAAGAAACTCCTCCTGAATTATCATATAATTAGAATGTCAGTCCTTCTCCCATAAGCAAGTGTTCTAAGATTGGTCCAAATGATAGAGCGGGAAAGAATGTTAGCGCACCAACAATTATGATTACACCCGTCAACAAAATTGCGAATAGAAAATTATCCGTAGAAAGCGTGCCGGCAGATGCCGGCGCAACATTTTTCTTAACCAATCCACCCGAAATTATCATTACTGGAATGAGCACTCCAAACCTACCGATCAACATTCCCAGCGCAATCATTAAATTATAAAACGCAGTGTTTGCGTTTAATCCGGCAAAGGCGCTTCCATTATTTCCTGCCGCAGAGGAGAACGCATATAAAACTTCCGAATAACCATGCGGACCGGCATTGGCAAGACTTGATAAGCCGGCATTTGTTTTCATCGCAATTGCCGAGAATAAAAGTATAACCGCGCTTGGCAAAAGAATTGCGACTATAGACCATTTTACTTCATGTGATTCAATTTTCTTTCCAAGGTATTCAGGAGTTCTGCCCACCATCAAACCCGCTATAAAAACGGTTAAAAATATAAAAAGGAGCATTCCATAAAGCCCGCACCCCACTCCGCCGAAAATGATTTCGCCAATTTCCATATTAAACATTGTTATCAATCCGGAAAGAGGAGATAAGCTGCTGTGCATTGCATTAACAGAGCCGTTTGATGCGGCGGTCGTTGCAGTGGACCAGAGAACGCTGTTAACAATTCCAAAGCGAGTTTCCTTTCCTTCCATTAGCCCGCTTTGATTAAATACATTATTTGTTGAATATTCAGAAATTATCGAAACAGTAAGTCCGCTAACAAAAAGAAATAACATCACTCCGAAAATTATCCAGGCATGTTTTTTTGCACCGATTAAATTTCCAAAGGCAAAAACCAGAGAAGCTGGAAGCAAAAGGATTGCCAGTAGTTCCAAAAAATTTGAAAAAGGCGTAGGATTTTCAAAAGGGAATGCGCTGTTCACATTAAAGAAACCGCCACCGTTAGTGCCTATTTGTTTTATTGCAATTTGAGAAGCCGCGGGTCCGAATGGAATAATTTGTTTTCCGCCTTCGAGCATTGTAATCTCTTTGTAAGAGGAGAATGATTGAACAACACCTTGACTTACCAGTAACACCGCCCAGATTATTGAGAGCGGGAGCAGTATGTATAAAATGGTTCGGGTTAGATCTACCCAGAAATTTCCTAGTGTGTTTCCTTTTCTTGTTTTTAAGGCCCTAATTAAAACAAGAAGCACTGCAACACCAGTTGCGGCGCTCACAAAATTTTGAACTGTAAGTCCAATCATTTGAGTAAAATAACCGAGAGTTGTTTCGCCGGCGTACGATTGCCAGTTGGTATTGGTTACAAAACTTACCGCTGTATTTAAGGCAAGGGTTATTTCAACGTTGGGCAGCCCCTGCGGATTAAAAGGTAGATAAGCTTGAAAGAGTTGTAGCAAAACCAATATTAGTATTCCGAAAAAATTGAATGTCAACAGAGCATAAGTGTATAACTTCCAATCCATCTCTTCCGAAGGATCTATTTTTGAAAATTTGTAAATTGTTTTTTCCAGCACAACAAACACAGGGGTGAGAAAATTGCTTTCGCCATTCAGGACCTTTGCGATAAAACCTCCGAGAACGGGCGCGATAGCAATTAAGGCAATGATATAGAATATAGCTTGAATTATTTCATTGATTGTAATCATGATTCAACTGCCATTGATATTAAAATTTTTCGGGGTTGATTAATGTGTAAACAACATAAATCAGAAGAGCCGCAGCAATAATTAATGAGATAAATATTTCTATTGAGCTTTCCACTTTTTCTCCGGTTTAAGCGGTACAAATTTCGGCTTTGCAGAAAAGAAGGTCTGTGTGACCGAACAAAAAAATAATATTAAAGTAAAATTATCCACGGGGCGCTCACTTCATTGATCAACAGGACGGCGATCGATAATGCAAAGAATTCTGCTTTGATATTTTGCAAGTTCTCATAACATGCATTGATTTTATTTTAGAAACGGATAAGGGCTGCGAAAATAAATCTTGTCTCAGATTTTACAAGATCAGGAATCCAATCCGGATCCGGCAACGAGTTGTTGCCCGATGGAGAAGTTACGCCGCCGGGACCGGCAAAATAGGGAACATCGGTTTCTCGATGTACAATTTCAAAGCGCCATGTCAAAAAATCGTTCGGCATCCAATCGATTGTTGTTGAAAAATCCCATCCGTGAAATTGGTCGCCCGGATTTGCGCTGAATGGATGGCTGCCTGTCTTTCCAGTATTAATTGAAGGAATCGGGTTTGCTTCTCCTGTTGGATATAGCACAAGATAACGCCCTGGATTGTTAATATATCCGCCGCCAATTGTCCAGCCAATGTGATCATTCGCCATCCATAACCGATGATAGATCATTCCGCTTAAAAAGTACTGAATTGGACCATTGTCCCCCTTGAAATCAGAAACACCGCCGCCATTTTCAAAACCGATGTCTTGTGTGACCGAAAACGCTCCGCGAGTTATAAAATTATTTTTATGTTCAAAATATCTTATTCTAATGCTATTGTCGGTGTGAAACCTGATTCTATCGGGAAGCCCTTCGACATCGGATCCATAATAGTTATTTGAAAGAAGAGACAGCCACTCTTCGGGATTAAAAAGAAACTGGCATCCGAGACCTAATCCATTATTATACTTTGCATACGATTGCCATCCGTTCGTGAGCCAGATCTCTATTTTAAAACGATCGCTTGGAAATGCTTGAATACGAATCCCGTTGAAGAACCAGGGGGTGTTGTCTGAAGTAAATGACGGCTGATATGACCAATTTTCTGCATTATAATAAGAAAATAATCCAACGTAGGACATAAATAATCCTATGTCGATATTTATTCCATGCCAAACATCGAAATGATACCCGGCATTCGCCTCGCTGAAATACCGATATGCAGCGGCAAGATCAAACTGCCCATGAAGGAGGCTATAATCATTCCTGGGTACAACGGTTGCTCTTGTGCCCAGTTGAAGTAAAAGCGAAGCCCTGACATTATCATAATGGAAGTCGGCTCCTATCGCCGCGACAGATATTTGAAATTCATTATCACGAGCAAGCGCCGTAGATCCAACGACAGTATGGTCAATAGGGTGATTATTTGAAGCGGTATAATTTGCATCGAACAAGAATCTGCCCGTTAAATATTCATTCTGGAGAAGTACTTTGCGCCTCCGATCATTTCCGTTCATCCACGTAAAATCACCCCACGCAAATGGCTCACTTATCGTGTCCTTGGCGGCAGCTTTGTTTTCGTTATGCTGCGAATACATTTTAGAATTTAAATTCACCGCCATGTACATAAAAAGAAATACAAATTTGATCGAAAAACAATTTCTCATTTTACTGATCTTGCGAGCCACCTCTATAATATATTTTGTCCGGTTCATATGCCTCTCAACGTGAAAGTTAAATCCATAATTTGTTTTCAACTTTGTGATAATCTATGCCGAACAGAGCCCAAATCACGGAAAAGAATAATGAGACAATCGCCAGCGTGGAATTTCCTAACAGTTTTTTTGAATTATCCATATATGCCAATAATAAATAACAAACAAAGTTAATGGCTAGGTTATAAACTGTTTGTAAAATGATCGGCCGAGAGTATAAAGATTTTATAAAGAACAATTTTACCGGAAATGCTTATTATAACGACAGATACTTAGATTTACTACATATTTACTTTTTTACGCACGAGATATTTTTAAATACTGGAATAATAAAAATGGCAGAACACCTTAATTCTTTTAGTGGTTCCGATAAATTGAAACGAATCATATTCGGAGCACCTAGAAACATTAATGATCCTAAAATTTTTCACAAGATCGCTCTGATTCCGATCCTTGCGTGGATTGGGCTTGGTGCAGACGGATTGTCTTCGTCATCATACGGACCCGAAGAAGCATTCAGAGCATTGGGAAGCCACACTTATCTTGCATTAGTTCTTGCAATGGCCACCGCATTGACTGTATTTATAATCTCCTACGCATATTCAAGAATTATAGAACATTTTCCGCATGGCGGCGGAGGCTACATAGTTGCAACACATATGCTGGGAAACAGGGCCGGTGTAATTTCTGGTTCCGCTCTATTGGTTGATTATATTTTGACAATAACAGTTTCAATTGCGGCATGTGCCGATGCAATATTCAGCTATCTTCCAATCGAACTGCAGGGATACAAAATAATTTTTGCTTCACTTCTTATAATGCTCCTCATTGTGCTGAATATCAGGGGAATAAAGGAATCTATTACCGGCTTAGCTCCGATATTTTTTACTTTTTTAGTGACGCATATAATTTTGCTGGGTTACGGAATTTTTAGTCACGCAGGAGAAGTAAAACCGGTAGTGGAAAATTTCGGATCAAGTTTACAAAAAGATATTGGCACCATAGGATATTTGGGAATACTAATGCTGATACTGCGGGCGTATTCACTTGGAGGCGGAACGTACACGGGAATTGAAGCCGTCTCTAATGGCCTTCAGATAATGAGAGACCCTAAAGTTCAAACCGGAAAGAGAACAATGTTTTACATGGCCACTTCGCTGGCAATAACGGCCGGGGGGCTGTTTCTCTGTTATCTTCTGTTCGGAATAAAACCAGTTGAAGGAAAAACATTAAACGCCGCTTTAGCAGACGGATTATTCGGTTCATGGGGCATTGGAAAAATTCTAGCAGCTGTTACAATATTTTCGGAAGGAGCTCTTCTTTTAGTTGCGGCACAGGCGGGATTTATTGATGCGCCGCGCGTTATGGCTAATATGGCAGTGGATTCATGGCTGCCGCACAGATTTGCATCTTTCTCCGAACGACTGACTATGCAGAACGGAGTTGTTATGGTTGGAACTGCAGCGCTTATATTACTTTTCTATACTCACGGATCGATATCTGCTTTGGTTGTAATGTATTCCATCAATGTGTTCCTGACTTTTTCTCTTTCGGAATTCGGCATGTCTAAATTTTTTATAACTCACAGAAAAAAAGAAAAAGAGTGGATGAAACATCTAAGCGTGCATCTCACCGGCTTAACGTTGTGCTTGACAATTTTAGTCATTACGGTTTATGAGAAATTTCTGGAAGGGGGATGGCTGACGCTGGTTATTACATCTGTTGTGATTTCAGGATGTTATGCGATAAAAAATCATTATCAAAAAATAAAAGTTGAAGAGGATAAATTCGACGAACTGCTTACCAATATTCCAACTGTCGGAGAGCCGAATAATGAATCTGTTGACAACAGAGATATGACAGCAGTGCTTTTAGTTAACGGTTATAACGGATTTGGAGTTCATACTTTCTTAACCATAATAAGACAATTTCCGGGCTTCTATAAAAATTTTAT
>DAIEQA010000266.1:0-3305 GCA_027348115.1 Ignavibacteriales bacterium
GGGTAATTTTTTTCTATCTCCGATGGAAACAGCCCGGCAAACAAAGCGTTACGAGCGTAAGGCGTGGCAGTCGGAAGAATTGAATAATAATAATCTTTGCTGATGTTGAACATAGGCGCCAAATGTTTTTCCATTATAAGCCATTGATCCAAACGCAAACAGTCTATTACAAAAAAGAAAAGCGGTCCGTCAAAATTTTTTAGCTGCGGCAGAACATATTTTTCTACAATCCTGTTTGAAAGAACAGGACTATCCTCGGAATCCGGCGAATCGATCCATCCTTTGTACTCTCTCTCGATAAATTTACAGAACTCCTGGTTGCATTCTTTGCGCTGATCGACAAGACTTTGCTTAAGCCCTATCTCAGGATGAACATCCATTTCCATATCATAATTAACGAGCTTTAAATAAATATCTATCCAGTCGGTATAATCTGGGTCCATCATCAGGCGGCGCGAAATCTCGCTGAAGTCATGGAGATAATCTTTTGCAACATACTCGCCAGAGATTTTTTTACTCTCAAGAATTTTTTTACAAACCATAAGAACCTGTGACGGAAGAACAGGCTTGATAAGGTAATCGCTAATCTTGCTGCCGATGGCATCGTGCATTAAAGATTCTTCCTCGCTCTTGGTAACCATCACAACAGGAATGTTGGGATTTATTTCCTTAATCTGGGCAAGAGTTTCCAGGCCGCCGAGCCCGGCCATCATTTCGTCTAAAAAGATCAAATCGTACGGCGATTCTTTGACTTCGGAAATTGCGTCTTCGCCGTTTGTAGCCGTCTGAACTTCGTATCCTTTCTCGTTAAGAAAAATAATGTGGGATCGAAGAAGTTCTATTTCATCGTCGACCCAGAGAATTTTATGTCTTTTCATCAACATTGCCTGTAATAATTATTGAATAGAAATTCTAACATCCACACCGGCTTCGTTTGTAGTGGTTGGAGGAATTCGCGCGGCGCCCGCTGGTTCAATAGAAGTTCTTCTGTAAAAAATTGAAAGCGTGACCCGCTGGCTCATTACGTATTTTATTTTTGGTTCCATAGTCGTCGTAGTTTTTCCGTCCTGCGGAATTCCGGAATCTGTCCAGTCATCCATATTGTAAAGAACAGTCGATGTAACACCGCTGGTGTAGGAGAAAGAAATTTCCAAATCGTTTTTAAGCGACACACCGAATATAGGAATTTCAAAACCGGATTTTAACCAGCTTGCAGTTATATTAATATCTTTGGAATAAGACTCTGTAATATTGTGAGTGGAAAGTCCCAACCCGTAAGAAGTCTTAGAACTGTATTTCACCGAGCCTTGAAACGATCCGCCAAAAAGTTTATCGAAATCAAAAGTGATACCGGCTAAAGGATCGAAGCCGTAATCTACTTTTTGAGTTTGAATTTCATTAACACCGCTAGGATCCACTTTGAATCCTTCACTGTAAGTTGAGGTGTAAGAATGGTCGATAGTGATTCTTTTTGCAAAACTAAACAGTTGATATTTTTCCAATCCGCTCCAGCTGAACGACCAGTTTGGCCGCGGGATATATTTACTTAGATTACCGAGAAGCGGAATTTTTTGAAGTAAAGAAAACGATTCGAACCCTTTAAGAAATGCTTGAGATAAGTTCGCATTCGGATCTGCAGCAGTTGGGTCATAAAGTTCATGTACTTTCTTTATTCCATTTTTAAATACCGAAAAGATAAACGACGGAGGCAAAGAAAGAAACGACCGGTCGATAGTTCCGGTTGTAAGCTGGTTAAGTACCGATGCAGCACCCGTAATTGAATCTGTTTGTATTGTTACGGATTTGTTAATGCCCCATCCGACTTTCCAGTTAAACTTAATTTGCGCGCCTTCCCATAACGGCTTGGATGTTGAAAAATCTATATTGTTATTCTGCGTGTATGTATCCGTAAAGTTTCCTGCTCGCGCACGGGGGCCAATATCGTTTGATAAGCCAAGCATGAATAACCTGCTTGGACCTTTATCATAAGATTGTGAGAAGCCCCAGAAATTATTGAAGCCGGTGCCGTCGCCTTTTAATCCGCCGCCGGTGTAAGAATTATTCTGACTTATATTAACTGTAATCTGATCGTAGTCTAACAAAAAGGTTTTTATAAATAATTTGAGATAATCGAGCGAGGCCATCAGTTTACCGGAAATGCCGCCAGTGGAATCCGGCTGGGCGTTTTTCAACGAGTCGGCATGAATCTTTGATGTATCCGGATGCAAAATATTTTTACCCGGTTCGGTTTCCTTTTCCGGTCCGACAGGCACAACATCATCTCTTCTGCCGGTTCTTCTGCCGGTTCTTGTTTCGCCTACAGCTTGATGACGGAATTGCGGGGGTATTCCATCCTGGGCTGTTCTAACTTTTGCTTTCGGTTCGCTCTCTTTAAACAAAGGCTCGAATATTGATTTTAACCTAATTGTTAAGCTCGCGTTAATTCTCGATGAATAACCGGCACTTTTACCTAACTCTCCTTGTTGAAAATTATTCTGCCAGTTGTAATCCGAACTGTAACCGGCATTTAAACTTACATAACGATTGAGATCAAAGATTGACGGAATTTTAGGACTTGTACGAAGATCGAAAGATTGTTTATAATTATAATCACGGCCGAATAACTGTCCGCCAAAGATGGAGCGCCAAATTTGTCCTTCTGATTTTTCGCTTGTGCTATCCGCAAGCAAGTAGGCAAGCGTAGAGCTGATATTAAAATTGTAATTCAAAGCAAGATTCCAGAAACCGCCTTCGGTAAGCATCCAGGAAAAACCCGCTCCTCTCGTAGTTACAAAATCTCTTTGGATATTCGGCTTAGGCAGCGCCACTGTATCCGACGTTGCGTTCAGCGGACGTGACTGCGAGAACGATCTTTTCCGGTTAGCCGTAACTGAAGCAGTAATTGTTTGGGGCGCAAAATAAACTTTGGCGTCGCGGTAATCCGAGAACAAATCGAAAAAGCTGCCGATTATAGGAATTTCAGCTGGCTTAAAATAAAGATCGCGGCTAAGCGTTACGCTGTAATTCATCGTCGCGTTCCAAGTCCAGCTGTTGGACGTGATGATTGTCGGGCTTTGCCCCAAAGTTTTATTATAATTAAATCCTAACGAGATGTTATTAATCAAATCTCTGATATACCATGCCTCCGTAGGCACTTTAATCCTCATGCTGGAAAGCGTCCAGGTTTCCGTAACATTTTTTGTAAGGGCGGAATTTTGAATATCGGAGACAACACTATCAATTTGAGATGGGGAAAGTTTGCCCGCTTGCGTTAATACTCGTCGCTTTTCATTTTGAGCGTCGGA
>DAIEQA010000287.1:0-8972 GCA_027348115.1 Ignavibacteriales bacterium
AATTCGACCTTCGCGTGTATTGTGCTGTCGGATTGATCTTTATAAACTTCAACATTTTTAATTCTGCTGTAATGGGACGAAAATTCCTTATACACGGAATCTTTGTTGAAGATGCCGAGTTTTTCAACAATGACGGAATCTCTTGCGGAATTCCATTTCATCCAGTAATGGATAAACATGTTTCCAGAACCGTCGGTCTTTATACTTGTTATTTGCGTGTAATTAAGGCAGCCGCTAAGAGAAGCCATTAAGATAATGAGTAGTGCAGAAAATATTTTTCGCTTCATAGAGGATATTTTTTTGAACAAATATGCGAAAAAAAAGGTTAATTAAATAGAAATTTGATTTCTGAATCCATGTGGTTATTTTTTGCATCCAATTTTTCAGTTATTGAGAGGAATGTGTTAATGCCTACATACGATTATAAATGTCTCGATTGCGGATACTCTTTTGAAGAGTTTCAAAGATTCAGCGATGCGGTACTTACAGAGTGTCCCAAATGCAAAGGAAATGTAAAACGGCTTATCGGTGCCGGTGCTGGTCCGATATTTAAAGGCACAGGTTTTTATCAAACAGATTATAAAAATAAATCCAATACATCGCCGGCAAGCAAAGGAAGTTCAAGCCCGGCTAAGAATAAATAACCGGGTTTGTTCAGAGATTAAAAATCGAGACCTATGGATACTAAGTATCTGGGACTTGAAAACGAATTAATGTTGTACTTCCAGGCAATATCGAACCGCCATAAGAAGAGCATGTAAACTCTAAATCCTACACCGGTACCTATCAATAAATCCTGGGTAATTCTATTTCCGTTATCGTCCCTGCCGATTAACTTAAGCGAACTTGTGTTATCCCAGGCAGAGCCGGCATCAATAAACGCCACGCCTAAAATATTTTGAAAGAACAACGGCAAGCCGCCGGTTAAAAGATAACGGATTATCGGAATGCGCAATTCCATGTTTAATAATCCGTACTTGGTTCCAATTCTTTGTGCGTAATCGTAACCGCGAAGTGGCATTGCAGGCGTTAGAAAAGCAAAGTCGGAAGCGCTAGATACCGGAATTTCGTTCGTTGCAAAATTTCGGTTGATCCAGTTGTCTGTTCCGCCGATAAAAAATCTTTGTGGATTTCCGCCCATCGACATACCGCCGGAAAGCCGAATCACAAATCCGTTATCGTAAAAAAATCTGAAATAATTCCTGTAGTCGAATACGAACGACATAAAGCTTTGCGTCTTTTTCAGAATACCGGGATCGCCGAATGCGGTAATGTTATAGCGGGTACCTTCAATTGGGGAAGTGTATCCCCATAAAACGTTATCCTGCACATAGCTTATGGAAGGAACCGTAAATGTGCTGTGGTCCGAGGGCACTGCAAGGTTATCCAAATTATCGGCGGTAACTCCCATAAGACTAAGTCCAAAATCCATACGGTGAAAACGATCGAACGGATAACTTGCCGTTCCAGTAAAAGCGAAATTTGTAAATCTGTATAACTCCAGCCCGGTTAATCCGTTTCGATAGAGAAATCTTGCAGTGTGAAATGCCTCGAATCCCAAATCGGTCCTTTCTTTCAGATAGTAATATGCTAGACCATAGTCGCTGTTTTTAATATCCACCTGTAAACTTGTTTGGCCTATCAATCGGTGGTTGCCCAAAACATCGCTGAAAGAAAGCACTGTTGTCCCGAGCAGTCCGTATAAAGTGCTGTACCCGGCATTGGCATAGATTATATCCGGAGTAAAATTAATTTTGTATCGATTAACCAAAAAGTTTCCGTTCTTATCGAGGGTTTCGTGGAATAATTCTTTACGCCTCGCAATTCTGGCGCTGTCGCTTTCGGCTTTGTCTGCCGTAAAAACAAATTTACTGTAATCGGTAATTGATGTATCCGCCTTTTCATTTTTGCCGGATGTATATGCGCCGGTAAATATTGTTGTTTCGCGGGTCTTTGTTGTATCCTCGGCTACACGATGAATTTCTTGTTTTTCTGCCGGCGTTACTTTTGCAATTGCTTCGGGATGCTCTTTCTTTTCTCTCGCTTTGATTAACTCCGCCATATAATTGGTCACTTTGAGAGAATCGAAATCCGGTTTTGTTTCAAATGGATTATTCATCATAAAAATATTATAACCGAGTTTATAAAGCGCGGTGAATACTAATTTTTTCCCGTCGGCAGAAACGGATATCTGTGTTAAATCGCTTATTGAGTTTGTTAGAGGAATCGCTTTTTCATCCACGATAGAATTAACTTTATCCGTCGAATCGATGACTATTTTTTTCCGGTATATATTATCGATGCCGTTTTTATCGGACACAAATAAAATTTCTTTTCCGTCGGCGGATACTACAGGATATTTCTCGTCGCTCAGCGGCCAATCGGTAATACGTTCTATTTTTTTTGTCTGAGCATCGATCATATAAAGATCGAGTTGTTTGTAATTATGTTTAAACATATCGAATGTGGTAGTATCAACGGGAGTTAGTATGCTTCCGCGATCGGAAGTAAAAATTATTTTCTTTCCATCGGGAGTCCATACCGGGTCTGAGTCGCTGAAAATATCGTTCGTTAAATCACTCAACTTTTTTGTAGCGAAGTCGTAAATATAAATATCGCTTTGAGATGCATTTTGCCCGACAAAGGCAAGTTTACTTCCGTCGTGGGACCAGCTGATCGATTCGATGCCGAGCATTTTAAATGGAAGTTCTTGGCTTTCATCTGTTTCAGAATTGATGATCGATATCACATCGTAACCGCCGGATTTTGACGAAAGCGCAACACGAATGTTATCCGGCGACCATGCCAAAGAAGGATTTAAAACAGTGAGCTCTTCAAAGTCTGTTGTTTTACCGCTCTGAACAATTTTCTTTAAGACTTTGCCACTTTGAGCGTCCATTATATAAACGTCGAGATAAACATCTCTATCTGAAATGAAAGCTATTTTATCTCCTTGAGGAGAAATTGCGGGACTGGTATTATAAAATCCACCGACTTTTTTGTTATCGGTTAATCGCTTGGCAAATTCATCGGGGTCCTGCCGAATAGCCACGTCCGGCCAATATTCTTTCTTCAAACTTTTTTTCCAGCGCTCGTTTAGTTCATCAATTCCAATTCCGATTGATGACTTGAGCGCTGCTTCGAGAGAGCCCGAACTTTGAATTCTATTCATCAGCTCGCCGACTTTTTGACGGCCGTAAGTATCCGCAATATATTTGAATAGTGCCTGGCCGCCGCGATAAGCAAGGTATCCATCAAGCCCGTTAATATCCGGCAGATTTTCTGTAGTAATTGCGTTGCGAATAAACATATCCGTGTTAGTTTCCCATCCTTGCGAAAGGTATTCGGCACTGCCTTCCCAAAACCATGTCGGAAGTTGAAGCGTAATTCCCTTGGCAATTATGTTTTGTATGGTTCCGCCGTAATACATATCCCGCATAACGGCATGAACAAGTTCGTGGGCAATTACGTGCTGAAATTTTTTATACGATCCTTCAAAAGGGAAGACGACTCTATTTTTAAATGGCTCTGTAAAACCCCCGGTGCCTCTGGAAAAATATTCGTCCGTAACATTTGTCTCTTGAAAATCGTTGTGAGAATCGTAAACGATTATGGAAACCCTGTTATTCAATTGATAGTTAATGTCTTTCTGAATTTTATTTACGGCTTCCTCGGCAGCAGCGGCTGTAAACTCGGCAATTTTTTCTCCGCCTTTGGCAAAGTAAATATCAAAATGCTTTGTTTGAATGTAGTACCAGTCGAAATCTTTATAGCTAACTTTGTTTTGTCCGAACTGTGCAAAGATGTCCGAGGCAAAAGTTGCAAAGACAAAAACAAGAAGGAAAAATTTTTTCATAACAACACCTTTATATCGTTCCTTGAGGTGAAAATGGAGAAACTATTTTTACGGGAAAAACACGGCAATCAGTCGGGAATCGGAAAAACTAATCCAAAAGAATAAAATCTATTTCCCGTTTTTCCTCATCTACGCGGACTAATTTTACATTTACCTTGTCGCCCAGTCGAAATCTTCTTCCGGTTCTCTTACCGACTATTGAATAGTTTTGTTCATCGAAGCGGTAATAATCGTCGTCAAGGTCGCGCAGTCTTATAAGTCCTTCCGCCAGGTTTTGGCTCAGCTCAATAAAAATTCCGAAATGAGTAATACCGGAAATAACACCGTGAAAATCTTCACCTAATTTACCTTGTAAATATTCAATTTGTTTCAGCTTTACCGAAAGCCGTTCCGCATTTATGGCATTTCTTTCACGGTCGGACGCATGATCACAAATTTCTTCCAATTCTTCCAGAGATAAATTTTTCTCCGAATCGTTTATATAATCGAAAATTATTTTGTGTACCGCCAGGTCAGGAAATCTTCTTATGGGAGAAGTGAAGTGGGTATAAAACTTAAAACCCAGACCGTAATGCCCGATATTTTTTGTCGAGTAAACCGCTTTTGCCATAGATCGTATTGCAATTTCGTTTACCACCGCTTCTTCCTCTGTGTCCCGTACTTCATCCAGCAGCAGTTGAAACTGTTTCGACTTGTTCGCGGAATTGGGATCGAAATGAAATCCCAAAGATTTAACAAACCGGGCGAACTCTGTAATTTTCTCCTTATCGGGTAAATCATGTATCCTATAAACAAACGGTACGGTTTTTTTGTTCGCTTTGGGTTTAACATGTTCCGCTACAATCTGGTTTGCCAAGAGCATTAGCTCTTCTATCAAGTTGTGGCTTTCCCGAACCTCTTTGATATTTATTTCCACCGGTACGCCGTTTTTGTCCAGTTTAAAGACAACCTCAGGCGTAAAAAAGTTTATGCTTCCTTTCTTAATTCTTTTGGCGCGCAAAGTCTTGGATATATTATTGAGCTGAGTTATCTCCCGGTAAAAATCACCTTTGCCTTTATCAAGAATTTCCTGAACTTCATCGTATGTAAATCTTCTTTTACTGTTGATAACCGTTTTTTTTATTTCGTAAGAAATTACTTTTGCACTTGGAGTAAGTTCGACAATTACCGAGTAAGTTAGCCGGTCTTTGCCGGGCACGAGCGAACAAATGCCGTTGGATAATTTTTCCGGCAGCATTGGAATTACTTTACCTACAATATAAACGCTTGTTCCCCGGTTAAGCGCCTCTTCGTATAATTCCGTGCCTTCGCGTACAAAGTGGCTTACATCGGCAATGTGAATTCCTACTTTGAAATTACCGCCGGATAAATTTTCAACCGAAACGGCGTCGTCGAAATCTTTTGCGTCTTCTGGGTCGATTGTGAAAATTGTTTCGTCCCGTAAATCCAATCTCTTTTTAATTTCGGATGCCGGAATTTCATCTGAAAAAGTTTCTGCTTCGCGTAAAACATTTTTCGGAAATTTATACGAGAGGCCGAACTCCCTTGCAATAGCGGCAATCTCCGCATCGTAGCTTCCGGCTTTACCGAGGATTTCTTTGACCGATCCTTCGGGATTCAGTTGCTGGGATTTCCATTCGATATTTCCAACCACTACTTTGTCTCCCGGCTTTGCGTTGTTAAGCTTGTTGGGCGCAACGTAAATGTCGCGATGAATCTTTTCGTCGTCTGGTTTGACAAAGAAAAAAGATTTGCTTTTCTGAAGGATTCCTACGAATTCGTTTTTGCGGCGCTCAACTACTTTTACAATTTCACCCTCAATACTTTTTCCTTTTTTTGTCGAGACAAGCATGACCTCGACGGTATCTCCGTGGAAAGAAGTATTTAAATTTTTTCCGGCGATAAAAATGTCCTTGAGCTTTTTGTCTTTAAGCATAACAAACCCGTAATCGCCGCCGGCTACTATTTGAAGAGTCCCTATGAGTTTTCCGGCATCGGCGGTTTTAAGCGAGTAGCGCTTGCCCTCTCTCTCGATGAAACCTTCCTGGGTGAGCATGAACAGCACATGCTTTAACTCGGCATACTCATAATCTTCACTTATCCCGAGCTTCTTCGATATTTCTTTTGATTTTAATCGAAGTGTGGGATGACTTTTAAAAAACGCTTTGATTTCCTTTTTCATTAGAACTCGAATTTATATTTAAGAGCAAGTTCGTTTATTTTTTCATCGAGACCTATAAAATTTACAACCGGGTCTTTGCGTTCGAAACGCATAGACAATTTTGGATTGAAATTATAATTGAATACAAAATTCGCTTTCGAAAGATTTGAAAAACTCTCCGTCGTTGTTCCTACGGTATAGTTGAAGTTTTTGATTCTTCCGGAGACCGAAAATTTTGTGTAGTTGAGTGTCTGCGAAATCTGTACATTGTTTACAAGATCTCCAACCGTAGAATTTAAATAGCTGGAAAGAATTGAACCGAGAAATGAAGTAGCGGTATTGCCTATTAAATTGCTTTGGCCGGCAACCTGCGAGCGGTCCTGAGCAGTTAAATCGTCTTTAAATTTTCCGAGAAAGATAAACGAGAACGCGTCGGCGTAATCATACTGGGTTTCTCTTACATCGTTTTGAATGTTGCGCGCACCGACATATACGCCGATACTCTCCGGATTGTTAGCCAAATTTTTGCCAAGATCGGAAAGCGGTCCGCGAATTCTAATTTTTACGGCAACGGGTTGCGCTGTAGCGCTTGCATCTCTTGGATTCACATAATCGCTTGTATAAGTAGAAACAATATCGAGGTAAGGATTTGTAATATCACTTTCGAACCGGATCGAACCCACGGCGTCGAAGGTTTTAATAAAGTCGAGTTTTGATCCTTGCAGCAGATCGAAGGTGCCCTGGGCTCTCGACTCTCCGCTTATATTCGAGTATTTCAAGCTTCCGCGCATCTCAACCGTTAGTTTTTGATTTGCTGCTTGTGAAAGAATGAATACAATCTTGGCGTTGTTCTCCGAACTTATTCCTATTTGGTAATCGAAATTCAACTGCTGGTCAAAGCCGGCGTAATTGCTTCTGTTAATATCTTTTTCCCGCGATAAGAATTTATTAAACCGTAAAGTTTCCTTGTCAATTTTACTACTGTCCACTACGAATACAAAATTAAAATCTTTGTTTGAAGAACCGTTATTGTATTGACCGGTTGTGTAAACCAGGTCGGTTTGCTTCATCAATACATCGCCTTTAAAGAAAAGTCTTCCGCCGCGTTTTGTAAGAAGCCAATCGCCGTCGGTGCCGATTAGAAGATCGCCATAAAAGAAGGGGCTTACGCTTTTTGATTGCTCGCCAAGCACAGCCAAGTCGCCGTTGAAACGAAGAGATACGTCAACGAGTTTTAACCTGTCAAATGTAAGTTCGCCGCTTCCTGTAATTGTTCCGGAATATTTTGAACCGCCGTCGTTTGCCACTAATAAACTGTCCACAAAAATTCCCTTCTTGTCGAATCTCAATTTCAAACCGGTTTTGTACGGAAGATTATTGTAAATAGTTTTGAAGTGCGCATCCTTTAGCGTGGCGTAACCGCTGTAATTCAGATCGTTGAAATTACCGCTTATTAATATATCGGCCTGCAGAATACCGCGTTGATCAAAAATATTCGGCATAATGTTTCCGAGCGAACTTAAATTGAAATCGGAAGACTTAATGTATAATTGGAAAAATTCGTTTTCCTGCATTCTCTCTTTAACGTAACCAAAATCCAAATCGATCGGAATTGTGCCGGTCATGGTCAGCATCGGTTTAGCTTCGTTATGCTGCGGGTCAAGGAACCTAACCTTTGTATCAATTTTTTTATCCTTATAAGAGAGCCCGCCTTCGATAAATCCTAAATTGGTTCCCGAATAATTCAAATCTTTTAATGAAGCCGAAGATTCAATAACCGGGTTGTGATATTCACCTGTAATTTTTGTGTCGAGATTTCCGTCGGCAATTAATTTTCCGTCGCTGCTTCCCATCATCAAACGCTCCAATACGTCGCCGGATATATGGGAAGCCGTGAGAACAAAATTTTGCTTTCCCGAACTTTCTATCATACCGTTAAGCGCGAGCACGGAGGTATCTTTCTGAATTGTCCAGTTGGATATCTTAAAATAATCCGGATTGAAGAACGCCTTGAGCGTATCTTTATTAGTCCAATCCATACCGGCAACAGACACGGCTAATTTACTAACAAGAAGCTGCTGTTCGTTCGGCGTCATTTTTATAATACCCTCGGCGTCAGTATTGATATAATCTTCATAATTTACCGAGGTATTAAAGAACAATTTGCTTTGGTTGAACGTTATGTCCGCACTGATATCTTTTATGTTGCTGTGCGAGTAAAATCGTTTACCGGTTATAGACGCTGTGCCGAAAAGTTTGTCGAACGAATTAAAACGATTATCCCTGGTGAAGTTAAAATCAGTTTGAAGATCGGAAAGGTAAATCGTGTTGTCTTTCTGCATCATGATTAGATAATCGAGATTCAATTCGGTAGAGAAGGAGAAGTTGTTGTTTGCATTGGAAACGCTTCCTTTGCCTGAACCGGAAATATCGAATTGATCATTGCCCATCAGCATGGCAATCAATTCAAAATCCTTAAATTGAAACGAGTAATCGAATTTCAAATCTTCGTTTACTATCGATGGCAGGTTGGCTTCAATAGTGTCTTTGGGCGCCTCATGATTAATAATTGTGAGCGGATTTAACTCCTTAATTTTATTTGCAACAATGTTGCTGATGGCGCCGGATTCATACGACAAAAGTTCGATGGCTTTGTTCAATGAAAAGTCGCCGTCGAATTTGAAATCGACAAAATCCGATGAGAGTAAAATTTCCCGGTGATGCGGCTCTTTCTTAAGCGTGCCCTCGATGCTCGAGTACCCGATTGATTTGTCCTTGAAGCGCGAGGAATCGACGCCAAAAGAAAATGTACCGACTATATCATCCGGATTAAAATTCTGCCCATCGGCGCTGAATGCAATATTCAAGTCGCTGTTGTAGTTGGGATCGTTTAAAAATTTTGAAAGATCGACTTTCTTCAGACTGCCCATCATGCTGTATCTCGGTATCGTGTCC
>DAIEQA010000305.1:0-6714 GCA_027348115.1 Ignavibacteriales bacterium
TGGGTGATTAATTCTGCCCCAGCTTAAATCTGTAATGTGAATAAGACCGTCAACGCCGCCGAGATCGATGAACACACCGAAATCGGTGATTGCTTTAACTGTTCCTTCCAGAATCTGTCCCTTTTCAAGTTTATCGAGAATTTCTTTGCGCTGATCGGAGATTGTTTCTTCAATAAGAACCTTATGAGAAACAACAATATTTTCTGTAGGAATGTTGACCTTAACAATTTTGAAATCCATTGTCTGGCCGACAAAGGCGTCAAAATCGCGAACCGGTCTGATGTCGATTTGCGAGCCGGGCAAGAAAGCTTCGATACCCATAAGATCGACAACCATACCGCCTTTAATACGTTTGAGAATTTTACCCGGAATAATTTTTTCATTTTCGAAAGCGTCCATAATTCTTCCCCAGATTTTAAGGAAGTCCGCTCTTTTCTTGGATAAAACTAAATTACCGTCTTCATCCTCAACGCTTTCAATTACAATGTCAATTTTTTCGCCTATCTTAATTTCTTCCGTAGCGGAGAACTCGGATTTTGAAATTGTTCCGTCCGATTTGAATCCAACATCAACAACAACGTTATCGGCATTAATACCAACAATAGTTCCTTGCAGTATTTCACCTTCCTTAATGTCGCGGAACGATTCTGAATAAAGTTTGGATAATTCTTTTAAATCTTCCGGAGTGTATTCATCCGCATTGATGAATCTCTCCTTTTTTGGTTTGGGTGCTTTTTTAACGGCATCCTTTTCTTGTTCAAGCATCTGAACTCCTAATTGCACTACCCTGCCTCTGAATTTTTTCCACTTAAAATTTTCGGCAGTATAATTTTAGTTTAACATTAGTTTTTTTATTGTGGCCTAAACTTTTTCTAAAACTGCTTTAACTTTGTTAAGCAGGTATTCCAAATCCTGTTCCGGGGTTAAACCGGTATTATCAAATTCAATTGCGTCTTCCGCTTTACGCAGCGGCGAAACATCGCGTCCGCTGTCTATCTTATCTCTCTTTTCGAGATTTGCTTTAACTTCCTCGATTGTAATATTCGCGTCTTTCTCTTGAAACTCTTTAAATCTTCTTCTGGCGCGTTCATCAATCGATGCCGTCAAATAAATTTTAATTTCGGCATTTGGAAAAACAACAGTAGTTACATCCCTACCTTCGGCAACAATACTGCCCTGATTGCCGATTGACTTTTGAATTTTTACCATCTCGGCTCTCACTTCGGGAATAGTGCTAACTTCGCTTACCATCGAATTTACTTCTGCGCTTCTTATCTGCTCGGTAACTTCTTCTTCGTCAGCAAATACTCTTGTCTTACCGTTTTCGAAGTTCAATCTCAATTTTACATTTTGAGCAATTTCAATAACAGCTTTTGTATCGTTAACCACGCCGCTACGCAGAGCTAAAAAGGTAATTGCTCTGTACATAGCTCCGGTATCTAAATAGGTAATTCCAAGTTTTTTGGCCAAATTTTTAGCAGCAGTGGATTTACCAGAACCGGCGGGACCGTCTATTGCTATTACTATTTTCTTCAACATTGGCTTGCAAAAATATGAAATCAAACCGGTTACCGCAAATTTAAAATATTGTTCGAAATGAAGGTATAATAGCATAATTTTAAACGAAAAATATCTCCGAGATCAGGTGGAAAAACTGCGGGAGAGAAATATTTAACATGAGAAAAATTTAATTCCTAATTAAACATCGGTCCAGAAGCGGACCGATGTCATATATCAGTAATTTCATTTATGAAATTAGGAAGCGGCTCTAAGAGTTCTTCGCAGATTTCCTGTAGCTCGAGCATCATCAGAAATTTTAAATTTCGAAACTAATTCCTGCAGTTGTAAAGTAAGCCGATTAAAATCTTCCGAGGCATGTGCAATTTGCTGAATTCCGGCGGCGCCTTCTTGAGTTACATTTCTGATACCTTCAAGATTTTTACTTATCTGTTCGGCGGCGGCAGATTGTTCCTCGCTGGCGGCGGCAACTTGTGTAGCCATATCAACAACTTCCTCTGAACCAGAAATAATTTGTATCAACGATTTCCCGGCTTTGTCCGCAAGTTCTTTTCCTTTTTCAACCTCAACAGTTCCTTGATGCATTGAGACAACCGCATCTTCCGTATCTTTTTGAATTTGGCGAATCATAGCCGCGATTTCTTTTGTTGCCTTGGTAGTTCTTTCCGCAAGTTTTCTTACCTCGTCAGCTACCACCGCAAAACCCCGGCCCTGTTCGCCGGCACGGGCCGCTTCGATGGCTGCATTAAGAGCAAGCAGATTAGTCTGATCAGCAATATCGTTTATTACCTGAATTATCTCTCCGATCTGATCGCTGCTTTTTCCGAGCGCTTCTACGGTCTCTGCAGATTGTTTCACAACTTCGGCAACACGGTTCATACCTTGGATTGTTTCTTCGACAACCTTTCCGCCTTCTTTAGCAATTATGCCGGCGTTTTTAGCGGCATCTGCGGCATTGCCGGAATTTCTTGTGGTTTCCATAATTGTTTTAGTCATTTCTTCAACGGCACCGGCTACTTCCATTGTTTGACTGCTTTGTTCCTGAGCTCCCGCAGCCATCTCTTCGCTGCTTGAAGAAATTTGATTGCTTGCGCTTGCAACTGCATTAGTTACTTCGGAAACGCTTAACAATGCATTGCGCAATTCCGTTATCGAAGTTTCCAGATCAATTCCCAATTCATAAAGATCGCTTTTCTCATCCACATTAACTTTGACTGTTAGATCGCCCATTGCAACAGCTTTTAACGCAACGGCTAATTCGCGGGCTTGCTGTTTTACAATTTCTTTTTGTTTTGCCTGTTCTTCATTCAAATTGAGAATAAAAATTATAACACCGGTGCCTTCACCTTTGTGATTTTGAATTAAAGCGGTATTAACCAACAAGGAAATCATTTTACCATGGCGATTGTGCGCTTCGCCTTTATAACCGAGAATCGGCTTTCCGGCCAAAGTACTTCTTGAGGCCGCGTCTGAACCGAGAAGTTCCTTAGCTGTCAGTTTGCTAATTATTTCATCAGGGGTGTAACCCAAAATTGCGGCTGCTTGATTATTAATATATGTAACCAGTGTGTTCTTATCCAGAAGGATAAACGGGGCCGTAATTGCGTCTAAAATATTTTTTGATTTTATCTGCTCGTCTTTTAAAGTGTTTACGGCTTCTTCAATTATCGAAGATAGATTCATTAATAAATCGTTGCGGCTGCTGCCTCGATAAGATATCAGACTTTTTAATGAGGCAGCCTGCTCATTTAACTTATTCAAGGGACGAATAATTAAATTTCGAACCGAAATGAAAAATATTACTGCAAAGACAAAAGTTGCCGCAGTCAAAAAAGTCCAATAATTCAGCTGTGACAACAAAAGATTTTTCACTATCAAACTTAGAACAAACATGCCGATAACCGGCAAACTCAATTTATATGTAGTTTGTTTTGTCATGACATTTTTTTCCTATTAAATATTCAAGTTTCACATGATTAAATATCCCCGCAAAACAGAATACCATCGCACGATGAATAATTCTTTTTTAAAATTTCAGAATATTAAGAAGCCGAATACTAACCTATGACCGCACTTCTTAAAAGAGGAAAAATTTCTCCTCAATTATCGATATGAACCTTGATTTTTAAATACTAGAGATGAAAAAAGAACATACAAATTGGAAAGCGCTTTTGTGACCGGTAAGACTAAAATGAGTGTTGTGTTAACATAAATCCAACGCGTTTCAAGATTTAATAGATGCTCATGTTGCAAAAGGAAAATTTTCCGATTGCAACATGAACATTGAAAAGATTTCATCCGCCTCTAAGTGCGTTAACAATATTTAGTCTTGCTGCACGAACAGACGGCAGGAATCCGCCAAAAAATCCCATGAACGCAGCAAAGATAAAAGACGACAATATTATGGAAGGCGAAAGCGCAAACGAAAAAGATAAATCCGCGAATGAACTAAAATTGAGCGTTGAGATTCTAAAGAACTGGAGAAATGAAGCGAACACCAATCCGATTGCGCAGCCAATCATTGCTATTGCAAGCGACTCGACTAAAAATGCAGCGAGAATACTTCTTCTGCTAAATCCGAGAGAACGCATCGTACCGATTTCAACTGTTCGATTAGCCACTGCCGCGTACATAGTTATCATTGCGCCTATGATTGCACCGAAGCTGAATATTACGGTGATGAAAATTCCGAGAATCCGGATGAAACCAGCCAAGAATTCCGATTGCTCTTCAAAATATTTTTGTTCTATCTTCGGTTCAAATTGGAGAAGTCTCCTATCGGAATTGAAAGCATATTTTATTTTATCGAAATCGTTCGGGTTGCTCATCTTAAAAGTAATTGTGGAAACTGAGCTTCCTCTATTGAACGCGTTAAGCAATTGATCGTTGCCGCCCCATAGTTCGGAATCGAATCCGCTGCCGCCGGATTCGAATAAGCCGACTATCTTCCAATTATCCCCGGCAAATTTTACGGTGCTTCCTATTTGCGCGCCTTTAAATTTATTAGCTACCGCTTCGCCAACAATAAGTTCCCGCAATGCGGGGTTGAACATTCTTCCTTCTTTAATTTTAACTTGAGGACGAAGCAGTCCAACCTCTTGCGAAACCCCGCGAACCGTAACGTTGCTCAATCCGCCGGTTTTAATTTCCAGGTTGATAACAACAACCGGCTCTTCGGAAATAATCGGACGGCCGTTGGAATCTTTTGCGATGTAAGGAAGCGTTTTTATTACGTTACGTGTGTCGCCGTCTATGATGCTTGAAATTTCTCCGCTCGAAGATTTCCTTGCAACCATTACGTTATCCGGCAAACCGGTGGCTATCAAAGTTTTTTGAACACCGTAAGCCATCATCAAAACTGCCGCAAAGACAAATACCACAAGCGCAATACCGGTGATAGTGATTCCGGTAGTGAGCTTTCTCGTTTTAAAATTTCGTAAAGTATATTTCAATGGAATTTTCATTTCTTAACCTAATTTTTTTACCAATCTTTTAAGAATTTCATTCTGCATTCATCATCCCACAAATCTAAATCCGTCAACTATCTTGGTTCCAATAGCTCTTTGTATCGGGAATATTGAAGCAACTACACCAATGAACAAAGCGGCTCCAATCGAAAGTATAATTGTAATCGGTTCTACTTCAAACACTGGGAAAAATCCTTTGGGAATTACCTGCGCAAAACCGGCAACAATTGGAAAAGTAAGAAGCAATCCGATTCCTCCGCCGAGACATGAAATAAACATCGACTCGCCGAAAATTAAACCGACCAAATGTTTTGCCGAGAAGCCCAGGGTTTTCAACACGGCATACTCGCGCGTTCTTTCTCTTGCTGCCATTACCATTGTGTTGCCTAATACCAAAAGAATAATTCCAACAATCGCCCACGACATAACATTCATAGAGGTTATAATTGCGCCGGATGCCGAAACAAATCCTTGGGTAAAAGCACGTTCGGTTTCAGTCTTAGTTTCGTTCGGAGAATTCTTGAACAACGCATCTACCTGGGAAGATACCTGCGCGGATTTCGACGGATCGGAAACTTGAATAATGTACCAACCGACTTCATTTTCGCGGCCAGGCATCTCAACCTTCATGCGTTCGTTCACGTAATCCCAGTGAAAAAGCATTTGAGTCGCGTCTGTGTTTTTGTTTTTCGGCTGATATATTCCAACTATTACAAAATCCCAGTTACCGGGATAGATATCTCCTTCCAACGACATTTGATCGCCGACTTTTAGTTTGTACTGCTTTGCAATATCTGCCCCGATGATGCACGAGTTCCTTTCTTTCTTAAAGGTATCCAATTCTTTCGGCGAGATGAGGAACTCGGGCGTGACATCAAAGTAGGTGTTAGCGTCAACCGCCATTCGGGAAAAGAATTGATTTTTATCTTTATAAACTCCGCCAAACCAATTTGCGTAAGATACCACTGACACACCCGGCACTTTTTAAATTTGTTCTTTATAAGAAAGCGGAAGCGGAAAAATAAACGATACGGCTTGAC
Source organism: Ignavibacteriales bacterium (assembly GCA_027348115.1). Taxonomy (GTDB): domain Bacteria; phylum Bacteroidota; class Ignavibacteria; order Ignavibacteriales; family Melioribacteraceae; genus Fen-1258. Next base: position 6,026 of record DAIEQA010000305.1, read on the forward strand.
GTGTAATTAACCTGTTAGCCGACGCAGCATCCACACCGGCGTACCATCCGGTAACAACAGTACGCAATAATCCGAACGCGATAACCGCAACCGAAATACCGAGAATGGTTAGAGTGGTTCTAAGTTTGTGCCGGAGAGCGTTCTTAAAAATTAATTTAAATACTTTCATGGCATCTCCTCGCTTATGCTTTGCCGTTGGATGACAAATCGCCTTTATCTAGATGAAGCAGGTGCGACGCTCTTTCAGCTGCATGCTGATCGTGAGTGACCATGACGATGGTTTTCTTAAACTCTTTATTCAATCTTTCCATAAGAGTAAGAATTTCCTGCGCGGAATTTTTATCGAGATCACCCGTGGGTTCATCTGCAACCAGGATTACCGGATCTGTAACAATCGCACGTGCTATGGCTACGCGCTGTTCCTGTCCGCCGGAAAGTTGCTTTGGATAATGACTCATTCTATCTCCGAGGCCAACAATATTCAACGCGGTCTCAACATGTTTCTTCTTTTCGGATTTGGAAAGCTTTGTCAACAGTAGGGGCAGTTCAACATTTTCATACGCGGTAAGAACCGGAAGTAAATTGTAAAACTGGAAAACAAAACCGACATTCGATGAGCGCCACTTAGCCAATGCGGATTCGCCGAGCTTTGCAATATCTGTTCCCGCAACCGACAGCTCGCCGCGAGA
>DAIEQA010000306.1:0-5296 GCA_027348115.1 Ignavibacteriales bacterium
TATTCCGTTAAGCGACGTTGAAATGGCAATAAAAAAATCTAATAACGATACCGGCGGCGAAGTTATTGAAATGGGCGAATCGGAATTTATGATTAGAGGATTGGGTTATATCAAGTCGCTTCAGGATGTGGAAAACATTCCTGTAATGGTTGATAAAAAAACTAACACGCCGATCTATGTAAAAGATATAGCAAACGTTGCTTATGGTCCCGAAATGCGAAGGGGCTTAGCCGAATCCGAAGGCAAAGGCGAGGCGGTCGGAGGAATTATTGTAATGCGATACGGGGAAAATGCGCTTTCCGTAATTGAAGGAGTTAAAAAGAAACTCGCAGAATTAAAACAAGGTCTCCCGCCGGATATAAAGGTTACCCCGGTCTATGATCGTTCCGGTTTGATTGAAAGAGCAATTGAGACGTTAAAGGATAAGCTGATTGAAGAAATTTTAATTGTCGCTTTCGTTTGTATCATATTTCTTATGCATTTTAGAAGCGCATTCGTAGCAATTTTCACTTTACCAACAGCAATACTAATGTCGTTTATAGTAATGCGCGCTCAAGGGATAAACGCAAACATAATGTCGCTGGGAGGAATTGCGATTGCAATAGGCGCAATGGTTGACGCCGCCATAATAATGATTGAAAATGCCCATAAGCATATTGAACACGATATGCTTAAACCTATCGAACAAAGACGGGAACGCTGGCAATTAATTATTGAAGCGGCAAAGGAAGTCGGTCCCTCCCTATTTTATTCGCTGCTGGTAATTACGGTTTCTTTTATACCGATATTTACAATGGAAGCCCAGGAAGGAAAATTATTCCAGCCGCTGGCATTTACAAAAACTTATTCAATGGCAGCCGCTGCAATCCTATCAATCACGCTTGTGCCGGTATTAATGGGCTACTGGATTCGCGGCAATATTAAGCCGGAAGAAAAAAATCCTATCAATAAATTCTTAATTAAGATTTATCACCCGGTAGTAAATTTTGTAATTAAGCATTGGAAGTATGTTCTTATTACCACACTCATTTTGTTGGGAATGACAATTATTCCTTTTTCAAGAATCGGAAGCGAATTTATGCCGCCGCTTTATGAAGGCGATCTACTTTACATGCCGACAACTCTACCCGGTATGTCAATTACAAAAGCTAAAGAATTGCTTCAACAAACAGATAAAATAATTGCGACATTCCCGGAGGTTCATCACGTATTCGGAAAGATCGGAAGAGCGGAATCAGCAACTGACCCGGCAGGCCTTGATATGGTCGAAACTACAATTATGCTTAAACCGGAAAGCGAATGGCGGCCTGGAATGACAGTAAAGAAACTAATAGATGAGATGGATCAAGCGATACATTTTCCAGGCGTAACTAACGCATGGACAATGCCGATTAAAACTCGGACGGATATGCTCAGCACAGGCATTAAAACTCCCGTTGGAATAAAAATATCCGGGCCCAATCTTGATACTTTACAGGCAATCGGCGAGAAGGTTGAAGCGGTAATGCGCACCGTTCCAAACACTTTAAGCGCTTATGCCGAAAGAGCGGTCGGCGGCAATTATGTTGATGTTAATATTAATCGGCAGGAAGCAGCTCGATACGGATTAACGATTCAAGATGTAGAAGATGTTGTTCAATCGGCAATGGGAGGAATGAACATCACTACAACAGTTGAAGGTTTGGAACGATACCCGGTAAATTTAAGATACGGGCGGGAACAGAGAGATAATGTTGACGACTTAAAAAGAGTTCTCGTACCTACCCCTACCGGCGCCCAAGTTCCAATGGGGCAACTTGCAGAATTCACCATGCACAAAGGCCCCATGGTTGTTAAGACAGAAGGAACAAGACCGAATGCATGGGTTTATGTTGATTTAAAAACATCGGATATAGGCTCATACATAAAAGAAGCGCAAAGAACAGTTGAACAAAAAATTCATTTACCTGCCGGTTACAGTCTTGTTTGGAGTGGCGAGTTTGAATATATGCAGCGCGCTAACCAACGATTGATGATAGTTATTCCAATGACTTTATTTATCATTTTTCTAATTATATACTTAAATACAAGATCATTCAAAAAAGTCGCAATCATCTTTTTGGCTGTTCCCTTCTCGCTCGTCGGAACATTTTGGCTTCTTTATCTGCTCGGATACAATTTAAGCATTGCTGTGTGGGTAGGTATCATTGCTCTTGCCGGTCTTGATGCCGAGACAGGCGTTGTAATGCTTCTCTATCTTGATGTTGCACATAAGGAATGGGCAGATAAGGGAATGATGAGAGGAATTAAGGATTTGGTCGATTCGATTCATCACGGCGCGGTAAAAAGAGTTAGACCGAAAATAATGACCGCCTCGGTAATCATTGCGGGTTTGATTCCAATTATGTGGAGTAACGGCGCCGGCGCAGACGTAATGAAAAGAATTGCTGCGCCAATGCTTGGCGGCGTTGTTACATCTGTGTTAATGGAATTGGCTGTCTACCCCGTTATCTATTACTTATGGAAATCGTGGGAATTAAAGAAGCAGGCAAAGCTGGAAGGAAGATTATTAGAGAACTAATGGATTAACCGGACCGTAGCTTATTACTTAAAATCCTAAAGGAGAAATTCAAAACGAAAGAGATAAAAGCTTATATAAGGAGAGAAAGAGCAGATGTGATACTTCAGAATCTGGAAATTGCCGGCGTGAAAGGAATGACTGTTATTGATGTTTACGCTTTGAGAGGATGGGCTGACCAGGTTTCCAACAGTTATTCGGTGGAGTTTGTTGAAAAATATTCCAAGGTGGTTAAGTTGGAAATTGTTTGCGATGATAATGACGCGGATAAACTTGCAGATATTATTGCAACATGCGGTCATACCGGAAAATCCGGCGATGGAATGATATTTATTTCTCCAATAGAAAAATCGGTCAAGATAAAAACAAAAGAAATTGACAAGGTGTGAAGATGACTTTTAAACCGGTCAGCATATACACAAAGAAAAATTCAATTTCAAACGATCTCGAATATTTCTGCTGGTATTATTCAAAAGGCAGTTTATTAAGAGCGAGGATCACAAAAACAACATTTGATAATCTCAAAAGCATAATAGAATTACCTACTGAACAAACAAACTATCCGAAGGGAGTACAAAATGAAAGCAATAAAATTTTTAGGGACGTTGTCTACAGCAATAATATTTCTAATTAACATTTCTGTTTCGGCGCAAGAGAAACCCGATTCCTCTAAAACAGATCATAAGATGATGAAGGATTCCAGCCATCACATGATGATGGACATGAAGGGAATGAAAGAGATGAAAGGAATGAAGAGCATGAAACATGAATCCTCTGCCAAACCGGATTCTTCTGTTACGCAAAAAGACGAAATAGATTTAACAGCCATTGATGAGAACAAAGACGGAAAAGTTTACCAGTGCCAGATGGATTTTGATGTCCTTTCCGATAAACCCGGAACAGACCCCAGATGCGGAATGAAGCTGGAAGAAGTATCTCTTAAAAAAGCGAAAGAAAATTTGTTGAAGAATGGTTTTAAAGTTAAGTAAATAACAAAAAGATACAAGGCAAACGAATTATGAACTTGAGCAACCTAATATTGACCGCGTTTATTGTTGTTAGTTTTACTGCAATGAATTCAATGGCGAGTTTATCGAATCATCCGTCTTCATTCAATGAAACGGTGGTTCGCGGAGGCACAAAGACGATAGAGTTGCATATCAGCAACTCTATCCCATCGCCGCTGGATTATTCGTTCACAATTCCGGTAAGCTGGGTAAAAGTCGATCAACCGACAGGAAGCGTCGAAGGCAATTCAACTCTTACCGTTAATTTAATCCTTGACGCTTCTGATTTGGCTGAAGGAAATTATAAAACGACAATCTCGCTTAATGACCCGCACCATGGAGGACTTTCAATCCCGATTGAGATGAATGTCTCAACAACTACAGACATAAAAGAGAACAAGGATATTCCAAAAGGATTTGAATTATTACAGAATTATCCTAACCCGTTTAATCCGTCAACGGTGATTAGTTATCGGTTACCGGTTGCTGGACATGTTGCTTTGAAAATTTATAATGTACTGGGTAGTGAAGTTGCTACACTTGTTGATGAATACAAACAAGCCGGGAGTTATAGTTCTCAACTTTCGTCAGACAACTTTCAACTTTCAAGCGGTGTATATTTTTATACTCTTAGGATTAGAGATTCTTCTCCCGATAAATCGGGATCAGAATTACATAAAACAAAGAAAATGTTATTAATCAAATAATCGAGAAGAAAAAATGAATAAACAAATCAAAATATTCCTTGCAACATTCTTTTTAAGTATGCTATTAATTTCTTCAGCAGCAACCGCTCAAGAAATTGCTAAACCGGACAGCGGTAAAAGCGAAATGAAAAAAATGAACTGCTCAAAAGATAACCAGAATTCAGAAGGAACGATGAAATGTAAAAAAAGCGCCGAACAGGCAACAACATCTGAAGTAGATGTTGATGGGATTGATAAGAATAAGGACAGCAAAGTTTTTCAGTGCCAAATGAATTACGAAGTAATATTAGATAACCCGGGCGTTGACCCTAAATGCGGAATGAAACTGGAAGAAGTTTCTCTAGAAAAAGCGAAAGAGAATTTAATTAGTTATGGCTATAAAGTTAAATAGCAATAAAAAACAAAGTAATGTATATAAGAAAAGAAATAGAAAGGAGGCATTTATGCTTTACAGAAACGCGGCAATATATATTTGCTTAATTGCAATAGTCTTAATTTCTTCAAACACAATTTCTGCTATACCGGCATTTTCGAGAAAGTATCAAGTGGGATGCGACATGTGTCATTCTGTTTACCCGCAGCTAAATGCCTTCGGCAGAGATTTTAAGAATAACGGATTCCGAACGCCCGACGAAATGGTTTCGCCTCATAAAGAAGAGGGAAAAAGTTTTTGGGATAAAGGTTTTGGAGAGATTCCATTAGATTTTCATGGAAAGATTAACCAAGAATTTTACCCGAACAATCAACGTATAGGAACCGAAACAGGAATAGACGAACTGCAATTAAATGCAGGGGTCAACTTCTCGCAAAAAGTTTCATTCTATCTACATACTCATCTCTGGGAATCCGGGCATGCAGGAGAGCCGTTAGCGATAGAAGTGAGAATCAACGATCTCTTTGGAAGCAGTTTAGTGAATCTTAGAGCCGGGCAATATGAGTTACCACTTTCCTTCTCACCTGAAATAGAGAGACTTATGGCTTTCAGTTATCTTACATATAGTCAGGCGGTTGGAGGTAATTCTTTT
>DAIEQA010000095.1:0-10995 GCA_027348115.1 Ignavibacteriales bacterium
GAGATGCCGGTTATGGACGGGCTGACGGCACTGAAAAAAATTATGGCCGAATGCCCAACCTCCGTGTTGATGGTTAGTTCGTTGACCACCGAGGGAGCCGATGCAACAATTAAGGCCCTGGAACTTGGCGCCGTCGATTTCATTCCCAAGGAAATGTCCTATGTTAGCGTTAACATCGCTAACATTAAGGAAGATTTGATTCACAAGGTTAAGGAAATTACCCGCCAAAAGATTTTGAAGGAACGTTTAAGCAGAATTAGAGCAACCGGCGCTCAAGCCCCGGCAAGACGTCTGACTAAGATTGTGAATGATTTACCAAAGATCGGTTATCGTTCAATCGCTATGGGAATTTCAACCGGCGGACCGTTTACCCTGCAGAAAATTCTTCCTCTTCTTTCGGAAAAAATAAATGTGCCTGTTTTCATCGTTCAGCACATGCCTCCTAAATTTACTAAATCATTGGCAGAAAGACTTAACGGGCTTTCCAAACTTGAAGTAAAAGAAGCTGAGGATTTGGAAATTGTTCGTCCCGGCGTTGTTTATATTGCCCCGGGTGGTTTGCATATGAAGTTAAACACTTCGGGTAATTCGCAGCACTCGATTGTAATTTCCCGCGAACCCGGCGATACGCTGCACAGACCATCCGTAGATGTAATGATGAATTCCGTAATAGACGCATACGGCAAGTACACGTTGGGAGTTATAATGACCGGCATGGGTAAAGACGGTTACGAAGGAATTAAAACATTAAAATCTCTTGGCGGGTATTCAATTGCGCAGGATGAAGAATCGTGCGTGGTATATGGAATGCCCAAAGCCATAGTTGATGCCGGACTTGCAGATGCTGTGCTGCCGGCAGAAAAAATACCTGAAATGATTAATAAGGTGGTGTAAAATGGCAAACAACATTAATAATTTTGAAGACGTAGGTTTAAGAGATGTGTTCGTTAACAACAAAACCAAAACGGGCAACCTGCTTAAAGCTTCGGATGTAAATTTAAAAGGCACATCAAAAATAACTTGCGAAGACGACGAAATCGAAGGAATAAGAATTCTACTTAAGAAGGATGTCAACGATTCTATAAAGGAAATCAAATTTGTATGTTCCTGCGGGCAAACCAAAACTATAATCCTGGATTACTCCGAATAATCCTCCGGTTTGAGTAATAAATCGCAATTGGTGAATTTTAGCCACTTTTATTAAACACTATCCGCACTTTCAAATAAAATCGCTCCCTTAATTCTGGCATTTCATTTGGGTATTAAACCCAGAATGAATGAAGGAAATTATGCCGGAAACTATTAAACTTTTGCAAAACCTTCTTGATTATTGTTCGGTAAAGAACAAAGTCATTGCAAAAAACATTGCCAACATCGGAACGGAAAAATATAATAGGGAAGATGTTGAGTTCAAAGATATTCTTAACGAGAATATGGGGGAGATTCTAAGAACAGACAACCCGAAGCATATCGATATGTTAAGAACGGACGATTCATTTGGCTCCAATTACAAAATCACTGAAGATAAAAGTACCGATATGGACTCCGGCATAAACAATGTAAACATAGAACAGGAAATGTCGGAGTTAGCCGAGAACGCGCTTCGTTTTAAGTTTGCCGCGCTTAAGATAGGCGATTACTACAAATCAATTCAATCCGTTATTAAAGACGGAGGTTCAGCATGAAAATTAACGGAAGTTTTTTCGGATTCAATTTCAGCGCAAGAGGCATGAGCATCCAAAGAAAGAAAATGGATCTTATTGCCCAGAACATTGCAAACGCGGATTCGGTTCGAACCCAGGACGGAAAACCTTACCAGAGAAAATTTTTAGAGGTTACGCAAAATCCGGACAACTTTGCAAACAGACTTTCTATAGAAGGACAGCAGCTTCAACTTAACGTTACAGATAGAAGTCATATTGCCAGACTTGACGTTCCAAAAGAGCTTAATATCAACGGTCAAGTTGAAAGCACGCAGATGAAGGAAATGACGGATCAGTCCCAAGGCGATATGGTTTACATGCCGGATAATCCTTACGCAAACGAGCAAGGATACGTTCAGATGTCGAATGTGAACGTGGTAAATGAAATGGTGGATATGATAGCTGCAACGCGCAGTTACGAAGCAAACCTTCAATCGTTAAACTCGGCTAAACAAATGGCAAAAGATTCTTTGGAGATCTAAATGAAAATTATTGCGAACTCAAACGGTAATTATAGTCCTGCTTATGTTAAATCAACCCAAAATTTGCGCGGCGCTTCTTCAGCGCAAAAAGAAACCGGCAGCATTTCTTCGGATGAAAAAAACTTCTTCGCAAAATTGTACCCCGCTCAAAAAGAAGAAGTGCTGAATTACCAGTTCTACAACGCGAAAGGTAAAGTAACCGGCACTCATCTCGGTTCGCTTTTCGATAGGAGAGGTTAAAATGAAAATAGAAGGGTTTGGAGAGTTTTTACCAGGGACAACTAAAACCACAAAATTAAATTCCACGAGCGGCGAAAATTTTGGAGCCACATTGTCGGATCTAATTAAAGATGTAAATCAGGATCAAATCAATTCGCAGAAATCAATTGAAGATTTTGTTTCGGGCAACGGTGTAGAACTTCAAGACGTTATGATTGCCGGCGAGAAAGCTAAAACAAGTCTTCAACTTCTAATGGAAATTAGAAACAAAGCCGTTGATATGTTCAAAGAATTATCTAGGATGCCGGTATAAAAATGAATAATAATCCTTTACAAGCGCTTATCGGGATAATCAACAAGCTAAACCCAAAGCAAAAATTTTTATTCGGCGGAGGTATACTTTTAACCTTAATTCTTCTTGCCACACTTCTTTTTATTCTTAATGAACCGAATTACACTACGCTGTATTCAAGTTTATCGCAGGAAGACGCCTCGAAAGTGGTCGATTACCTGAACAGTCAAAAAGTGCTCTACAAGATCGAAGATAACGGTCAAACAATAAAGGTGCCCAAAGAAAAAGTTTATGAAATGCGGCTTGCCCTGGCAGGTAAAGGCGTGCCGAGTTCCGGCATTATAGGTTATGAAATATTTGATAAGACTACAATGGGCATGTCCGAGTTCATGCAGAAATTAAATTACAAACGCGCGCTTGAGGGCGAACTTGCGAGAACTATTCAGCAGCAGGACGGAGTGATAGGTGTGCGCGTGCATATTGTTATACCGGAGAAATCAATTTTCAAAGAGGAAGACAAACTGCCATCGGCGTCCGTTGTTCTAAAGTTAAGAAATAATTCGCTGCCTTCAAAAGAAAACATACAGGCAATTGTTAATCTTGTCTGCGGATCTGTGGAAGGTCTTCAGCAGGATAAAGTTTCTATTATTGACACGAGAGGCAGAATATTAAACAGTGATAATGAAGACGGACCTTTGGCTTATGCATCGGCGCGCCAGTACGAAATAAAAAAATCAGTCGAAAATTATCTTGCTCAGAAGGCGCAGTCTATTTTAGATAATGTACTCGGTTATGGCAACGCGATGGTTCAGGTAAATGCCGATTTGAATTTTGATCAAGTTGAAAAAACAATGGAACAGTACGATCCTGAGTCGCAAGTAGCCGTAAGCGAACAAACGATTAAGACAAACAACGAAGGCAAAAATCAAAGCGATTCTTCCGCGCAGAATAACGAAAATTCTTTGACCAATTACGAGATTAACAAGACGGTTCAAAAAGTAATTGCCGAAAGCGGGAACATAAAAAGATTAAGCGTAGCCGCTGTTATAAACGATATTCCCAAAGAAGTGAAGAAAGGCGGCAAGACGGATGTCGTTTACGATCCCAGGCCAGCCGATCAGATGAAAAAACTGGATGAGATTGTTAGAAATGCAGTCGGCATCGACGTAACACGCAACGATCAATTTTCGATAGTTGATATTCCATTTGAAACCAAGGGATTGGATAATTCTACCGACGAAGCAACAACTACAAGTTTGCCGAATCCGAATGATTGGATGAACCTTGTATTTATAGTTGTTGCAATTATAGGATCGATATTTGTTCTTAAAAGTTTGATGAAGCGTTTGAAGAACGAACGCATTGTTATCGGCACGGTAAATACCGGAAGTATTAATGCCGGAGGAGGATTATTAGCAGCGCCGCAAAACGCCGCCTCGCTGCCGGCGTCAAATTCTCTGCCCGCATCTCAGCTTCTGCAGCCTAAAAAGAGGCGCGGAATGCTGCCGATTGGAGATATTGAAGACGATATTTCCGACGAGGCATTGTTAAAGAAAAACCAGCAGGAAAAGATTGTTAATTACGTAACAAAAAATCCTATGGACGCGGCAAAATTAATTAACGCCTGGATGCATGAAGATGAGATCTGATAAACTGCAAAACAAAGAAATACGGGAAGAAGTAAGCGGCGTTCAAAAAGCCGCCATGTTGATGGTTGCATTAAACGTTGAAGCTGCATCCGCCGTGCTGAAGCACCTGGATCCGCTCGATGTTGAAAACTTAACAGCCGAAATCTCAAAAGTAAAAAATATTTCTGCTCGTACAGCGGACATTGTTATTGAAGAATTTTACAACATGGTTACCGCCCGCGAGTATGTTTTGGAAGGAGGCCTCGATTTTGCGCAGGCTGTTCTTGAAAAAACCTACGGCCCTTCTAAAGCAGTCGAAATCATTGAAAAAGTAAAACGTCTTACAACTCTCAAGGGTTTCGATGTTTTGAAAAAAGCAGAACCGGCCCAGTTAATTAATTTTTTGAACAAGGAACATCCGCAGACAATGGCGCTTATACTTTCGCAGCTTAGCCCGGACCAGACTGCAAACGCATTGAAAGAATTGCCGGATGAACTCCGGCTCGATGTTGCCTATCGTATTGCAACCTTAGGTAAAATAGCCCCGCAAACGTTGAAGCAAATAGAACATGTTGTTGACGAAATTGCAGGCGCTTCGATGAGCCAATCTGTAGGAAAATTAGGCGGCGCAAAATGCCTTGCGGCAATTCTTAACCGCACAAACGTAACCATGGCCAAAGAAATTTTGGAAAAGCTGGAAAATCTCGATCCCGAAACGAGCTATGAAGTAAAAAGATTGATGTTCATCTTTGATGAAATTATAAACATTAACGATAAAGACATTCAGAAAATATTGCGCGAAGTTGATCGAAAGGACCTGGCGCTTTCTTTAAAGGTTGCCGAAGACAATCTCAAAGAAAAAATATTTAAGAATATGTCCGAGCGCGCTGCCGACCTTCTTAAAGAAGAATTGCAGTACATGGGTATGGTAAAACTTAAAGAGGTAGAAGGCGCACAGGCAAGAATAATCGATATAATTAAATCGTTGGAAGAACAAGGCGAAATTTCACTCAACATGCGCGGCGGTCCGGAAGAAATTTATGTCTGATGTTATTAAGCTAAGTAAAAAAACAAAGACAACTGTTAAGGTCAGCGGATTTGGAAATTCTATAATCGATGTTGACGATTCCGAACTGCTTGGTCGTCAAATGGAAGATTATTACCGGAAAGGGTTCCAGGAAGGACAGGAAAAAGCACGAAGGGAACTTGAACAGTCTTTCATGGACCGGCTGGCAAAAAAGTACGAAGAGCTTTACAACATTTTTCAGCAGTACGATGAAAATTTGATTGAGTACGAAAAAACTTTTGAATTAATAGCAATAGAGACCGGTTATGAGATTGCAAAGAAAATACTTCAGCACGAGATTAAAGATAAAAGCATAATCAATGAAAATGTTAGATTGGCCATTAACAAGATTATTGGCGCCAACGAAATTAAGTTGAAATTAAATCCGAATGATCTTGAACAAATTAACGACTTAAATAAAAATATTTTGAACGGCAGTTCGTTTAGTAAAATTAAAATAGAAGCCGATGAAAGAATAGAGCAGGGAGGATGCCTTGTAGAAACCGAAATTGGAAATGTTGATGCAAGAATATCCACCCAGCTAAACGAACTGAAAAAGCAGCTTGAAGACAGCCTGGAAAATTAAGCAGACTTAACAATGGAACTTGCAGAAAGATTGTTGGAAAAATATCAAGGAATAATTAGCAAGACTGATTCTATACGGGTAAACGGCCGCGTTATAGATGTCGTGGGTCTCGTAATTGTTTCCGTTGGTCCCAACGCGGTTATGGGAGAAGTATGTACAATAGTCGATCAGAATGGAAATGAAGTTTGCAAGTCCGAAGTTGTTGGTTTTAAGAACGGCAAGGTACTGTCGATAGCAATCGGGGAGATGCACAATATATCGCCGGCATGCGAAATAAAAGCTTCCGGCAAAAGTTTTAATGTTGGCGTAGGCAAGGAACTGCTTGGCCGCGTTATAGATGGCTCGGCAATCCTATAGATGGTAAAGGAGAAATAAATTACTCTTCGTTCCGTCCGTCGCATCGTGAGCCGCCTAATCCTTTAGAACGAAAAAGAATTACCACTCCAATCCAGACCGGCATAAGAACCATTGACGGAATTTTAACAATCGGCAAAGGTCAGCGTATGGGTATCTTTGCCGGAAGCGGCGTTGGTAAAAGTGTTACCTTAGGCATGATAGCAAGAAATACAAGCGCCGATGTGAACGTGATTACTTTAATTGGAGAGCGTGGAAGGGAAGTACGAGAGTTTATAGAAAGAGATTTAGGCGAGGAAGGATTACAGAGATCGGTTGTAGTATGCGCAACCAGCGATAAATCTCCGCTGATAAGAATGAAGGGTGCGTACATCGGAACCACGATAGCGGAATATTTCCGGGACCTTGGTATGGATGTAATGTTAATGATGGATTCGGTTACACGATTTGCTATGGCTCAGAGAGAAGTTGGATTAACTGTTGGCGAGCCGCCTACAACCAAAGGTTATACGCCGTCGGTATTTTCTATGCTGCCTAAACTCCTTGAAAGAGCGGGAAGCAACGATAAGGGCTCCATAACAGGTTTGTACACCGTTTTGGTCGATGGTGATGATATGACCGAACCTATCGCCGATGCAGTAAGATCTATTTTGGATGGTCATATAGTTCTTTCCAGAAAATTAGCTAACAGAGGTCAGTATCCTGCAATAGATACATTGCAAAGCGTAAGCCGTGTGATGCCGGACATAATTGATACAGATCATTTTCAACGAGCAATGAGATTCAACGAAATCCTGGCAACTTACAAAGAAGCCGAGGACTTGATTAATATAGGCGCATACGTTAGAGGAAGCAACCCGCAGATAGACCACGCGCTTTCCAAAATTAATCAGCTGCGCGGATATCTTAAGCAAGGAATATTCGAAAAGGCGCTCTACGATCAATCCGTTGAAAGACTAAATCAAATAATTGAAGCACCGATTGTTTAATTCTATGGGAAAATTTAATTACAGGTTCGATTCGATAATACGGGTAAAAGAAATTCTTGAAAAAAGAATTCAGGAAGAAATTGCTTTGATAGACAAAGAGATAAAGGATTTGCGCTATCAAAACTCTTTGATTGTTGAAGAGAGGGGAAAGAATCAGAGAAACATGCTTAGCCGGCCGCTTAAAGCCGCCGAGTTTCAGAGCGCAAAACTTTATGATTCCCTGCTTGAAAAGCAGATAATAGAAATTCAAAAAAAGATCGAATTGAATTTGTTAAAGCGACAGGATAAGTACAGAGAACTTGTCGAACGGAAAAAAGAACAAAAAGTTTTTGAGACGCATAAGGAAAATCAACACATCGAATACATTGTAGACGAATACAGGCGTGAGTTGAAAGACATTAACGAAATAGGTATCAGAAATTATATCGGAAGTCAAAATTGAAAGAGAAAACCATTTATATAGGAGCGTTTGTAATTGCATTTATTTTTGTAAGCAGCGCAATTATTTATGTGAATACTTTATTCAGGAATATTTTCAAGTTTGATTTCTCACCGGTCGGACAGGTAACATATTCTTCGCAGCAGCAGCAAACCATGCCGGCAGCAGCTCAAAATCCGCCTGCACAAACCGATCAACAAAAAACGGACTCAATGAAAGTAGCCGCATTGTTATCGGATTCATTAAAAAATCAACAGCCGGTTAAACTGGATACCGCTTCTACAGTAGCACTTAAGGATACCAACGCAATTAAAAAAGTTCAGAATGTAGTAAACACACAAAAGACAATGAACGAGGCGGAGGCCATTAATAATCCGGTTGCTAAAACTTCTACGACTAAGCCAGATACAACATATTCGAAGTGGATTAAAAAGACCGGAAAATTATACGAATCCATGGATGCTAAAAAAGCAGCTAAAATAATTCTAGGATACTCCGATAATATTGCGAGAGATTTGCTGTTATCTATGAGAAAGAAAAAAGCGGCAGAAATTTTGTCGGAAATCAAACCGGAAATTGCATCAAGGATAATAAGTCTAAACTGATGAACTTCAATACATTTTACCTCGATAAACTTAACGGAAGCGATCAATCGCTGGGACTCGGGTACAAAAAATCTAACCCTAGTGCTTATGGTTTTGCGGATATAATCAAAGTGTGCGAAAACGAAAACTCGCAGGCCAATGCTTCAAATCCGTTAGCGGTCCAAACCGAATCTATGCTTAACGATGTAGAATCGGCGAATGATAATACACTTCACCTTTCTGAGGAAAACTTAAGCGAGCTATCGCAATTAATTTCTCAGTTCCTATCAAATGCCGGTAATGCTAATTCCGCAAATGAAGTAGCTCAGAAATTTGACTCGATCTCGGTAAGCAAAAAGCAGTTATTGCTTTCGAAAGCCGATCTAAATAATTTGTTGTCGGGACTAATAGAAAAAGTCGCAAAACAAAATCCTGACGCGCTTACAAAATCCGTAAATCCAAATTTGACTGTAAACGATACGCTTACGGATAAAGTTTCCGAGCTAACCAAATCCCTGGTAGATTCAATTACAGAAAATAAATCGCTGAATCTTGCCTTTAAAAGCGGCAGCCAAAAACTTTCATTAAATATAACATTATTACCGGCGCAGAAGGATAACTCAACTAAAACCGTCAATGATGCAGCAGAAGGCGGCAATTTGCAGAACCTGTTTGCAGTCTCGTTATCAAATTCCGGTAAGAATGAATTAGAAGCTCCGGTCAACATAGACGCGCCTTCTGCCAATGATCTAAACTCGGGAAAAATTGATAAGTCTAAAAAAATATCTTCTCCGGTTTATAACACGGAAATAATTCAAATTGTTTTTCAGAATTTACCATCGCAAACAGCAGCCGGTTTTAACGCTCAAACCCAAGAGGGCAAAGTTGCAGTTGAGACGAATCAAAATAAATTTTACGATGTTAATTCAGTGCCGGAAGCGCAAAGCAGCGCCCAAGAAAAATTAGGAAGTACCTTCAAAGAGGAAAGTAATAGTCAAAATCACAGTTCCAATATTAAAATTGATTTTGCTGATTTATCCGTCAAAGAAAATACTCAAGCTATAAGCCAGGTACCAAACTCTGATCCTATTAAACCGGATGCAAAAAAAATAATCTCTTCGAAACCGGAATCCCTTGCCCCGATGCCGTCGGATAGCAATCAAATTCTATTTAAAGCAGAAATAAACAGTCCGTTCGAATTAGTAAATGACTCGCAAAAAAATACTGTTATTAACTATTCTGCTGACAAGACGCAACCGAAGCCAACGGTCGATTCTAAACCAAATGGTTTGGCAGATCAATCTCCGTCGACCGGTGCGAAAGAAGCATTGACTGATTCATCCACGAATACATTGGAGTTTCTCAAAAATTTAAATCTTGTCGTCACTAAAAATTCTGCTGATAGTTACGTCTCAAAAAATATTGAATTACCGCAGCTTAAGTCGCTTTTACAAACTAAGGTTCCGGAGACTAAAGCAACAGTTGAGCCGGCAAATATTTTATCTTCCGTAAAAACGAATGATACCGGGAAAGAACTTTTTGAAATAACCAAACTTTTTGCAAGCTTAAAAGTGTCATCCGTACAAAGCGAAAGTGGCTTTACCAATGTACCGGTAGAAAAGGTACATAATATTACGGCAAAACAAAACTTCCAACCTGTAATTGAAAGTAAATCGAATGAGACGGTTGTAACGAATAGCAGCGACTCGATTCCGTTATTACAGGGCGAAGTAAAATCTCAAGCAGCGCCGTTCCAGCCGGCATTGGATATTCAATTCGAAAAATCCGAAATGAAAGTTAGCTCGAAAACGGAAACTGAAATTCCCAAAGCTAAAATAACAGGTAAGCAGTCTAATGTTGAGGATACGGCTTCCCATGCGTCAACGAACAAAACTCAATCGGCAAAATCATCTTTACAAGATCAAAGCAACGAAGCATTAAAGGAAGACGTTACTTCGGAGCCAATGGTGAAAAACAATACTGCAGCCGTGGCGAGCGATCCTAAAATGAATTATAAGAAGACCGAAAACGAAAGCGCGAAAGAAGACAGCGACAATAAAATTGTTATCAATACCGGCGATGATTCGAATTCGACGGGGTCTGTGAAGGAAGTGCAGTCTAAATCATCCGGTGAAAAAGATACGGCGAAGCAGGGGAATGAAGAAAAAAATAATTTTATCCAAAATCTAAACGAGCTTAAAGATATCGGCGCAGACAAAATTAAAAATAGTTTTGAATTGAAAAGCCAATCTGAAACCCCTAAGACGATTAAGGCAAGCGAGATCATTTCTGAGTTCTCAAAATTTATCCAAAGCAACAGCGATAAACAGAGCATCTCTTTTCAGCTTTCGCCGGATAATCTTGGCAAGGTTAAGCTGGTAATAGACCTTATACAGAATCATGTCAATACTCATATTGAAGTCGAGAATGAACAAGTAAAGCAGTTTATACAGCAGAACGTTGAGCAGCTTAAAACAAATCTTCAATCTTCCGGCATACAGTTAAATACTGTAAATATTAGTCTTGCTAATCATGAACAAAACGCCGGCAAGCAAAACGCGTCGTCAAAAAAATATTCTAAGGTTGCCAGAATACGCGATGAGAAAACGGAAACCGGCAGACGCACTAAATCACTGGGTTATAATACGTACGA
>DAIEQA010000022.1:0-21976 GCA_027348115.1 Ignavibacteriales bacterium
TATTACAATTGTCAGCGGTCTTGCAAGGGGAATAGATTCAATTGCACACCTATCTGCCATAAACTCGAATGGAAGAACAATTGCGGTAATCGGCTCGGGGCTGGATGTAATTTATCCGCCCGAAAATAAAAGTCTATTTGAAAAAATAAAAGAGAGAGGTGTTATAGTCTCAGAATTTCCATTTGGCACAAAACCAGATGCACAAAATTTTCCAAGGCGGAATAGAATCATATCAGGTTTATGCCTGGGAACATTAATATTGGAGACAAAGATTAACGGCGGTGCTATGCAAACAGCGGCTTACGCACTCGACCAAAACAGAGAAGTTTTTGCGGTACCAGGTAATATTAATATCAGACAAAGTGAAGGCCCAAACTCTCTGATTCAAAGAGGCGAGGCAAAACTTGTTACGTGCGCTGAGGATATATTGCTCGAATTGAAATTACAACTCAAACCGGAAATAGACAAAAAAGTACATGCACCAACAGTCGAGCTCAACATGTTTGAAGAAAAAATTTATTCAATTCTCGGCAGCGAACCGAGACACATTGATGAAATAGCAACCGCCTCGGCTATATCGACTTCCGATTGTCTGGTTAATCTACTTACTCTTGAGTTTAAAGGTGCGGTAAAACAACTTCCCGGAAAGATGTTTGCAAAATGCTAATATCTCTTTCGATCCCTCCAAAGATTTTTAAGTCTTTCTTTGATTGACTTTTCATTGCCGTTTTCCGAGGGTTGATAATACTGCTTATCTTTCAATTCGTCCGGCAAATAATTTTCCATGATAAAATTATTTTCGAATGAATGCGGGTAACGATAATCTTTATGATACCCTAATTCTTTCATCAACTTTGTGGGAGCGTTTCTTAGATGCAGCGGTACCTGATATTGAGGAAGATTCCGGACATCTTTTAATGCATTATCTATGGCAAAGTAAGATGCATTGCTCTTAGGCGAAGATGCCAGATAAACAGCGCACTGGGAAAGAATTATTCTCGCTTCCGGCATTCCGATTTTATCGACTGCGCTGAATGCCGCTTCTGCCAGCAACAAAGCATTTGGTGAAGCATTGCCTATATCTTCCGATGCAAGCACTACCATTCTTCTTGCTATGAAAAGCGGGTCTTCTCCGCCTTCCAGCATTCGAGCCATCCAATATACTGCTGCATCGGGATCGGAACCACGGAGACTTTTTATGAAAGCAGAGATAAGATTGTAATGCTCTTCCCCGGCTTTATCGTAAATGAAATTCTTTCGTTGAATAACATTTTCAATTACCGCTTTTGTTATCTCAATTTCGTTACCGCCGGATTCTTGAATTACAGATGCCTCAAGAATATTCAAAAGTATTCTAGCATCGCCGCCGGATACATAAATTAAAAAGTCGGGATCAATTAATTTTATGTTCAGCTTGCCAAGAAACTCATCATTTGTTAAAGCATAGTTCACAATATTCTGCAAATCTATTTTTGATAATTCTTCCAAAACAAAAATTCGAACCCGCGATCTCAATGCAGGAATAACTTCGAAGGAAGGATTTTCGGTTGTGGCGCCAATCAAAATAATTTCGCCGGATTCAACCGAAGAAAGAAGCGCGTCCTGCTGCGCCTTGTTGAAACGATGAATCTCATCGATAAAAAGTATGGTCCGTTTAAAGTGCTCTCGATTTGTTTTAGCATGATCTATTATTTGGCGTATTTCCCTTACACCGGAAGAAACCGCATTGATTTGAAAAAATTCCGAGTTGGTTGTTTCGGATATAATTTTAGCTAAGGTAGTTTTACCTGTTCCTGGCGGCCCCCATAAAACAATCGAGCTCAGCGAATCATTTTCAATCATGACTCGCAAAGGTTTGCCGTTGCCGATTAATTTTTGCTGACCTTGAAATTCTTGAAGCGTTTTCGGTCTGCATCTTTCGGCAAGCGGAACTGCCGGGGGTTTTATTTTGGATTCCACCTGTAACGCCTAATTCTCTTGGATCTTAAAAACTTTTTCATTCTTCTTCATCATACTGAATTTTTCGCGGGCAACCTGTTCTATTTTCGCCTTACTGGTTTGAAGAGAATCAATCTCCGTCTGGAGATTTTTTATTTTCTCCTCGGCTTTTCGAATATCGTCGTCCATCCGGCTAAGTTCGCCTTTCAACTTTAAATATTTTAGAATTCCGTTTTCGTTGAATACTAGAAAAGAAACAGCGCCAATAACAACAACGAGGAATAAAATTCTTAAAAGCAGTTTATTTTTTACGGCTGCCATCAAAGAGAATTTTTAATAATTCTATCAATCAGTTCTTCAAAGCTTATTCCCGCGGCTTTTGCCATTTTAGGAACGAGCGAAGTGCTCGTCATTCCCGGCAAAGAATTAACTTCGAGGCAATAGACTTTAAAGTCATCTGTAACTCTAAAATCAACGCGGGCATAGCTTTCGCATCCAACCGAATTAAATGCAAGCTGAGCTTGATGTCTAAGATGCTCTGCAATCTTCGGAGGTATTTCTGCAGGAACTATGTAATCAGTTCTGCCGTGAGTGTATTTATTTTCATAATCGTAAAATCCGCTTTTCGGTTTTATCTCCAGCACGGGAAGAGCTTTGCTGTTAAGGATGGCAACCGTCATTTCTCTGCCGGGGATATATTCCTCAACCAAAACTTTATCCGAAAATTCCAAGGCGCTCTTAATTGACTGCGGTACTTCAACATCGCCTCGGCAAATAGTTAGGCCGATGGTTGAACCTTGATCGTTAGGTTTGAAAACACACGGGTATCCAAAAAATTTTTTTATCTTGGAACGGATTAGATCGAAATCTTCATCTGTTTTATTTACAACAAACCAGCGCGGCGTATTTACATCAAAATGCTGAAACATGACTTTTGTCATGCATTTATCCATCGAGACGGCGCTCGCCAGAATTTTGGAACCGGTGTATTTAATTCCTCTCAGTTCAAGAAGCGATTGGATTGTTCCGTCCTCTCCCCATTTACCGTGCAAGCCGATAAAAGCTACATCGACGTAATCGAACAAAGAAGAATTAACCGCTTCAACATAATTCCGGTTCGACCGCTCCGCGAAATCTTCTTTAGCGAAAAATTTTTCAACATCGGAAGGTTGATTCAAACCGTAAGCGGGATCTATAACTTTGACGTTGTACCCCAAAGATAATAGCGCACTTAAAATAGATTTACCGGACGACTTTGAAACCTCGCGTTCCGGCGATGTACCACCGACGAGTAACGCTACCGCAATTTCACTGTTAGACATATTTACCAAACTTAGTTTTGATGAATAATGGGTGTATTATAATCAACGAATTCATTTGATGCCGCACTGTCTTTCAATCTTCTCAATAGTTTCCATATCGATTAGGCCGTCTTCTCCGGTAACGCGCGGAGAAGTATTTTTAAGAATTGTTCTCTGCACATCGCGAATCATAAAAAGAAGTTTGTTTGTTCTCTTCCGAAATATTTTTTTTGCTTCGCCGTGAAGATCAATAATTAATTTTGTAGAAACATTTCTTTTGCTAAAGAAATCCTCTATGGCTATCGAACCGTTATAACCAAGAATTTCAATTCGGTTGAATGCTTTCTTAGTATTGTAAGAAACATTAAAATGACCGTATCCGCCGTTTTCAAATTTCACAATTCCGGAAGCAAAATCTTCAACCTCGCTTTTATAAACTACGTTATCCATGAATGCTTTGGTTTCAACAATTTCACCGCCGAAAAATCTCAGCAAGTCGATCATTTGCGAACCGAGAGAACGCAATACGCCGCCGCCGCTCAATTCTTTTTTAAACCTGAAATTATGATCGGGCGCGTAATCGATATTATATGAGACGGAAATCGAAACAATCTTGCCGAGCATATGCTTATCCATCAGCTCCTTAGCTTTCTGAACATGCGGATGAAAACGGTGCGAATGATCGAGAAGAAGGAGAACATTATTTTCTCTGCACATATTTACCATTTCTCCTGCCTGTTCCGAATTTAGCGCTATCGGAACTTCGCAAAGTATGTGCTTGGAAGCTTTGGCGGCTTTGATAATCTTTTCGTAGTTGTTTGAAGTTGCGCCGGAAACATAAACTATATTGATGTCGCTGTTGAGAAACAAATCATAATTATCGTAAGAATTGGGCGCGCCGAATCTACCGGCAATATTTTTTGCTCGATTAATATCGTGGCTGTAAACGGCTACAAGTTTGCTTCGCTGCGCGTATTGAAGCGCCGGCAAAAATGAGTGCTCGGCAAACTGTCCGCAACCGGCTATGCCCCATTTCAATTTTTTTGGAATAGCAGAAGTTAATTTTAATCTTCTTGTTGGATTAATCATTGTGTTCCCGCTACAAATTTAATTTTTCCATAAGCTTTTTTATCGGATGAGAATTGGTCATGGTATAAAAATGCAGAGCAGGCACATTATTATTCAGCAATTCTTCAACCTGTTTCCTTGTCCACTCCACGCCAATATCGATAACGTGTTCCGGTCGTGCGTTTTCAACTTCGTCGGCTAATTCCTGCGGTAAATCAATATAAAAATTCTTCGGCAAATTTTTAATGTGGCTCTTCGATGTAATAATTTTTAACCCGGGAATAATAGGAACGGTAATTCCTTCTTTACGGCAGAGGTCAACATAATCGAAAAAAGCTTTGTTGTTGTAGAACATTTGGGTTACAATGTAAGAAGCGCCGGCTTCTACCTTGGCCTTGGCATAACGAACATCTGTAACAAGATTAGGCGCTTCGAAGTGTTTTTCGGGATAACCCCCGGCGCCTATGCAGAAATTCATATGCTGGGCATCGAGCAATCCTTCCTCAAGATATCGCCCATTGTTAATGGCATTAATTTGTGAAATTAAATCGACGGCATATTCGTTGATGCTTCTTCCAAACTTAATCGGCTTTTTAAAACCGCTGTCGTCTCCGCGCACCGCAAGTACGTTTTCTATTCCCAAATAATGAAGCTCAATCAAAAAGTCTTCCGTTTCCTCGCGCGTAAAGCCGCTGCAAAGGACGTGCGGAACAGCATCGATATTATATTTATTTTGAATCAACGCGCATATTCCAAGCGTGCCGGGCCGTTTGCGTTTTACTTTCATTTGCATGCCGGTCGGAGTCTCTTCGTAAACTACTTCGGCGGGATGACTCGTGATATCTATAAACGGAGGATGGTATTTCGTTATATCCTCGAGAACATTCAAAAGCTGTTTGATATTTCCCCCTCGCTTAGGAGGTATTATTTCAAAACTTACCAAGGTGCTTTTTGCATTTTCCAGATGTTCAATTACTTTCATAATTACCCGTTTTGTTCGGTGCGAATTTAATACTTTCTAAATAAACTTATTAATGAAACTAATTTTTATTGCGGCATCAAGCGTAAATCGTCTTTGGCCGTTTTAATAAACTCGTCTTGCCGCAAAGGCACACGGATGTATTTTCCTCTCAGCCATTTATCGGTCATATCCTTATAGTGCCCGCTTATAAAATTGCCGGATTCACCGGTAGGCAAAATAAAATTAAGATGATCGGGATCGCCGAAATCGTAAATATAACGCATAGAAGGGCCGAGTGTGTTCTCGTATTTCTTGGAACGCTGCGGTTCCGAATTTTCTCCGGAATTCTCATACAGCTCCGGGAAAGAATATTCCGTATTGAAAATTGTTGTTCCGTCTCCACCAATACCGAATGGGCCTATATTAATTATTTTATCGAGCAAGGATGATTTTCCATGAAACATATGTTTGAAGGTTACCTTATGAATATCTCCCCACTGCCAGTTTGAAATATCTTTGCCGTAATTTTTTTCGAGGTCGGATAGCGCATCAACCAGACTCTTACGAATAATATCGTCGCGTGTTTCAACCTGCGGGGTTCTTATATCATCAAAGAAAGAAGAGTTATTCTCCTGAAGCATCTTAGGAATGATACGGTACGGTATGTTGGCAAGAAAAACATATTCCTTAAGAAGATCGCTGCCCATCTCGTCTTCAAAAATATTTTTTATAAGGTACTGCAGAAAGCGGGTATAAATAGTCGGCACCTGGCTGCCGGCATCCATATTAAAATTCCACCCCTTTAACAAATCAATAGCGGTTTGTAAATTTTCATCCGTGATCTTAACATTCTTAAACGCATCCAAAATATACGGAGTTAAATTTTGCGCATAGGGAGAAACAAAATCAAGCTGGTACTTTTCATAATCGGCTACGCTGTGAATTGATTTTGATTTTAATAACTGGGTTATCCTCTCGATGCGCGACGACGGCTCCCAAATGTTCGAAATGTGATATTTAAAATTCTCTACTGTCTTATTGTTCGCGCTTGCTATAAAGTTTTGCGGGGGATTAAAAAGCTTCGGCATCTCTTCGTACGGTACAAAACCGATCCAATCGCTCTTGCTTGTGGTACCGTCGTAAATTAAAGTAGGACTGTTGGAAGCTCGAATAGGCAGCCGCGCCGCGCAAATGTAGCCGATATTTCCCTTGTCGTCCGCATACACAAAATTTTGACCCGGAACGGTGAAGTAACGAACGGCATCTTTAAAGTCGTCCCAGTTCTTGGATTTATTGATGGACATTGCCGCGAACATTTCGTCGCTGAATTCAAGTCCGGTCCACCGCATGCTCATCTGCGCTGTTTTAACTCCGGTGTTGGGATACATTTTTCCAAACGGATGAATATCTGTAATCATGGGTCCGCGGTGTGTTCTTTTAATTTCATACACAACTTCCGGCGAGTCTTTAACTCGTATTGTATCTTTAACTATTGAGAGTTTCTTCCATGCGCCGTCGAGTAAATAATTTTGACCGGTCGAATCAACTTTCTCAACATAAAAATCTGCGTCATCGGCCATAACGTTTGTCATTGCCCATGCAATGTTTTGGTTTTTGCCGATTACAATTGCCGGCAAACCGGGTATCGTAAATCCTTCAGCATTCCAATCCTTACTTCTGATTATGGCAAAGTACCAGCGGGCCGGCGCTGTAAAAGCAAGATGAGGATCGTTGGCTATAATTGGCTTGCCGGAAGCCGACATTTTTCCATCCACAACCCAGTTATTCGAGCCAATGTGAGTTCCTACAAATCCCGTAAAATTTCTAAACTGACGATCAACCTTAATTAATCCGTCGGGAATAGAAGCAAAACTTTTAATATCGGGCGGAATGATTGTGGGAGAATTCTCAGGGAAATCGGGCAGAAGTTCTTTCGCTTTTTCTGCGCCGAATTTTTGAACAAGCTGAGAAAATGTTATATCCGTCCACCAGCTTAAATTTAATTCCCATCCCATTAGCTTTGCAATTACCAAACTATGTTCCGGCTTCCAGGGATACGGGTCGTAACCCAATACATCAAATTCAACGGAGTATTTTCCTTTGGCGTCTTTGATAAAAGCATTTACGCCGTTTGAGTACGCCGTAAGTATTTTTTTTGTTAACGGATTAAGTTTGTTATAATTCTCTTCGACATTTTTATACATTCCGATTGTGCGGAACATTTTATCGATAGCTACTGTGGATGTTCCGAAGATTTCGCTAAGTCTTCCTTCGCCGGCGCGGCGTGCAATATCCATCTGGAATAATCTTTCCTGTGCGTGAACATAACCGAGAGCGAACGCTGCGTCTTCATCGTCTGCGGCTTGAATCAACGGGATTGCGTTGCCATCCCGGTAGATATTTACTGTTTCGGTTAACCCGGAAAATTTCTTTTCGCCGCTGTAATCCGGCAATGTACGATGAAGAATTAAATACGAGAGCGTAAAAAGGGCTATTATTATTATAACAAGAGCAGAAAGTATTCCTACTACTATTTTCTTCCAGGTCTTCATTAAATTATTTCCGGGGATGTTCTTCCTAAAGTTATGAAATAAAAGATTTGCCGAATAATAAAATATTTAATAAATAAGTTCACGGATTTCCAAAAAATAGATAATCAAAAAAAATTATGATCGAAATCTTATTAGCGCTGGCCGCCCTAACACTCTTTGTGGTAATAATATTTTTTTTCTGGGTTAAGAATAAATTATCGGAAAACAAACTGCCCGGGTTGGAAAACGAGTTCGGAAAACTC
The DNA here is from genome assembly GCA_027348115.1 of Ignavibacteriales bacterium. GTDB lineage: Bacteria > Bacteroidota > Ignavibacteria > Ignavibacteriales > Melioribacteraceae > Fen-1258. The sequence continues at coordinate 8,063 of DAIEQA010000022.1, forward strand.
GATAGGTCTTTCCGCGATGAGATCGCGCGCAATCGGGAAGAAACATCTAAAAACGCCAAAGCCCAGCGAGAGGAGCTGAACGATTCGGTTTTGAAACTCGGCGAACAAATTTCGTCTACCATTGGAGAAATATCCAAAAGGCAGAAAGATCAGCTGGATATATTTGCAAAGCAGTTAAACACGCTCACTCAGACTAACGAGCAAAAATTCGACAAGCTGCAGGAAAAAGTTGAATCGCAGTTGAAGGAACTGCAGGAAAAAAACGAAAAGAAACTTGAAGAGATGCGCAAGACCGTAGATGATAAACTTCACGATACGTTAGAAAAGCGGCTGGGCGAGTCGTTTAAAATTGTAAGCGAAAGATTGGAAGCCGTGCGAGAAGGATTGGGTGAAATGAGAAATCTTGCCGTAGGGGTCGGCGATCTTAAAAAAGTTTTGACCAACGTAAAAACCCGCGGTACATGGGGAGAAATCCAGCTTGAAAATCTTATCGAACAAATTTTAACTACCGATCAATACGCAAAAAATATTTCCACAAAGAAAGGAAGTTCGGACCGTGTAGAGTTTGCAGTCAAAATGCCTGGAAGAACCGAGAATAAAAACGGGACCTGCTGGCTTCCGATCGACGCAAAATTCCCGATGGAAGATTATCAAAGGTTGGTTGCTGCCCAGGAACTTGCTGATGCAGCTTTAATCGAAGAAGCTTCCAAAGCATTGGAAAACCGTATTAAAGCAGAGGCAAAATCAATCTTTGAAAAATATATCGATCCGCCAAACACCACAGATGTTGCTTTGCTCTTTCTTCCAGTGGAGGGTTTGTTCGCCGAAATATTACGACGCCCCGGTTTGTTCGAAAAAATTCAAACCGAGAACAAGGTTATCATTACAGGTCCAACTACACTTGCGGCAATCCTAAACAGTTTGCAAATGGGATTCCGCACGCTTGCAATTGAAAAAAGGTCAAGCGAAGTATGGACGCTATTAGGCGCCGTTAAGAGTGAGTTCGGCAAGTTCGGAGAGATACTGGATAAAACTCAAAAGAAACTTCAGGAAGCCAGCAATACAATCGACGATGCTTCTAAAAGAACCCGCGTTATTGAAAGAAAGCTAAAAGATGTGCAGGCGTTGCCCAATTCCGATGAACAAAATTTAATTGACTAAACTCTAATAACATTTATCCATCAACCGCCATGAAAAAATTATTCTTCCTTTGCTGCTTTGTTTTGTTCATCAATTTGACTGCTCAAACTTTAGTTACTTCAGATAAAAAAATTGACGAAGCTTTTAAGCTTGCGGTATCAACTATTGATAATAACACTCACGACGGAATTCTAGCCGCCGGCGCCGACTACGGCGGAGAATGGACAAGGGACATTTCAATAAACTCATGGAACGGTGTCAGTCTGTTAAGACCTAAAGTTGCCGAAAAATCTCTTTGGAGCGTTACGATTAACAAAGATACAATCGGTCACCAGTACTGGGATAAAATTATTTGGGTTACCGGCGCGTTGAATCATTTCAGAGTTAACGGAGATACTGCCTTTCTAAAACAAGCATTTCTCTGCAGCAAGAACACAATATCTCAGCTGGAAAAAATTGCGTTCGATAAGCCATATGGATTGTTTACCGGCCCTTCCGTTTTCAACGATGGAATTGCGGCTTATCCGGTTCCGATTTACGACAGCACTAACTCCTCATCTTATGTGCTCGATCACCCCAACTCAAAATCGATTAAATGCCTAAGCACAAACTGCATTTACTATTCCGCATACATGTCGCTATATGAAATGAGTAAAATTCTTAATGACGGAAACGGGCAATCAAAGATTTTTTTGGATAAAGCCAAAGAGTTGAAAAGGAACATTCGAAAATATTTTTATGACGCTGAAAAACATCGGCTTAATTATTTGATTGATAATACCGGGCATGTTGCCGATTACCAGGAAGGTCTCGGAATTTCATTCGCCATTATTTTCGGAGTTGTAAATAAAACAGAAGCGAGAGAAATAATTCGAAAGGTTCACGTTTCTCGGTTCGGCATAACTTCAATTTATCCCGACTTTCCTCGTTACTCCGCGGCGAAACCCGGAAGACATAATAACATTGTATGGCCAATGGTAAACGGCTTTTGGGCTCAAGCTTGCAAATACTCGGGCGAGCTCGAATTGTTTTACAACGAATTGAAAAACTTAACCTCGCTTGCCGTAGATCCGGATAAAGGAAATATGAACTTCAGGGAGATTTATAATCCTTACACAGGAAAACCGGACGGCGGCTGGCAAAGCGGAAAAGAATGGGCGTCATGCAATCATCAAACATGGTCTGCCACAGCTTACCTCTCTATGATCTTCGACGGATTGTTCGGACTCGATTTCGCAAATAATGCGGTTGGCTTCAAACCTTATTTACCAAAAGGATTAAATCAAGTTGAGATTCGCGATTTGCCCTATCGATCATCCAAATTAAATATTTCAATGACGGGCAGCGGAACCTCGATTGAATCATTTTCGGTTAACGGTAAAAAATCCGGCAAACATTTTTTAATTCCCCAAAACAGAATGACTTACAATATCGAAATAAAATTGAAAAACTAAGTTTAGCTTCCTTAAAAAAAACATTTAGCTGCCTAAGCAAACAGTTAGGCAGTTTTGGCATTTGTAAACTATTCACCGATTAATTTCCGCCATTCGCCGATTTTATCTGCTAAAGTTGTTACCTCCAAATTAAATTTGCCGTCGAAAGAAGTGAATATAATTTTTATTGAGAGAATAAAATGGAAACACCAAAACTTCAAGGCCGGGTTGTAATAGGATTAATACTAATAATCCTCGGGGGACTTTTTTTCCTGAGCAACTACGGAATATTTGTGATCCCCGACGACTTTTTTTCGTGGGAGTATTTTTTCATTCTTGCCGGTATTTTACTCCTGCTGCTTTCGCGCAACAAGATTGCAGGGTTCATAATTCTTGGAATTGGACTTTTTAATTTACATCCCGAACTTTCCCCCTTAATTTTTGTCGTCGTCGGGCTCTATATTATTTTCGGACGGCATGGAAGAGGAAAAATTTATTTCAAGTACACACATTCACTTAAAGATTCGGCAGGAAAAGGCGAGGTCGACTCCAACGATTTTCTTGAAAGTGTTAATATCTTCGGCGGAGGTTCTAAAATTGTCAACTCGGATAACTTCCGCGGCGGCAGCATTATTTCTATCTTCGGCGGTTCCGACATTAATTTGAATAACTGCAAACTTGCCGACGGCGATAACGTACTCGAGATCATTGCCATCTTCGGAGGAACTACATTAATAGTTCCGAACGATTGGAGAGTCAACCTGGACATTCTGCCGATCTTCGGCGGGTTCGGCGATAAACGAATTAAAGACCCGAACAAAACATTTCTAGAAGGCAGATCGTTAATCATTAAAGGCGTCGTATTGTTTGGCGGCGGCGAAATAAAAACAAGTTTTTAATTCGGAGGAAATTATGCAATCGTCAAATTCGAGAATTTGGTTTGGAGTAATATTGGTAATCCTCGGCGGGCTCTTTTTGATGGACAACTTTGGTTTGTTCTGGTTCGATTTAAGACCGCTTGTTTTTTCATGGCACTCTATCTTGCTGATAGTCGGCATTGTAATTTTGATCAATCACAAAAACAATCCTGCGGGCTACATTCTCATTGCAATAGGATTAATAGGAACCTTGAGGCATACAGTTCCGTACTTTTTCGATTTCGATTTTTCAGATCTCTGGCCGATATTTATTTTGCTTGTGGGCGTATGGCTGATTTTCAAGAGGAACAACAACAATCATTTTCACCGTCACAATCGTCAGTTTGATTTTGGAGCTTCGGAATTCCACAAAGAAAATGTGTCCGAGGACCAATCGTCTGCCGATTTAATAAAGGTCGATTGCATTTTCAACAACATTAAGAGAGTTGTTCACTCCGAAAATTTTAAGGGTGGCAGCATCTCCACAGTTTTCGGCGAAGTGCATCTCGATTTAACAAACGCTAAACTTGCGCCGGGAACCAATACACTTGAGGTAAACACTGTGTTTGGCGGAATAAAAATACGGGTACCAAGCGATTGGAAAGTTCAGCTTAATGTTTCATCCGTCTTCGGCGGTTTCGATGATAAGCGATACAATATTTCGAGCACTCCGCAGGATGGCTTACTCGTCATCAACGGGTCAACTATTTTCGGCGGCGGCAAACTTATTAACTAAATGAGAAATATTTACGAATGACAAATCCATTCATCAACAGTAAAAAAGTTTTAGCCGCGTACTGCATAGCATGGTTTTTTATTTTTCTCGTTCATGTAACTGTGCTTGCTTTGTTTCTTAATATACCGTTGTTTATCTCTTTACTCGACAGCGCTTTTTTCAACGGGCTGTATCTGCTTCTCGGCATAAGTCTATGGTACACGGTTAATTTTAATTCGCTGGAAAACTATAACGTTATCAAAATTTTTCTAAATCATATCGCGGCCGCTACAATTACATCCGGGCTCTGGATTCTGGTGGGCTACTATATTATGACTAACGTAGTAACCGGAAATAATCTTTATTCGAATTTCCTGTTGAAATCGTCTTTGGTATGGCGATTTCTAATCGGTATTCTTTACTATACCGTTATTGTAGCCGTCGATTACGTTTTTATTTACTACAATAATTTCCAGCAGAAAGTATTGGCCGAAGTTGAATTGAACGCCTTGGTTAAGGAAGCCGAACTGAAATCGCTTAAGTACCAGATCAATCCGCATTTTATTTTCAATAGTCTTAATTCGATATCTTCCTTAACCATAACCAATCCGCAAAAAGCGCAGGACATGACTATAAAACTTTCATCCTTCCTCCGGAATACACTTTCGAAGAATGAAAGACAAAAAAATAAACTGAAAGAAGAAATCAGCAACGCCAAACTCTATCTCGACATTGAAAAGGTACGCTTTGCAGAAAAATTTGAATTTGTTGAAATAATAAAGGAAGAATGCAAGGACGTTGAGGTGCCTAGCATGATATTGCAGCCGCTCCTGGAAAACGCTATTAAACACGGAGTTTATGAAAGTCTGGACAAGGTTACGATTAAACTTTCCTGCGGAATGGAAAAAGACTATTTTAAGATCACGGTTGAAAACAATTTCGATCCCGAAGCTGTTCCCCGCAAAGGCGAAGGCATTGGGATTAAAAACATTAAGAACAGACTTAAACTAATTTACAACCAGGATAACCTGTTAACGGTTGAAAAAGCAAATAACATTTTTAAAGTAAACATATTTATACCGGTTTGAGAATATGAGCGATAAAATCAAAGCGATAATCATCGACGATGAAAAATTAGCCCGCGACATAATCAAAAATTATCTAAAGAAATATGAAAAGATAGAATTGCTGGCTGAGTGTTCAAACGGCTTCGACGCAGTTAAGAATATTAACGAACTTAAACCCGATCTGGCTTTCCTGGATATACAGATGCCAAAGCTCACAGGATTCGAAATGCTTGAACTTCTTGATGAACCGCCGGTAATTATTTTTACAACCGCTTTCGACCAGTTTGCTCTGAAAGCATTCGAAGTTAACGCAACGGATTATTTGCTCAAACCTTTTTCGGAAGTACGTTTCGGCGAAGCAATCGAAAGGGCGGTTAAACTCCTATCCAATAAAAAAGAATCTGATAAAAAATTAGAGCAGCTTGCCAAAAGCGTCGAAAAAAAAGATGAGTACCTTGACCGTGTTGTGATTAAACACGGCCAAAAAATAATTATCATACCGGCGGAAGAAATAAAATACATCGAGGCGCAGGACGATTACACGATGCTCTACACTGAAAAGGGAAATTTCCTTAAACAAAAGACGATGAAGTATTTCGAAGAGAATTTGAATCCGGCAGATTTCATAAGAATTCACCGCACATATATTGTCCGGCTTCCACTCATTAAACAAATTGAGTTGTTCGAAAAGGAGAGCTACCGCGTTATTCTTCCCGACGGCACAAAATTACCGGTTAGTAAAAGCGGTTATCAAAACCTCAAGGAAATAATGAAGTAAAACCGCATTAAGCGTTTTCGCTTAAATTGGAAAAACCGCATCCAAATCTTCTGTTTCATTAAAATTGATGTTTAGTTCCCCTATTTTTATATTTGATCAGCTAAACAACAGGCATTTAATGACCTTCGATAAAGATCTTCAATCGATTCAGGAAGCGCGTTCTCTGGCCGCAAGAGCAAAAGAGGCGCAGCTTGAATTCAAACATTACAACCAGCAGCAAGTAGATAAAATTGTTAATGCAATGGCGGACGCGGGCTTTAAAGAGGCCGAACGCCTTGCAGTACTTGCCCACGAAGAAACCGGATTCGGAAAAGTTAAGGATAAAATCGTTAAGAACCAGTTCGGCACAAAGAACGTCTGGGAATCGATTAAAGATTTAAAAACCGTAGGCGTAATTGATGTTAAGAAAGACGGAAAGGTTATAAAAATTGCCGAACCTATGGGAGTGGTTGCCGCGTTAATTCCTTCAACTAACCCGACTTCAACGGCAATGTTCAAAGCAATTATCTCTTTGAAATGCCGCAACGCCATTGTAGCTTCTCCGCATCCGAAAGCTGTTAACTGTACGAGTGAGGCACTAAGAGTAGTTAACAAAGCCGCAGTTGATGCAGGAGCCCCGGAAGGATTAATTCAGTGCATGTCGATTCCAACCCTCGAAGGTACGGATGCATTAATGAAGGATAAAAATATCGGCGTGATTTTAGCGACCGGAAGCACCCCGATGGTTCGCGCCGCATACAGCTCCGGTAAACCTGCTTACGGCGTTGGCAGCGGTAACGTACCCGCTTTTATAGAGCGCACAGCCAATTACCAAAAAGCAGTCGCTGATATTGTTTTCGGTACTACTTTCGATAACGGAACGTTGTGTTCATCCGAACAGGCAATGATTGTTGACCGTCCGATCCGCGATAAAGTTATTGAAGAGGCCAAAAGAATCGGCTGCTATTTTGTAAGCGAAGAAGAAAAAAAGAAACTTGAAAATAAAGTTGCCCGCGGCGCTAAATTAAACGCCGATATAGTAGGCAAGCCGGCTTCATGGATTGCGAATTACGCCGGATTTAAAGTGCCTGAAAATACAACCGTTCTTGTTGCCGAGTGCAGTTCGGTTGGTAGAGACGAACCTTTATCGATTGAAAAACTTTCTCCGATGCTTGCTTTCTATACGGTTGACGGCTGGCTGGACGGATGTCATAAATGCATCGAGCTGCTTGAGTTCGGCGGCATCGGTCATACAATGGCAATCCATTCAAACGATAAAGAAATAATAATGAAATTTGCTTTAGAGAAACCGGCTTTTAGAATTGTTGTTAATACGCCGTCTTCTGTAGGCGCCGTCGGTTATACAACCGGTTTAATGCCGTCAATGACTTTAGGTCCCGGTACATGGGGCGGTTCTATTATATCCGAAAATGTTACGGCAATGCATCTAATGAATGTAAAGACTCTTGCTTTCGAAACCAACCCGGTTAATCCAGGAAATTGCGTTACCTCATTCGACGTGCATAATAATTTAAATGTAAAAGGCGGTTATCACGAGGGAGACTTCACAAAACAAATCGAAGAACGATTGCGGGCAAGAGCCGGCAATCCGTCTTATAGTTCTTTAAGAGACAATACCGGAAAAGAAACAGCAGCGGAAGTATCAAATAAATTCGGCAGCGGAATTAGCGAAGAAGAAATTCAAAAAATAATAAGGGATTTTAAGAAGTAGTTTCTTCATTGATATATTTACTCTTGCTGTTTATCTCCTAATTATTTATTAATAGCAACCATTAAAACTATATTCATACGAATAAGTCGAAGCTCTAAAAAGGATGAAAAAAGTTACGGAAAATAATTATTACAAATGGTCGGTAGAAAAGGGCGATTATAAGCGCGATGACGAATCGACAATTTCTCATCAAAGAAGAATTCAAAGAAAACGAAGAATTAAAATGGGTTTGATGCTGCTGCTTTACTTTACCGCGGTAGCAATTATCACGTACTTAATAATTACTCATATTTGAGTTACGAATATCTGTCAAGCTTAAATTTCTCGCCGAGATATAATTTTCTTACATCGGCGTCTTCGGCAAGATCGTGAGCTTTACCGTCCTTAAAAATTTTACCGTTGATTAATATATAAGCCCTATCGACTATGCTTAGCGTCTCATGTACGTTATGATCGGTAATAAGTATGCCTATTCCCTTATGTTTTAAATTGGCAACTATATTCATAATATCTTCCACGGCAATCGGATCGACGCCGGCAAAAGGTTCATCGAGAAGCATAAATTTTGGATTTGTTGCAAGAGCACGCGCAATTTCGCACCGCCGTCTCTCTCCGCCGCTGAGTTGGTAGCCCATACTTTTTCTAACGTGAACAATACCGAGTTCGTTCAAGAGTTTTTCCTGGCGTTCTTTTCTTTCTTGAGGAGTTAAATGCAACATCTGTAGTATAGCCATAATATTGTCTTCCACGCTTAACCTTCTAAAAACAGAGGCCTCCTGCGGAAGGTAACCAACGCCCATCTTGGCGCGTTTGTACATTGGCTCGCCTGTAATTTCCGCGTCTTCGAGAAAGACTTTCCCTTCGTTCGGTTTTATCATTCCAACTATCATATAAAAAGTTGTTGTCTTTCCGGCGCCGTTAGGTCCAAGCAAACCCACAACTTCCCCCTGCTGAACATTGACTGAGACGTCGTTAACAACTGCTCTTTTTTTATAAATCTTTTTAAGGCCTTCGCTTCGAAGAATCTGGTTTTCCGGCATAATACTTTTCTTCCTTTTCTAAATAGTAAAGCAGGTTTTTTCTGGCGGCAAGCATTTCTCTTTTAACCGGCTTGTTTTTATATAATCTAAAAGTCGGGATAGTAAAGTCTTTCTCCTTGCCTTCAATCAAATTTTCCGGGTGGTATTCGCTCACCGGTTTTCCGTAAAGTTTAACGTCGTTTACTTTTTTATCCTTGAAAAAAATTTTGGCCCGTTCGGCGCTGGATTTAAGCAGCCCGTTCGGCTGGTCTTTTTCGTAAAGATAATAGATGGAGAGAACATTTCCTTCTACCTCGGTGCGTTCCAATCCGTTTTCCCCGAAAAAGAGTTTCAGATTCTTCCCGGAAATTTGATCGTATCGGAAAAGCGAATCTTTATCGATATTGATAATCGAGGCGTTTGCTCTTACGTCAATCCAGTCGAGCCGGTTCTTTTTCAAGAAGATGTCGATCGAATCACCGACGAGTTGAGTTTGGTCATTCCAAATTACCGGAGCGCGCTCATCCTTTTCTCGTTTGAAAATTTCGAGCTTATCGCCCTGCTGAAAATAAAACGTCTGCCCGTTAACGGATGAAAAATCCCCGCGTAATATTTTAACCGAATCTGTGGCTATAAGTTTTTTTGAACTGTCGCCGATTGATTCCATTTCCCTGGAGGAAATAAACAGGGTATCAAGTTTGCCGTCCGCTGTCGTATCGATCTTAACCATGAACGGCTGGCCGGTAATTTTTGAGTACTTAAGACTATCGATGTTTTCCAAACGGTCTCCGAATAAGGCAAGATGATTTTTCGGATCGTACACTCTAACGTTGTTGAATGCATGAGACGTTTTGGACTTGCGGTAGAACACGAGACTATCCGTAAAAAGCGTAGAAGCCGTATCTCTCACCTGGACGTTTCCAAATGCAATACCTTTGTTCTCATCATTAAAATAAAAAAGCCGGTTGGCCAGCAATGTGGAAAGCGAATCCACCATTTTAACATTAACTGCAAAATCGGATTTCTTTTCGTTGAAATAATAATAGCCGTTCTGCGATGTCAACTGAAAATGTTTGTCCGTCAACCAGATTCCGGAAGTTGAGTAAGCTACTTTGGTATCGCCGTAGTAAAATCCCCTGTCGGTTTTTATCAAGATGCTGTCCTGCGTAACCACCACGTGGCCCATGAGATCGGCAGTATTATTGGCAAGGAATTGAACGGCGGAATCGCAAGTAATTCTTATGTTGCCTTGAGTCATAATAACATTACCGTGAACTTCGCGAACGTTTTCGCCGTTGAGGGTTTTCCCGATAAGCCGCTGGCCGGTAACCTGCAGAAGATCGCTGCTTACTTGCGCACTCATAAAGCCCGCGTAAATACAGATTGATATGAGCGTGAATAAAAATCTACGCGTCATTTTTTCTTATTGTTTATTGTTGTTGAATAGGTAATGTTGAAAATAGTATAATTGCTTAACCGCTGATCCGATTCAAGGCCGTAGCCCTCGATAATTTCTTTAGGCGAAGTAATTCTTACAAATTTATCCGTAACTATTTTTTGATCGCTGTTGAGCCACATCAACTGACTTGTATTAAGAACGACACCGCTGTCATTGCGGGCAACTACACTATCCATCGCGTACATGTTTTGAGTAACGTCGTCCACTTTTCCTCTTAGCGCAGTTAGGGTTGTTGTTGCTTTTTGGCTGCTGTCGTAAAAATTTATTTTAATTCCGTCAAGCAGGGTAATTCTTTGTTTCTCGAACATTTTAAGATGATCTGCAAAGAGTACCGCCTTTATCAAACCGTCGTTTGTAAAAGTGATTTTCGAATTCCAGCTTTCGTTGGAAGGAATTTCTCCCTCGACCCCGGACTTATCTATTTGCGGCTGAATTTTTTCTTCCGAACATGAAGCGGCGACAAAAAGTAAAAGCAATAATGTCAGCTCACGTATCATCTTGATTGGAGACCCAGCTTTACAAGATCGTGCAGATGCAGAATTCCTTCGGGTTTGTTTAGTTCATCAACCACTATGAGCGAGGTGATATTAAAATTTTCCATCTGCTGAAGAGCGAACGATGCCAGGTATTCCTTCGAAATAGTTTTCGGCTTCCTCGTCATCATATCCGCCGCAGTTAAATTTTTGATATCGAGAGTCTTTTCAAGCAGGCGGCGTAAATCGCCGTCGGTAATAATTCCGCTGAGAGCGCCTTCATTACCAATCACGCAGGTTGTTCCAAGCCGCTTCGATGTAATCTCAAGGATAACATCTTTAATCGGGGCTTTCTCGGTTACAGTAGGCAAATCTTTGCCTTTTATCATTATCTCGGAAATTTTTAACGACAATCTTTTACCCAGACTTCCGCCGGGATGAAACAATGCAAAGTCTTCTGCGGTAAATCCTCTCATTTCAAGAAGCGCTATCGCAAGAGCGTCGCCCATTACGAGCGCGGCAGTCGTTGAAGCGGTTGGAGCGAGATCGTGAGGGCATGCCTCTTCCTTAACCCCAACGTTAAGAATAATATCACATTCTTTACCTATCTTGGAATCGTTCTCGCCGAGCATTCCGATTATCTTCACGCCGATTCTTTTAAACATCGGAATCAGATCGCTAAGCTCCTCCGTGTTGCCGCTCTTGGAAATTAAAATTACTATATCGTCTTTACGAACCATGCCAAGGTCGCCGTGAAGCGCGTCCGTGGGATGCATAAAAATTGCGGCAGTGCCTGTCGAGTTCATTGTGGCAACAATTTTACGCGCAATGATTCCCGACTTTCCCATCCCGGTAAATACAACCCTGCCTTTGGAATTAAAAATAATATTGACGGCGTTCTCAAAATTTTTATCGATGCTGCTTTCAAGATTAAGAACCGCGCTGCCCTCTATCCTAATTACTTCTTTTCCCTTGGCTATAATTTGATTCTCGGTCAACCGAACCTCTATTTTTTGAATATATCCAAAAAAGATTTTTTCTTTTGATCTTCTTTCTTAGCAAACAAATTGTAATCTAATTCAACACGGTTCCAATGCTTGTTATAAATTAAGAAGCCGGCAATCAATTGCTCGTCAGTAAATTCATTTAGATGCGTAAAGATTCTCCCGGGGTCGAGCGCGGTTTCCGGATCTTTATTTTGCATAAGAATCATAATTTCGTTGTAATAATTTGTAACCGGCACAAAATGATTGATGCCGCTTTCCGCGTTGTAAACCCAAATTTTTTTATGCGAAGGCGCAATAGCCAGAACAATTTTGTCTTTGATTAAAACTACTTCCCTTATATCTCCGCCGTCGTTGGGGGCTTTTAGTCCCGGCTTCCAATCCGAGTAAGTCCAAATTTTTGCGCCGCCAGGGTCGGCAGGAATAGTTTCGCCTTTTAAACTTTTTATGTCCACTTCAATTTGGTTTTCAAATTCTTCGTGAATGGTTACGTAAATTTGTGCGTTTGCGTAAACGATATTGGCAATTGCAAAAATCGGCGCAGACGGATCTTCAAGATCAACAACATCGTGTGCTTCTCCGAGTACTAAATTTCCCGCGCCGAATCTTCCGTAACCGATAACCATTAGACTATCGATTAGCTCGCGGTACTTTTTATAACCGGGTTTATTTTCGGGAAGCGCGGCAAAGAGCCAAAATTTTTCATTATCGCTCAGTTCGCGCGGAAACAACTCGTTAGCATTTTGTTGCACGGTTTGCCGCCTCCTTCGATCGTTTAAATAAATTAATTATCTCATCGAGCAAGTCGTCGCAGCTTTCGGCTTTAGCAATAAAGCTTACGCTGCGTTTAACTTCCCTTTTGGCGTTCCTTGGCGCGCAGGAAACTCCGCACTGCCGCAGCAGGGGAATATCGAGCAGATCGTCGCCTATATAAAATACGTTTTTATAATCAATATTTTTTTCTTCCAAGAACTGCCGGGTCAAAGAAACTTTGTCTATAGAGGATGAAAACACAATACAATTTTCGATTGACCGCAGCCGGGATAGATGCTCGTCTTCCTTTCCTGCAGTAACTATTCCGAAGAGCGTGCCGAGATTTTTAAATTCTCTTGCAGCCCGGCTTACCCTCGAATAACAATTTTCGAACGAAGCGTTATCACTTCTTAAGACGCCGTCCAGGTCAAACAAAAAAATCTTTAGTTCACGAATCCTTGCGCCCAGTTCACTTCTCATTCTTAACCACTTCGTCGATCCGTTTTATAGTAACCAATAATTTTTTCAAATGTGCTAAAGGAAGCTGGCTTGCAGCATCGCTTAATGCTTTGGACGGTTCCGGGTGAACTTCTAAAAATAATCCGTCAACTCCAACAGCAACGGCCGCTCTTGCCAATGTAGGAATAAAGCGTCTATCGCCGCCGGATACATTTGTGCTGCTCGGCAGTTGAACGGCGTGGGTTGCGTCCATAATAACCGGGTAACCGAATTCCTTCATTATCTCAAGGCCGCGCATATCCACAACAAGATTGTGATAACCGAACGAAGAGCCCCTTTCGGTAAGCAGAATCTTTTTGTTCTTAGCCGATTCAATTTTTTCAACCACATGCTTCATATCATCAGGGGATAGAAACTGACCCTTCTTTACATTCACGGTTTTGCCTGTCCGCGCGGCACAAATTAACAAATCTGTTTGGCGGGAAAGAAAAGCCGGTATCTGAAGAACATCCGCTACTTCAGCAACCGATTCGATTTCGCCTACTTCGTGCACATCCGTAAGTATAGGAACACAGAATTCTTTTTTTACCTTCGCCAGAATTTTTAACGCCTTATCAATATTAATCCCGGAAAAAGATTTAATGCTTGTTCGGTTAGCTTTTTTGTAGCTCGATTTAAAAATGAACGGGATGTTCAGTTCATCAGTAATGTTTTTGATCTGCTCTGCCGTATGCAGAGTTACTTTTTCGTTTTCGACCACGCATGGCCCGGCTATAAGGACTAAAGGCAGCCCATCGCCTATTTTGATTTTGTTTACTCGAACCATAATCCTCAGATGTTTTCCGCCTCAGGCGGATTTATTTAATCGAAAAATGTTTGCTGATCTTTAGCTTTACCGCGTTTCTTATTAAACCGAATATAGGCAAGATCGGTAGCTTCTCTTCCACGCGGAGTGCGCTGAATGAATCCCTGCTGAATTAAAAACG
>DAIEQA010000045.1:0-13701 GCA_027348115.1 Ignavibacteriales bacterium
GGCTAAAGTGGTTGAAGCAGTTGATAACAGCAAGCTTAATTTCGACGTCATCCATGCGCATGATTGGCTGACATTTGGCGCTGCAAAGATTATATCGGAAACTTTTAACTTGCCGTGGGTTGCGCATCTGCATTCTCTCGAAGACGACAGGCAAAACGGAAAAGCCAGCTATTCAATACAAAAAATTGAGAATGACGGCTGCAGAAAATGCAATAAAATAATTACAGTAAGTAAGGTTACCAAGAATAGAGTAATTGATATTTATGAAATACCCCCGGATAAAATTTCGGTTGTTCCGAATTGTTTGTCGGAAAACAACATTGCTTCCGGCAATTTAGGGGAACACTCATCATCAAGGATTGTTTTTTTAGGTAGGTTAAGTTTACAAAAAGGACCGGACTATTTCATTGAGATCGCAAGAAAAATTAGGCGTATAAAACCAAATACAATATTTGATGTATACGGTGCCGGCGAGGAAGAAAATATTGTTCGCAACGCCCGCACTATTGAAGAAGTTGAAATTCCGGATCCCAAAGTATTTAAGGGAATCGACAAGAAAACTAATGAGAACGATATTGCGCTGGTCGAATTCTATAAAATTGTCCCTGTAAATTATGATTCCCAAACAAACAGCATTAATATAGTTGCCCCGGAAATACCCAAAGAAAAATTAAAATCAGTTCAGGAAATGATATTCCGCCGGGGTTTTACCGCCTTTGCAATTGGATCCAAATCTTCAACAAAATATTGCACGCACTTAATTATTGTTAATAACAAAGGAGGAAAATTCCATCGTCAATATATCGCAAGCGGAATGGGGCTTGAACCAATGAAAATATATTACCTGGATTTCATTAATTATAGAGGTCATCTTAAATGGGAAAACCGTGCTCAAGCGTTTGCAAATACGGCGGCCTTAATTGTACCATCGCGTTCGGAACCTTTCGGAATGGTTATACTCGAAGCTATGCAGCACGGCGTTCCGGTTTTATATACAAAGGATGCCGGGGTAGCAGAAGTACTATCCTCAGGGATTCCTATTGATACTAAAGATTTGGATTTGGCTGCTAAAAAAGTTTGTGATCTTCTGGATGATAAAGAATACTGGCAAAGAATAGTCGAAGAGCAATTCAAAGAGATAGAACAATATCATCTAAGGCAATATGAAGATCTTTTGTATAATGAATGGGAAACATTAGTGAGGACTTCTGTTTGAATTTTGCATTACAAATTATGAACTATTAAGGATAGTGTTGAGCTTAAGGCAATCACATAAGTATTGCCCGTCTGCCATAGACTTGTTTCCGCCATATTGATTAGAACAACTGTTCGATAGAAGCGAATATTAAGAATTACTCTCATAGAATGATTCGAGAAGGCCGGAAGAGTTAAGCAGCAATACAATGCTCCATTATATAAGTTGACTGATACATATACTAAATTCACCTAATGATCCATAGCTCTCTAAATGGATTTTTTGGGACTGCTTGAAATGGTTAAATACCGCCCCAGAATAAGATTGTTATTTAAGACGGCGGCTAAATAACGAAAAAAAATAAATATCGAATCGTTCAAAGGAAATATTGGTAAGTTCGTTAATTAGTTTTACTTAAACCCGGGCAGTTCCGGTATAAATTAAGGTAAGTTTTGGACGTTGAATTCTTGAATTGGGGGATGTAAATGTTTCCGAGCTACGTTGTAAAGTAAGTTTGATATGTGGCCTACTAAGTTAGGAACCCGGTTTACTTAGTTTGGAACATTGTCAACTTAAATTTGGAGATTGGTCTTTTAGTTGGACATACAGCAAACTAAATTTTGTATGTGAACAACTTAGCCGGGAGCATTCAAAAGTTAGTTGGCAATGTGTCGAAATGAGAAAGGGGGAAGGATAAATTAATAAACGACGGAATAACAGAGTTTTTAAAGAAAATATTAAAAGATTACGGGCAATACTCTTGAATAGGGGCTAACTAATCAACTAACTAAATTACGGAGGGCTGAATGGCTTTTAAGGAGAAAGGCAAATCGGCAATCGTTAGTAAAGCTGAAAACCGGCTGAACGGTATGCAGGTAGTTGAAGCGAATCAAGGTAAGCCGATCAACTACGGCAACGATGAAGTGCCGCTGAACGCGGCAGCAATGAGCGCCCAAATTGAACTTGTTGAATCCAAAAGAGCAGATTACAACAAAGTATTGAAAACCGCAGACGAGAAGAGCAACGAATATTATATCGCCGAAAAGATGCTTAATGAAATGTGCACCAAAGTATTATCGGGTGCGGTTTCAAAATTCGGCGATGATTCCGTCGAGTACGAACAGCTCGGCGGCACTAGAAAATCCGATAGGAAAAAAGCAGTTAAAAAACCGGCGGCATCAGGCAATTCCGCCTAATCTATTTACCGGGGTGCGATGAATTGCCCCATGAGTTGATGCGAATGATCTATTTGAAGCAGTCATAGGTTAGTCTATGGCTGCTTCCGAGGATTGGTCTGTGTTTGCCGGAATCTTTAATTTTTCTTTCGCCTTTCCGAAAAATAATTTATGTTTTACACCCAATAAGTCAAACCGCAATTCCATTCTGAAAAGAAGAAAGGAAATAAGAATTGGAAAAAATTACCAAGCTGTTCCCGGTATGGGCTATTCTGTTTTCTGTTATTGCATTTTTCTTCCCGGATTTCTTTTCTCAATTTAAAAGCGCTATCGTTCCTTTCTTAACCGTTGTAATGTTCGGCATGGGAATGACATTAACCTGGGAAAATTTCAGCGGAGTATTTAAGGCGCCGAGAATGATTCTCCTCGGAGTCGCTCTTCAATATTTAATAATGCCGTTAGCCGGTTATGTTATCTCTTTGGTATTTCATCTTTCGCCTCTTCTATTTGCCGGTATGATGCTCGTCGGTTGCGCGCCCGGCGGTACTGCATCAAATGTAATTACATATTTGGGAAAAGGAAACGTTGCACTTTCGGTAACGCTTACAATGTTAACAACGCTCACCTCGGTTTTTATGACCCCGATGCTTACTTATTTATTTCTCAACCACATAATCCCGGTTCCCGCGTGGGAAATGCTCTGGAGTATTTTCCAGATGGTTGTAATTCCGGTGATTTTAGGAACGGCAATCAATTCTTTCTTCAAAGAAGAAATAGAAAAAATCAGGCCGGCATTGCCGATGCTGTCAACGTTTGCCATCGTTATTATAATTGCCATCATAGTGGCGCTCAATAAAAAAAGTTTGGAAGATATTGAATACATAACCGTCTTTGCCGTAGTTCTGCATAACGGCACGGGACTCGGCCTGGCGTATTATATCAGTAAATTATTAAAATGCGATGAGGCAGACTGCCGCGCCATAAGCGTTGAAGTGGGAATGCAGAATTCCGGTTTAAGCGTCGCGCTCGCAATTAAATATTTTACAGCGATTGCCGCTTTGCCGGGAGCTGTATTCAGCATCTGGCAAAATCTTTCCGGACCGCTGCTTGCAAATTATTGGAACTCTAAAAGACAGTAGAGGATTAGACAAGCATATCTTGGTTTAGCTGCTTCAAAATCAAGCGTGCCGATAAATAGTTCTTTATTTCTTTCGAAAATTATTTTATTTTCTTTTAGCGATAAGGAAAGACAAAGCGTTCTTTAAAAACATTTACGAGGGATTTATGAAATATCCTTCTGTAGCAAATTTTATTGGCGGTAATTCCGATAGCAGTACGGTAAAAAATTTAGATGTACTTTCTCCTCTTGACGGTTCAATCATTTCAACTGTTCCGATCTCAAACGCGGAAGCGATAGATCGAGCGGTTAAAAGCGCGCAGAATGCGTTCCCGGCATGGTCTGCAATTCCTATTAAAGAACGCGTGCAGGTTTTCTTCCGCTATAAACAATTGCTCGAAAAAAACTTAAATGAACTTGCCGAGTTAATTCACACCGAAAACGGGAAAACCATTTCCGAAAGCATTGCCGAGATCGAAAAAAGTATAGAGGTTACCGAATTCGCTTGCTCGCTCGAACAAATCTCTGCAGGCGAAATAATGGAAGTTAGCCGAGGAGTTGAATGCCGCATCGAAAGATATCCACTAGGCGTAGTTGCCTGCATTACTCCTTTTAATTTTCCAAACATGGTTCCAAACTGGACTATTCCCAACGCTATTGCCTTAGGCAATTGTATGATTCTCAAACCTTCCGAGCAGGTTCCGATTAGCGCAAATAGAATTGCCGAATTGTTAAATGAAGCAGGATTACCAAACGGTGTTTTTAATGTTGTTCACGGTACTCAAGAAGCAGTTGAAGCAATTTGCGATCATCCCGGAATTGAAGCGGTATCGTTTGTCGGTTCGACTAAGGTTGCCAAAATTGTTTACAAACGCGCAACCGCTAATTTAAAAAGAGCGTTGACTCTAGGCGGGGCAAAAAATCATTTGATTGTTCTTCCCGATGCAAATGTTGGAATGACCGCTTCCAATGTTGCAGCGTCGATGTCAGGCTGTGCAGGCCAAAGATGTATGGCGGCATCGGCCATGGTGGCTGTCGGATCTGTCGATCACATAATTCAACAACTCGTAGAAGAAGCAAAAAAAATTATCCCGGGTAAAAATCTCGGCGCAGTTATTTCCAAACAAGCGAAAGAAAGGATTGAAAATTATATAACCGAAGCAGAAGGGGCAGGCGCTAAAATTTTATTGGATGGCAGAAACTATAAAGTTGAAGGTAAAGAAAACGGTTTTTACGTGGGACCGACCGTAATTGATTATGTAAAACCGGAGATGAAGATTGCCAAAGAAGAAGTATTTGGACCGGTGCTGGCCATTATTAGGGCAGATAATGTCGATTCGGCGCTTGCAATTCAGAGGAGTTCGTTGTACGGCAACGCAGCTTCGGTTTTTACACAAAGCGGAGGAATGGCAAGGTATATCGGCGAAAGGGCAAGCGCCGGTATGATTGGCGTTAACATTGGAGTTCCGGTTCCGAGAGAGCCCTTCTCATTCGGCGGTTGGAATGAATCCAAGTTCGGCACTTGCGACATCACCGGAAAAAGCTCGATAGAATTTTGGACGAAGCTGAAGAAAACTACGGTTAAGTGGAATCCCGATTCGAAAGTCAATTGGATGAGCTGAATTTTTTTGAGGCGCTTTTTTTTCTCGAATTATAATATAAACTAAAGCAGGAAAAATCTATGTCACGAATTGTTCGCGGCGGTTTAATCCAGGCTATTCTTTCTTTATCAACCGAACAGCCGATTGAAAAAATTAAGCAATCGATGATCGACAAGCATCTTTCGTTTATCGAACAGGCGGCGCAAAAAGGCGTGCAGGTTCTCTGCATGCAGGAATTGTTTTATGGACCGTATTTCTGCGCCGAACAAAAAACCAAATGGTATTCTCTGGTCGAGAAAGTTCCGGACGGGCCGACCGTTCAATTGATGCAGGAAGTTGCTAAGAAGCACAACATGGTATTGGTTGTTCCGGTTTACGAGGAAGAGATTACCGGCGTTTACTATAACACAGCCGTGGTTATTAACGCGGACGGAAAATATCTTGGCAAATACCGCAAGCATCATATCCCGCATTGCGATCCAGGATTCTGGGAGAAGTTTTATTTCAAACCCGGTAATCTCGGCTTCCCGGTTTTCAAAACCGCTTATGCGGATATCGGCGTTTATATTTGTTACGATCGTCATTTTCCAGAGGGCGCTCGCATACTCGGATTGAACGGCGCGGAAATTCTTTTCAATCCTTCCGCAACTGTAGCCGGACTTTCTGAATACCTGTGGGAACTTGAACAGCCGGCTCACGCTGTTGCCAACGGTTATTTTGTCGGAGCGATTAATCGTGTTGGCACAGAAGCTCCGTGGAATATCGGAGAGTTTTACGGTAAAAGCTATTTCTGTAATCCGCGAGGTAAAATTATCGCTCAAGCGTGCAGGGATAAAGATGAACTCGTTGTTGCAGATTTGAATCTCGACGAAATTCAGGAGGTTAGAAATGTCTGGCAGTTTTACCGCGATAGACGGCCTGAATCTTACGGCGCAATTACAAATCTTGAAAAGTAGAATTTAGAAACGGGAGAATACAATTTGACACCGGAAGAAATTGTAGCCGTAACAGCCAAGCATACTTACGGAACATGGAGATATCAGAAAGGATGGACACCTTTAAACATTGTTGACGCCGAAGGATGTTACTTTACCGATTCGAGCGGTAAAAAATATTTGGACTTTTCTTCGCAGCTTATGTGTGTTTCGATCGGACATAAAAATCCGGCAGTGATAAAAGCAATTGAAGATCAAGCAAGGAAACTTGCTTACGCCGCACCGGGGTTTGCTACCGATGTGCGCGCCGAATTAAGTAAACTTTTGCTCGAAGTATTGCCCGAAGGTTTGGAAAAATTTTATTTCTCAACCTCCGGCACCGAAGCTAACGAAGCCGCAATTAAAATTGCGCGGATGTTCACAGGCAAATACAAAATTATTTCAAGATATAATTCTTATCACGGCTCTACCGCCGCTTCAATTTCCGCTACCGGCGATCCTCGAAGGTGGGCCGCCGAACCCTCCGGCAAAATCGACGGTGTAATTTTTGCGCCTGAATGCAATTGCTATCGCTGTCCGATGAAACATTCTTATCCAGACTGTGGCATTGCCTGCGCTGACTACATCGAGCACATGATTAAGAACGAAGGAAATGTTGCCGCTCTAATATTTGAACCGGTTGTAGGTACTAACGGGATCTTAATTCCACCCGATGATTATTTGCCGAAGCTGCGGAAGATTTGCGACGATAATAATGTTTTAATGATTGCCGATGAAGTTATGAGCGGCTGGGGCAGAACGGGTAAATGGTTTGCCGTAGATCATTGGAATGTAAAGCCGGATATTCTTACAACTGCAAAAGGAATTACTTCCGCTTATGTCCCTCTCGGGTTGACGGCAACAACAATGAAGATAGCGGATTATTTTCACGATCATTACTTTGCACACGGTCATACCTACGAAGCTCACCCGTTAACTCTTGCGCCGGCAATTGCTGCGATAAACGAATTGAAGAAAAATAATCTAATCGACCGCGCCGCCGGGATGGGAAAGTATCTCGGTGAAAAATTGCTGAAGCTGAAAGCAAAACATCCGTCGGTTGGAGATTTAAGAGGAATCGGATTGTTTTATGCAATTGAATTGGTGAAGAATGGAACAACCAAAGAACCGTTCAATGTAAAGGAAGATAAAGTAGCAGGTCGGCCAATGCTGGTTGATAAAGTAGCAGCTGAAATAATGAAGCGCGGCATCTATGTGCAGGCATGGATAAGTCATTTTGTTATTGCGCCTCCGATGATAATTAAGCAAGAAGAGATTGACAGAGCCGTAGAAGCATTTGATGAGTGTTTGTCTATTGCCGATGAAGCATTGTGAATAGTAACCGTTTAACATATACCTCGAAAGAGAATTTTCTATGAATAACTTAGCTCCAAAATTAAGCGCGGAAGAATACGAAAAGAATTTTGCCGAACTTCATCCGCCGTTTACAAACAACTCGGCTGTTGCCGAAGCAAACAGGTGCCTTTACTGTTATGATTCCCCGTGCACAAAAAGCTGTCCTACTCATATCGATATTCCGACGTTCATTAAAAAGATTTCCTCTTCAAACCTGCTTGGCTCCGCAAAAACAATCCTTCAATCAAATTGGGTAGCGCTTACTTGTTCAAAAGCTTGTCCCGTGGCAGTCTTATGCGAAGGCGCGTGCGTGTACAATGCTAAGGGTGAAAAGCCGATTGAGATTGGAAAACTCCAACGCTTTGCAATGGATTATTTTTTTGCCAAAGGAATGCCGCGGCTGTTTGATAAAAAAGAAAAGAAGAAAAAATCGATAGGCATTATCGGTTCCGGCCCGGCTGGATTATCCTGCGCTGCCGAGCTATCTCTGCTTGGTTACGATGTTACAATTTATGAATCAAATAAAATTCCCGGCGGACTAAATACCTGGGGAATAGCGCCATACAAGATGAGAAGGGAAGACAGTCTTAAAGAAGTTGAGCTTATTAAATCTTTCGGCGTTGAAATTAAAACGGGTGTTACAATTGGTGCAGATGTAAAAGTTGACGAGCTTCTAAAAAAACATGAAGCGTTGTTCATCGGTATCGGCCTTGGAGAAAGTCCCCAACTTTCCATTCCCGGCGAAGAACTTTCCGGGGTTGTCGGCGCGCTCGAATTCATAGAGAAAGTTAAGATGGAAAATTGGAAAGATGTTTCTCTCGGCAAGAAGGTTGTGGTTATCGGGGCCGGAAATACTTCTATCGACGCAGCCACCGAAGCAAAGCGGCTTGGCGCCGAACAAGTATATATTATCTATCGAAGAAGCAATGTTGAAATGTCCGCCTACGATTTTGAATACGATCTCGCGAAGAAGGACGGAATCGGGTTTTACTTTCTTACCGCTCCAAAGAAAATCGTAGGTAAAAATTTTGTGGAAGGAATAGAATGTTTGAAGATGAAGCTCGGCGAACCGGACAGCAAAGGCAAACGCAGACCCGTCTTTGTCCCGGGTTCCGAATTTGTTATAAATGCCGACATGGTAATCAAAGCTATCGGGCAGGAAACCAAATCAAGTTTCCTTAATTCAATTCATAATCTAACTCTTGATAGCGACGGATGCGTGATTGTCGATCAAGATTCGTATCAAACAAATAATCCTAAAATATTTGCCGGCGGAGACTGCATCAACGGCGGCAAAGAAGTCGTTAACGCTGCATACGATGGCAAACGCGCCGCACATGGTATCGACGCGTATTTAAATTCATGAAATCAATCGGATGAATCATGGTAGATCTTTCAATTAATTGCGCCGGAATAAAATCTCCCAATCCTTTTTGGTTGGCTTCGGCTCCCCCGTCAAATTCCGCTTATCAAAACTGCAAAGCTTTTGAGCATGGATGGGGAGGTACTGTGTGGAAAACGATCGGCGAACCGGTTATGAATGTTTTCAACAGGTACGGCGGGTTGGATTACAATGGGCAAAAAATTCTTGGTCTGAACAACATAGAATTAATTAGCGACCGGCCCATCGAAACCAATCTTAAAGAAATTGCAGAGACAAAAAAACTCTGGCCTGACCGCGCAGTAGTTGTCTCTTTGATGGTCGAGTCGAAAAGAGAAGTCTGGCACGATATAGTAAAACGAACCATCGATACCGGCTGCGACGGCATTGAATTAAATTACGGCTGCCCTCACGGGATGAGCGAGCGCGGTATGGGTGCTGCCGTAGGACAGGTTCCTGAGTATTGTCAAATGATTACGGAATGGGTTACCGAAGTTTCAACTATTCCGGTGCTCGTTAAGCTTACTCCAAATGTAAGTAACATCCAGCTTCCCGCGCGTGCGGCTAAAGCTGCCGGCGCTTCGGGTATTTCATTAATCAATACAATCAACAGCATTATCGGTATCGATCTCGATACGTTTGAGTTGAAGCCAAACGTAGGCGGATTTGGCGGACACGGCGGCTACGCGGGTCCTGCCGTAAAACCGATTGCTCTTCATCTTCTTTCACAGGTTGCAATCGATCCGGAGATCAATCTTCCTATTTCCGGAATAGGCGGCGTAAGCAATTGGAAAGACGCGCTTGAATTTATTTTGCTCGGCGCTTCAAGCGTACAGGTCTGCACCGCAGTTATGCATTACGGATTCCGTATTGTAAGTGATATGATTGAAGGAATGAGCAATTGGATGGAATCGAAAGGAATTACATCTCTCGATCAAATCTGCGGCAAATCGCTTCCAAAAATAAATGATTTCGGGAACTTCGACTTATTGAATAGGACAATCGCGCGAATAGATCAAACAAAATTTATCCATTGCAATTTGTGCTACATCGCTTGCGAAGACGCCGCGCATCAATGCATCGATCTTATTCCTGTAAACGGGCATAACAAAACTGAAGTCAGAGAAAATGAATGCGTTGGCTGCGCACTCTGTTCTCTTGTTTGTCCCGTAGAGAATTGTATTTCAATGGTAAGAATCGACGACGGTTCGGCATCAAAGACGTGGAATGAATTGACATCGGAGTTTAGAAAAAGAGGCGAGCCGTTAACCTGGGAAAAGCTCGCTGAGTTTCAGCGCAAGCACGGAATTGAAATTCATTGACTAACATCATTTCCATTTGGATTGATGAATCGAACATGATTGTTATGATTGATCATCAACAATTTTAAAAACAAAGTCGGAGTAGAAAAATTATGTCGCTCCTAATTAAAAACGGAAGAATAATTACCGCCGAGCAGGATTACACCGGCGATATCTTTGTCGAGAAAGACAAAATAACAACCATTGGCGTTTCGCTGAATATAAGTGCCGACAAAACAATCGACGCGAAAGGAAAATATGTAATTCCAGGCGGCATTGATGTTCACACTCATCTCGATATGCCTTTTGGCGGAACAGTCTCCTGCGATAACTTTGAAACCGGAACGCGCGCTGCGGCTTTCGGCGGTACAACCTCGATTATTGATTTTGCAACTCAGGCTAAAGGAACAAAGATGCGCACCGCGCTCGATACATGGTGGAAAAAAGCCGAGGGTCTGGCTACGATTGATTACGGCTTTCATATGATTATTACGGATTTGCCCGAAGCAGATCTTGGCGATATGAGCGACATGGTGAAAGAAGGAATAACAAGTTTCAAATTGTTCATGGCTTATCCCAACGTGTTGATGTCCGACGACGCTACAATTTTTAGAGCTATGCGGCACACCGCGAATACCGGCTCGCTTGTTTGCATGCACGCCGAGAACGGCGGGGTTATTGATCTCATAGTTCAAAAAGCTCTGGCAGAAGGAAAGACAGCTCCTATCTACCACGCCTTAACGCGGCCAACAACTGCGGAAGGAGAAGCAGTTAACCGAGCAATAGCTCTTTCTCAAATGGCCGGCGCACCGGTTTATATCGTTCATCTTTCATCTAACGACGCTCTCGAAAAAGTTGCCGAAGCGCGCGACAGGGGTTTGCCTGCGTTTGCGGAAACATGTCCTCAATATTTATTTCTCTCGCTCGACGATATGAACAAACCGGGTTTCGAAGACGCTAAAGTTGTTTTCACTCCTCCGTTAAGAGAAAAATGGCACCAGGAAAAACTGTGGGCAGGCATAAAGAAAAATACGCTTCAGTTAATCTCGACGGATCATTGTCCTTTCTGTTTCAATGAGCAGAAAGAATTAGGCAAACACGACTTTACAAAAATTCCGAACGGCGGACCGGGCATAGAACATCGTATGCAGCTAATCTACGACGGAGGCGTTGTTAACAAAAGAATTACACTTAACAGGTGGGTCGAATTAACCTCTACAGCACCCGCTAAAATGTTTGGACTCTTTCCGCGCAAGGGAACAATCGCTCCCGGAACCGACGCCGATATTGTAATTTGGAATCCTGATAAGGAACATACAATCTCGGCTAAGACACATCACATGGCAGTGGATTATTCAATGTTCGAAGGAAGAAAAATAAAAGGCGATGCAGAAATTGTTATATCGCGCGGCGAAGTAATTGTAGAGAACAATAAATTCCTCGGGAAACCCGGAAGGGGAAATTTTATGAAGAGAGATACTTACGGCACTGCATGGAATTGAATTTAGGCAGCCCAAAATTATAAAATATTATTCCGGCGTTTACATCGCTCGATAAAAGATTTTAACTGCCGTAGTCATGTAAAATCATATTGACAATCGTTTCATATTTTATTTTTAGAAAAGGAATACAATGAATAAATTCTTTTCGGAGACTTTGGTCGAAACCGATCTTTCCGGCGTAGGGGACTCGCGCTTCTTCAATAAAGATTTGTCGCCCACAAAAATTCACGAACGCTCATGGGGGACATAC
Organism: Ignavibacteriales bacterium; assembly: GCA_027348115.1. Classification (GTDB taxonomy): domain Bacteria; phylum Bacteroidota; class Ignavibacteria; order Ignavibacteriales; family Melioribacteraceae; genus Fen-1258. The sequence goes on from DAIEQA010000045.1 coordinate 11,853, forward strand.
AACGTGGCTTCGCTCTGGATCGGTATGAGCGTTTGTATTACATCCTACATGCTTGCAAGCGGGTTGATTGCCGGCGGTATGAACTGGTGGGAGGCGCTTATTACAATTACGCTCGGAAATATAATTGTTCTCATTCCAATGATTCTTAACGCTCACGCCGGAACGAAGTATGGAATTCCTTTTCCCGTTTTATCGCGCGCGGCTTTCGGAACATTCGGCTCCAATATTCCCGCGCTGCTTCGCGCAGTTGTTGCCTGCGGCTGGTTCGGAATTCAAACATGGATTGGCGGGCAGGCGTTGAACTCGTTTATTATTGTTGTATTCCCGCAATGGTCTTCCTTCTCTTTTGGAACGGCAATTTCATTTATAATTTTTTGGGCTATGAATGTTTATTTTATTGTGAACGGAATGGAATCGATCCGCTTGCTCGAAGCCCTCGGTGCGCCGTTCCTTTTGATAGTAGGCATCGCTCTTTTGATTTGGGCTTATCTGCGCGGCGGTGGGTTCGGACCTATTTTAAGTCAGCCGAGCAAATTTAAAACTATGAGCGAGTTCTGGAGTTTCTTTATTCCTTCATTAACCGGCATGGTTGGATATTGGGCGACATTATCGCTTAACATTCCCGATTTCTCACGCTTCGCCAAAAGTCAGAAAGCGCAGATGCTCGGGCAGGCAATTGGGCTTCCTCCTACGATGGCTCTTTATTCTTTCATCGGTGTCGCAGTTACGTCCGCAACAGTTGTAATATTCGGCCAGGCAATTTGGGACCCTGTTGCACTTCTTACAAAGTTCGACAATCCCCTTATTGTTATTATCTCGATGCTCGCTTTGATGGTGGCTACGTTAACAACAAACATCGCGGCTAATGTTGTTTCGCCGGCAAACGATTTTGCAAATCTCTATCCCCGAAAAATTACTTTCGTCCGCGGCGGAATTATGACGGCAATACTCGGTATAATAATTATGCCGTGGAAGCTTCTTTCGGATTACAGCGCTTACATCTTCGGTTGGCTGGTTGGATATTCCGGCTTTCTTGGTCCAATCGCCGGGATTTTAATTTGCGATTACTTTCTTATTAAGAAAATGGATTTAGCCGTAAGCGATTTGTACAAACGTAACGGTGCCTACGAATACAAGAACGGATTTAATCCGAAAGCTGTTTATTCGCTTATTGCCGGCGTTGTGGTTGCTCTTATCGGTTTGATTATTCCTTCGCTTCATATCCTTTATGATTATGCCTGGTTCGTCGGATTCGGCGTTTCGTTTATAATCTACCTTGTATTAATGAAAAGTGAACGGCGTTCTTAATCGTTGTTTCGTTTGGAATTGAATTCTCTGTGTCTCCGTGGTTAAAAATATTTTTCTCACACGGAGGCACAGGGAAATTCTTAACTCGAATTAAAGTATGCATGCTTTGCGAAGAGAAGAAATTATAGCAAGAGTATCTTCCGCTTTATCGTTATCGAGCAAAGATTTCATTATCCTGCTGCCAACAATAACGCCGTCGCAACAAGGAGAAAACGTTTTAACATCTACCGGCTTACTTATGCCGAATCCAATCATCATCTTATTCTTTTTTAGAAGGGGGTAAGTTCGCTTCAAGTTATTTAATGTATCGCTGCCGAAATTGTTTTTGATTCCTGTTGTGCCGACAACGCTAACGCAGTATACAAAGCCCTCGCTTTTTTCGTCGATGGATTTAATTCGTTCATCGGAAGAAGTAGGAGTTGTAAGAAGTATAATATCAATCCCATCGGACTGTTCTTCAAAAAAGGAATTGTATTCTTCAAGGGGCACATCGGGAACGATCAAACCTTTTACACCGGCTTCTTTTGCATTGTTAAAGAAT
>DAIEQA010000103.1:0-5491 GCA_027348115.1 Ignavibacteriales bacterium
AAGTTAATATCATATCGGCGCCGGCGCGTTTAATTGCCGTGAGCGATTCCATCATTACTCTCTCTTCGTCAATCCAGCCCATTTTACCGGCAGCTTTTATCATTGCATACTCACCGCTGACCTGGTAAGCAGCAGTAGGCATATTTAATTTTTCTTTCACGCGCCAAATAATATCAAGATATGCCCCGGCAGGTTTTACCATAATAATATCTGCGCCTTCTTCAATATCGCTTTCGGCTTCACGCATAGCTTCGTTACCGTTTGCGATATCCATTTGATGCGAACGTCTGTCGCCGAAAGCCGGAGCTGATTCAGCAGCGTCTCTAAACGGTCCGTAGTAACCTGAAGCGTATTTAACCGCGTAACTCATTATTGGAATTTCGGTGAATCCTTCATCGTCAAGTGCTTTGCGAATTGCGCCCACGCGTCCGTCCATCATATCCGACGGCGCAATAATATCCGCGCCGGCTTCCGCGTGAGACAATGCTTCTTTCACAAGCAAGTCAACTGTTTCATCGTTTAGAATTCTTTCACCCTCAAGAATGCCGCAATGACCGTGAGAGGTGTATTCGCACAAGCAAACGTCTGTAATTACTAAAAGTTTTTTTGTTTTCTTTTTGATCGCTCGAATCGCTTCTTGAATTATTCCGTCTGATGAATATGCCCCGGAGCCTACTTCATCTTTGTGATCGGGAATTCCGAAAAGTATTACTGCCGGTATGCCGAGTTTTTCAACTTCTTTGCATTCATCAACTGCGACGTCGATCGACATTTGAAAAACACCCGGCATGGATTTGACTTCCTTTTTTACTTTTGTACCGGGAACGACGAACAGCGGATAAATCAAATCGTTCTTTGTGATGATGGTTTCGCGAACCATGTCGCGTACGGTTGGATTATATCTTAACCTGCGTAAACGCTTTGTTGGATAGTTGGCCATTTGAAAACTCCTTCTCTGTGTCCTTTGTGTTCTCTGCGGTGAAAAACAAACCACGGAGTCACAGAGGCACGGAGGTTTTAATTTTATTAAAAATTACTTCCGAATTTTTTATACAATCTCCTACAGAAATTCCGCCGCGGTAGTTCCCGCCAAGGAAAATTCCGGGATTTTCTTTCTCAAATTTATCAAAATAATTCTCGTGTTCTATATAACCTGTATTGTACTGCGGAATCGCTTTCTGCCATATTCGGTCTCGTAGAAATACGGGATCTGATTTAATCCTCATTGTATGTTTGAATTCTCCAAGTACTTGTTCTATAAGTTTGTTCTTTTCAATTTCAAACAGATGCGGCGATCTGGCACCGCCGATAAAAAGCGTAAATGCAGCTTTATCATCATCACATCGGTTAGGAAAAATAGTAGAACTCCAAATTGCACCGAGATAAGATTTTCGTTCTTTAGATGGAATCAAGTAGCCAAATCCATCCAGCGGTTGTTCAATAGAATCTTTTTTAAATCCTATATAAAGAACCATAACAGGTGGATAGTAAATCTGGTTGAAATGTTTGGAAAGGTTTTCATCAAGCCCGTTAAATATTTCTGATGAAACATGCGCAGGCACGGTAGATAAAACGTAATCCGAAAAAATCTTTTTAGTTTGTCCTTCTTTCTCAAAATTAATTTTCCATCCATTTTCACTATGCTCAACACTTGTTACTCTGCATTCGTATTCAATTTTATCTTTCAACTTCTCCGCAATTGCTTTCGGAAATGTCTGCATGCCTGATAAAAACGAAAACATTCTGGCGCTTTGTTTCGATTGTTCGGCGCGCTGCTTTCGTTCCTTCGCGCCTTTTATCATTCCTTTAATTAAGCCGCCGTATAATTCTTCAAGTCGATACAGTTTTGGGAAAGCGGATTTGACGCTAAGCTTGTACGGATCGCCTGCGAACACACCGCTTACAAAAGGATCGATAGCGTAGTCTAAAAATTCTTGGCCTAATCTTCTGCGAACAAAATCTGCCATACTTTGATAGTAACCGTCATCGGATTTCCCGATAAACGGTTCTCCAAGTAAACGCACTTTTGCTTTAGCGGAAAATAATTTTGTTTTAAGAAATGAACCCGGTCCCATCGGCAAAGGATGAAGCTGATTATCGCGAAGAATGTATCTTTTGCTTGATGATTCGCTTGCGTAAACCATTTCGTTTGATAGTCCCACCTCGTCAACAATTTCACGAATCAATGGAGTTGTTTCGAGTCCGCTGTTTGGTCCGTAATCAACAAGGAAGCCTTCTTCAAACGAGCTCTGCATGGAACCACCGGGTTCGTTTGTGGCTTCTAAAATTCTTATTTCGTAACCGGCTTTATCCAGCCAGTAAGCTGTTGCCAAACCGGAAATACCGGCACCTAGAATGGTAATTGATTTATTCATCCGAAATCCTGGAAGACTGGAGACGTAAGAGAGTTTAATTTGCCTTACGTCTTCCGTTTCTCATCTTACGTATATTAGTTCAATCCTCTTCTTTGCAGCAGCGCATCAACCTTTGGTTCTCTTCCGCGGAAATTTTTGTAAAGAGTCATTGGATCATCACTGCCTGCTGTGATCAAAAGTTTCTTAAATGCTTCGGCGGTAGCTTTATCAAATACATCGCCTTTTTCTTTGAACGCCTGGAAAGCATCCGCATCAAGAACTGCCGCCCAAATATACCCGTAGTAACCTGAAGAATATCCGTCGCCAGAGAACACATGCAGAAAGTTAGTGCTTTGATAACGCGATTCAATTTCCGGAATCAATCCAAGCTTTGCAAAATTTTCTTTCTCAAATTTTACCGGATCTTGTTCGGTTGCATCCGTTAAAGTATGCCAGTACATATCAAGATAAGAAGCAGCCAAGTATTCAACGGTTTCAAATCCTTGATTAAAAAACTGCGCGTTTTCAATCTTGTTAATTAATTCTTGCGGAATCGGTTCATTCGTTTGATAATGTTTCGCGTATAGTTTCAACACTGCGGGATCCATAGCCCAGTTTTCCATTATCTGGGAAGGAAGCTCAACAAAATCAATCGGTACGCGTTTGCCGCCGGGATATACAGAAACATTCATCAATGAATGAAGCGCGTGACCGAATTCATGGAAAAGAGTTTTCACTTCATCGATGCTTAAGAGCGCAGGTTTGTCCGCCGTCGGTTTGAAAAAATTACCGCAGTTGGTAACAAGCGGAGTAATAAAATTTCCGTCCATATCGGATTGATCGCGGAAACCTCCGCACCATGCGCCGCTTTCTTTAGTATCGCGCGGAAAATAATCCGTATACAAAATTCCAACATGTTTTCCGTCTGCTTCTTTCACTTCAAAAACTTTTACGTCCGGATGATAAACCGGAATATCTTTTCGCTCAACAAACTGCAAACCGTATAATTTATTCGCGACCATGTGAACGCCGTCGATCACATTTTCCAGTTTGAAATATGGACGAAGCATTTCTTCATCGAGATCATATTTTTCTTTCTTAACTTTTTCAGCATAATACCACCAATCCCATGGCTGAAGCTTAAAGCTGCCGCCTTCTTTGTCAATTATATTTTGCATGTCAGCGGTTTCCATCTGGGCACGATGAACCGCGGGAGTCCAAAGCTGATCTAAAAACTTCATAACATTACCCGGATTCTTTGCCATGTTGCGTTCGAGTTTAAAATCAGCGTGAGTTTTGTAGCCAAGTAAATTAGCTCTCTCAACACGAAGAGAAGCCATCTTTGTTAAAATCTTTTTCGTATCCAGACTATCATTATTATTACCACGTGTAATGTATGCCTTGAAAAGTTTTTCTCTTAATTCACGTTTGGGAGAGTACTGAAGAAATGGAGTCCAGCTTGCGCGTTGAAGAGTGAAAGCCCATTTACCTTCGTAGCCTTTTGCTTTTGCCATTTCTGCAGCACCTTGTACTACAGCATCAGGCAAACCTATAAGATCATCTTTGTTATCAACGACCAATCCAACTGCATTGGTTTCTTTTAAAATGTTTTCGCCGAATTTTACTCCTAGAATCGATAGCTCTTCGTTTATCTTTCTAAATTTTGTCTTAGCTTCTTCATTCAAATTAACGCCGCCGCGGATGAAATCGAGATAGTAATTATCCAGCAGCATTTTTTGTTCGGATGTTAAATTGAGATTATCCTTGTCTTTGTAAATTTTGTTAACACGACCAAACAATTGTTTGTTGAGCTTAATGTCGTCATTCAACTTGGAAAGCATCGGGGCTACGGTTTGATTAACCTTCTGCATTTCATCGTTCGTGATTGTAGAATTCAATCCGTAGAAAACGTAGCTAACCTTTGTAAGAAGCGCGCCGCTTTTTTCCATGGCGGCTATTGTGTTTTCGTAAGTAGGTTTATCATGGTTATTTATAATAGCCGCGACTTCAATTTTTTGCTGATTGATACCTTCTTCGAAGGCAGGTAAATAATCATCGACCTTTATCTCACCGAAAGGCGGAGTTTGAAACTGTGTATCCCAATTCTTGTAAAATGGGTTATTCATTCCCTTATACTCTTGTGCAAAGTTTTTAGAACATAAGATTAACAGAGTAATAATTAAAAAGTATTTTACTTTCATATTCTACCTCGTCTGGTTTTTATATAACGGGAAACGGAAGAAGCAAAACGGAGGACGAAGTAGAATGTCGTCCTACGTTTTAAATTTCTCGCTTCACTAATTCAGTCAACGCTTCAACAAATAATTTGGAGTCATTTAATCCTTTCATAACAATATAATTTTCAATGCCGCATTCATCGGCAACATGTTTATATTCAATTCCAAGTTCAAATAATGTTTCAACGTGATCGGATACAAAGCTAATTGGAATAATCAATAAATGCTTTTTCCCATTAGCAGATAACTCTCTAATCTTCGCATCTGTCGACGGTTCCAGCCATTTCATTGGTCCAACTTTACTCTGATAACATTGATGGTGTTTGTGACTATAATTTCTCGCCTTCATTACCGCCTCAACAGTTTCCTTTATTTGTCCACTGTACGGATCGCCTTTTTTAACTAAACTTACAGGAGTGCCATGGGCGCTAAAAACCAATTGTACATCATCCCTAAATTTTTCTGGAAATTCCAACAACCCTTCGTCAATTCTTTGATTTATAGCAGCAACGTATTTGGGATTTGTTTGGTAAGTCCCGATATAAACTAATTTTTGTTTATCGCCATTGTAATGTCTATTCCATTCATTAAATGACGATCCGACGGTTGTTATTGAATTATGCGGGTAAAGCGGCAGTAAAATTATTTATCATAATTTGCTTGTCCAACTTTTCTTACAACTTCATCTGTAAGGGGTTTCCAATAACGCATTGCTGTAAATACATCAACATTTGGATTGTTCCTCCTAAGAAGTTGTTCGAGCATTGAGCGTTGAATTTCCGTCCATTCATTTATTGGAGATTTACCGCCAATAAGTTTGTATTCTTCTACAACTTTGGGCGCTCGGCGATGCGAAATTGTTTTAGCAAAAAGTTTTTGACCGAACGGAAGTTTAAAAAT
>DAIEQA010000080.1:0-17460 GCA_027348115.1 Ignavibacteriales bacterium
TGCTCAAGGCGTTAAGGAGGGATACATCATTGATGTGCCGCCGGTAATTGCAATCAATGTTTTTCTTAGCTCGGTCCGGGCTATAATAAATCCAGATTTTATAATGAACAATAGTTTCTCGGCTAAAGAAGCTATCGAGCATACATTCAGAATATTAATCAACGGATTGCTCACGGATAAAGGCCGGGAAGCATACAATAATTTGATAAGTAAAAAAGCACAGGAATAAAAATGAAAATAGTAAAAATATTTTTTGGCGTTTTGCTTTCATTGTTTCTTTTTGCTTGCAGCGGCAATGATAAGAATACAATAAGCGAATCCGGCACTATAGAGGCAACTGAGGTTGTAATAAGTTCGCAAGTTGCCGGAAAGATTCTGAAAATTTTAAAAGAGGAAGGAGCTAAAGTTTCCGCCGGAGACACCCTTTTGACTATTGATAAAGAAGCGCTTGACTTGCAATTGAATCAAGCTCTCGCCGCGCGGGATATGGCAAAAGCTCAATACGATTTGATGGTTAAGGGCGCCCGCAAAGAAGATATTGCCCAAGCCCAGGAAGGATTAAAACAGGCGGACGCGAATTTCAATAACGCAAAAGCAGATAAAGATAGAATGGAAAATCTTTATAATGGTAAAGCGATTACAAAGAAACAGTGGGACGACGCCTCGACGAGATTTGATATTGCTCAAGCGCAGTATGTTTCTGCAAAGGAAAACTTTGCAAAGATTAAAAACATTGCCCGTCCGGAAGAAATAGCCCAGGCAAAAGCTAATTACGAAAAAGCCGAAGCTGCGGTTGGATTAATTCAAAAGAGTATTCGAGACAGCTACATCATTTCTCCGATTAACGGGTTTATCGTTAAAAAATTTGTAGAGGAAGGAGAAACCGTTTCGATGATGTCTTCGCTTGTTAAGGTAGCGGATCTCTCAAGCATGAAACTTTCAATTTATGTTTCCGAAACAGATTTGGGAAAGGTTAAGCTTGGACAAAAAGCGGAAGTAACGGTTGACGCCTTCAAAAACAAGACCTATAACGGCGTTGTAGAATATATTTCGCCGGAAGCCGAATTCACGCCGAAGAATATTCAAACTAAAGATGAACGCACCAAACTTGTATTCGAAGTAAAGATTAGAGTATCTAATCCTAACTTTGAATTAAAATCCGGCATGCCTGCAGATGCAAAAATAATTTTATAAAGAGCATGAACAACGTAATTCAAATAACGGATCTTCATAAAAGTTACGGCGACGTAAACGCTGTGAACGGAATTTCATTTGGTGTAAGCCGGGGAGAAATGTTTGGCCTTGTTGGTCCGGACGGAGCCGGTAAAACCACTACAATTAGAATTCTATGCGGACTGCTTAATGCCGATGAAGGCGACGTCGTTCTTCTTGATAAGGAAATAAAAAAGAACATAAAAGAAGTTCAGAACAACATTGGCTATCTCTCTCAAAAATTTAGTTTGTACGGCGACTTAACGATTGATGAGAACATCGAGTTTTTTGCCGACATCCATAATGTAAAAAATTACAATACGCGAAGAGATGAACTGTTGGAGTTTACCAGGTTAAAACCGTTTCGAGACCGTCTTGCAGATAAACTTTCCGGCGGAATGAAACAGAAGCTTGCGCTTGCCTGCAGTTTAATTCATAAACCGAAAATATTATTCCTTGACGAACCGACAACCGGAGTCGATCCGGTTTCCCGCCGCGACTTCTGGAAAATTCTTGCCGGGCTTCTTAAAGAAGGCATCACGATTTTTATGTCAACTCCTTATTTGGATGAAGCCGAACGCTGCAACCGCGTGGCTATGATGAACAACGGAAAAATCATTGCGCTCGATTCACCCAAAAATATCAAGAATGCAATGAATCAACAGGTAGTCGAGATTGTCTGCGAGCCGATTAGACCCGCTTACCAAATAATAAAAGACAAAACAAATTTCGAAGCGCAAATGTTCGGCGATAGAATTAATGTCGTGCTTAACAGTTATGATAAAGAGTATGAATCAATTGAAAAATTATTAATCGAAGGCAATGTTAGGATAATCGACAGAAGAATTGTCACGCCTTCGCTGGAAAATGTATTTATCCATTTAATAAAGTAGAAAGTTTCCCGGTAAAAATTAGGAAAAGGATTTAGGAGAAATAATGAAAAAGTTTTTTGTAGTAATGGTTTTTGTCGCAGCCGTTTTATACGGACAAAGCCGGACGCTAACGCTGGAACAGACAATCAAAATAGGATTGGAAAACAGCAAAGCACTGAAAATTTCTCAATCAAAAATTATTGGCGGCGACGCAAAAGTATCCGAGGTTACATCCCAGATGCTGCCCAAACTCACGCTCGGCGCGAGCTATATGCGGCTCAGCGATGTTCCCCCGTTCGAAGTTCATCTTCCTATTTTTCCTACGCCCGTTAAAATTCAAGATGTTATTCTGAACAATTACAATGTAAAGCTTTCTTTGCAACAGCCGCTGTTTACGGGGTTCAAATTAATTTCGCTTAGAAGCGCGGCAGAATCGAATTACGAAGCGCTTAAGAGCGATTATAATAAAGACGCAAACGAAGCCGCGCTGAATATTCAAAATGCATTTTGGAATCTATACAAAGCTCAAAAAGTACTGGTACTTGTAGTAGAAAATTTGAAGCAGCTTGAAGAACATCTTTCCGATACAAAGAAATTTCTTGATAACGGTCTAGCAACAAAAAACGATTACCTGAAACTCGAAGTTCAGTACGCGAATGTTAGGTTGATGAGAATTGAATCGGCAAACAATGTTAAGGTCGCACAAGCCGCCTTAAATAAATTGCTCGGATATAATATTTCCGATCCGACCGAAATAACCGCCCCGGATATTCAATCCGGCATTGGCGAAATGAAGTATAATGATCTTTCAAAAGAAGCTGTTAACCAGAGAGAAGAATTAAAATCTACGCAGTTAAGAATTAATGCCGGCGAAGACGCTTTAACTGCGGCGAGAAGCGCCTGGTATCCGTCGGTGTTTTTGTTTGGAGATTATTACTACAGCCGTCCGAACCAAAGATACATGCCGGCTAAAGACGAATTCAAAGATACCTGGGATGTCGGCGTATCTCTTAATTGGGAATTGTGGAATTGGGGATATAATTCGTCACAGTCAACACAAGCCGAGCAGCAGTTAATACAAACACAAACAGCTTATGAACAGGTTAAAGACAATATCGAACTGGAAGTTTACCAGGCTTATCTCAAAATAATCAGTGAGAACGATAAGGTTGATGTAAATAAAATATCGGTTCAGCAGGCGGAGGAGAATTATAGAATTACGAGTGAAAAATATAATCAGCAGGTTGCAACTAGCACTGACCTGATTGACGCCGAAGCATCTTTACTTGACGCGAAAACAAAACTTGCAACAGCGCTTGTGGATTTTCAGTTGGCTAAGGTTAAACTTGATAAAGCCATTGGTAAAAAGATTTATTAAGTAATAGCACGCAGATTGGGCAGATTTTAACTGATTAATCTGTGGAAATCTTTTCAATCCGTTAAATCTGCGTTCAATTGAATTAGGGTATCGAAAGTAAAATAACAAAGAACATGAACTCAATCGAAGTAAATAAACTAACAAAAAATTTCGGCAGCTTTACCGCCGTTGATAATGTTTCCTTCAACGTTAAGAAAGGCGAAGTATTTGGATTTCTTGGTGCTAATGGCGCGGGTAAATCCACAACAATAAGAATGCTTTGCGGATTGCTTGAACCAACGGGCGGCGATGCGCTTGTTGCCGGGTACAGCGTTGTAAACGAACCCGACCAGGTAAAACTCAATATCGGTTACATGTCGCAGCGCTTTTCTTTGTATAACGATTTAACGGTGCAGGAGAATATAGATTTCTTCGGCGGCGTTTACGGATTGGATGGAAATGTTCTTAAAGAAAGAATGAAGTGGGTCTTGAAGATTGCGAACCTTGAAGGCAAAGAAAATATTCTTACCGGCTCGCTTCCTGGCGGAATTAAACAGCGGCTTGCATTGGGTACTGCGGTTATTCACAAACCGCAAATAGTTTTTCTTGATGAACCAACCAGCGGGGTGGACCCCATATCGCGAAGAAACTTTTGGGATTTGATAAACGATCTTTCCGCAGAAGGAACAACGGTGCTGGTAACAACACATTATTTGGAAGAAGCGGAGTATTGCAACAATATAATTTTAATCAACGCGGGCAAAATTGTTGCGGAAGGAAACCCCAAAGAGTTAAAGATGAATTACATAAAGAATCCGATCTTCGAAATAGAATGCGACCGCGTAGTTGAAGCAATGGAAGTGCTGGAGAAGCAGAGTTTTGTAAACGAAACATCAATCTTTGGCAACAACATTCACGTTATGGTAAATGAGAAATTTGAATCGATAGAACAAATCCGGGCTTTATGCGAGAAGGATCAAGTCGGAATTAGACGGATCGATAAAATTATTCCTACGCTCGAAGACGTATTTATCCATCTATTAGAGGAAGGCAAGAAATAATGTTCACCAGAATAAAAGCGATTGCTAAAAAGGAATCAAAGCAGCTAATGCGCGACGTGCGGATGCTGGGCGTTATATTTTTCTTCCCGGTCTTTCTGCTAGGTGTTTTTGGTTACGCAATTAACTTCGATGTTCACCACATTAAGATTGCCGTGTACGACCAGGATAAATCGTCTACCAGCCGCGAGTTTGTAAACACGCTCTTAAGCAGCGATTATTTTGATCTTGTCCGCTATCTTGATTCTGAATCCCAGATAAAAAGAATGCTTGACAAACAGGAAGCGCAGTGCGTGCTTGTTATACCCAAAGATTTATCTCAGGAAATTAATTCAAATCGGTCTGCGAAGATTCAATTTTTAATTGACGGGGTGAACGGCAACACGGCAACGGTAATAATGAATTATGTGAATGCAGCAACAATGTCGTACTCTCAAAAACTAGGAGTGTCGTTTCTTCAGCGATACGGAAAGCAGGCTTTTATTCCAATAAACTTACAGCCGAGATTCTGGTATAACCCGGATTTGAATTCTACAAAGTTTTTGCTGCCCGGACTCATTGGAATGATTTTGATTGTAATCGCTGTCATCACAATTTCACTTTCGATAGTCCGCGAAAAAGAACGAGGAACTATAGAGCAAATTAAAGTTTCGCCTTTGTCTACTATAGAATTGATGATAGGCAAAACTATTCCGTATATCATAATTGCCTTTATCAACTCAGGATTAATCCTTCTTGCCGGATTTATTTTGTTTGGGATAGTTATTAAAGGCAGCGTGTTCTGGCTGATTGTTAGCATTTTCATTTTCCTTTTCGCCTCTCTTAGTCTTGGATTGCTTGTTTCTACTATTTCGGATTCCCAGCAGATAGCATTTCAAGTAGGAACACTGGTGTCGTTAATTCCGGCCCTGCTTTTATCGGGATTTATTTTTCCGGTTGAGAATATGCCGCTGCCGATACAGATTGTTACGAATATCACCCCGGCAAAATTTTTCATCGTTTGTTTGAGAGATATATTATTGAAGGGTGAAGGAGTTGGAGTGTTTTGGGATCAGCTTCTTTACATGATTTTGTTCTCAGTTTTCATTCTTGGCATTGCTTCAAAACGATATGTTAAAAAAGAAATAGCGTAAATAATTATGAAGACAGTTCTGCACTTTATAAAAAAGGAATTCCAGCAATTCAAACGCGACCCCAAAATGTTTTCGGTTGCGTTGGTGGCTCCGATTTTGCAATCAATTATACTAGGTTATGCGGCGAACCTTGATCTTAATAACGTGAACATCTCTGTTTATAATCAAGATAAATCTAAACTTAGCCGTGATTATGTAGAACGTTTTACCGAGTCCGGTTATTTTACCGTGAAAGACTACGTTGATAATTATGATGCCCTCTCTGGCGATATTGGTTCGGGAAAGACAGTAATTGGAATTGTAATTCCACACGATTTTGAAAAAGATATTCAGAACAACAGGCCTTCGGATATTCAAGTAATTGTTGACGGCTCCGACGGAAACAAGGGTTCAATTGCCTTTGGTTATGTTCAGGGGGTAACGTCTAGTTTTTCACAAGCGATCGTGCTTAACAAAATGCAGAAGTCGGGAATGAATACGGCGGTAGGTTCTATTATTCCTGAAGTGCGTGTTTGGTACAATCCCGATTTAAAAACCCGCGTATTCATGGTGCCTGCAATTTCAGCATTAATCTTAATGCTTATAACAACGCTGCTAACTTCACTTGCAATTGTAAAAGAAAAAGAACTTGGAACGTTAGAGCAATTAATTGTTACGCCGATTAAACCGTGGCAGATGATTCTTGGTAAGCTGATCCCGTTCATTATAATCGGCTTTGGAACTATGTTTGTTGTTAATGCGGTTATGATCTTTTGGTTCGGAATACCAATACGCGGAAGTTTCTGGTTCTTATTGTTAGCTTCATTCTTGTTCATATTATCAACACTCGGACTGGGCTTATTCAACTCAACAATTTCAAAAACGCAGCAGCAGGCAATGATGTTTACCGTGTTCGTTGTAATTATGCCGATGGTTTATCTATCGGGGTTTGCTTTCCCTATCGAAAATATGCCGAAGATAATTCAGTATATAACATACGTCATTCCGTTGCGTTACTTCATAATAATTTTGCGAGGCGTGGTTTTGAAAGGAATTGGATTTGCCGAGCTGTGGCCGGAAACGCTGATCCTTTTTCTTATGGGAATATTAATTTTGTTTTTCAGCGCGTTAAGATTTCATAAAAGATTAGAATAAGGTTTTTCAAATAGAAAGCGGAACAGCATTACAACAACTGTTCCGCTAAGTAATTCTCGCAGTTAATCAAGCAGAACCATTTTCTTTACTAAATAAATTCCATCACCGCCCAGAGAATAAAAATATATTCCCTAAGCGAAGCTCGACGCGTCAAAATTTACTGTATAAAATCCCGGTGAAAAATCTTTGTCGGCGAGCACTGCGATTTTCTGACCGATGATATTATATATATTGATTGTATAACGTCCGTTTTTAGGAATACCAAACTTTATATTTGTCGACGGATTAAAAGGATTGGGATAATTTTGATGAAGAGAAAATTCTGTAGGTATTGTTTCGCTTAAAACATCCACAATAGTTATCGAGACTTCGTCAGTGTACTCAGAACTAACAATATTGTTAAATGCAAAAACCTTATAATAATATTGATTTCCGTCCATCACTTGTCCATCTGTATAAGATAGAGTATTAGCTGAAACATCTGTTAATTTTGTATACGATGCATTACCTGCTTTTTTTTCAATTGTGAATCCGGTTTCGCTTTGCGAATTATCTTTCCACTCCAACAATACCAAACCTGTAGAAGTTATTTTAGCCGAGAAATCGGTTGGTGCACTAAGCGGAGTAATATCAAAGGATTCATTTGAATAATCCGAATTACCTATAGAATTCGAGGCACAAATTCTATAGGTATGATGAGTCCCGTCGGTAAGATTGTTGTCTAAATATGTAGTTATGTTTTTATCTGTTGTGGTAAGGTCTATAAAATCTGACAGCCCAATTTTTCTTTCTAATTTAAATCCGGTTTCGTTATTCGAATTATCTTTCCATGATAGATTCATTTGCGAATTGCTTAAAGCGGTTGCGGTTAATTCGCTCGGTTTAATCGGCAAAATATCGGATGTTGTTGCATTTACTTCGTTCGAGTAGGACGACCTTCCAACGGAATTGTATGAATAAATACGGTAATAATATTCGGTATTGGATAAAAGTCCGTTATCTTGATATTTGGTAATGTTGGTGCTTACAGTATCATAATTAGTCCATGATACGCTTGAACCGCTTTTCTTTTCAATTATAAATCCCAATTCGTTGGTTGAGTTATCGTTCCACGTCAAATTTATTTCAGAACTGCTAATTGACGATGCTGTTAAGCCGGTAGGTGCGTTCGGCGTTGTGTCTAAGGTTGTCGCGGTTGTTTCGTTAGAATATGCAGATTCTCCTCCCGAATTATAAGCGGTAATACGATAATAATATTGCGTATTGGGAGATAGATATGTATCGTGAAATTCAACTACATTTGCGGCAAGAGTATCCCTGTCTGTCCAGGTTCCGGTTGAACCTGTTTTTCTTTCTAGAATAAAACCGAGTTCGTTGGAGGAATTGTCCGTCCATCCTAAGTTAATTTGCGAACTGCTGATTACAGCGGCCGCTAAATTTGTTGGTGCGATCGGTACCGTGTCAAAAGTCGCCGCACGTGTTTCGTTGGAGTACGCAGATTTTCCTACCGAATTATACGCGCATACGCGAAAAACATATTCGGTATTGGGATTGAGACCGGTTTTAATATATTCAATAATGCCGTTAACAGATTCGGTATTGAAATATTTTTTTCCTCCTATACGGATTCTATCGGTTTGTACGGTATTAACCGTATCTGTATCATCAGGTGATCCTCCTGTTGAGGTTCGAAATATTTCGATTATAAAACCCGTTTCATTGTTCGAGTTATCTTGAAACGTTAATTTTATTTCACTGGAAGATTTTGCTTCAGAAGTAAGAGAACTCGGAGCGGCCGGTTTAGCCGCCTGCGGACGATTAGTATAAATTGTTCCGTGATCACCCGCTATCCACAAGTAGCCCTGTGTATCGCTTGAAATATCTCTCAAGGTGTAGGTCGTACCGAGATCTGTTTTTTCCCAAGTTCTGTCTTTGTTCTCATCTGTTAGTAGGGTTCCGTTATGACCCACTATTGTAATTACAGTAGCGGCAGTATCTTGATCATCGGGAACATTGATATCCAACAAATTTTCCTGTGTTCCGCTATTCTCTTCGTTCCACGAACTTCCCCCGTTTGTGGTGGACAAAATTTTTCCGCCGGCCCCACATGTGTATCCTTTAGTTAAGGAAGTAAAATATATTCCATATAAATTGGGGTTGGCCTCAGTCACGGCAATATAATCCCATACACCGCCGGAGTTTTTTGTGTTGTACATAATTCCTGTTGAACCCACAATCCAGCCGATTGCATTGTTGTAAAAGTATGTTCCGTAAAAATGATCGTAATGATACGGCGTCGATTGAGGATACCAATTGTTGTCGCTGTAGTAATTTACCAGTACCGTTGAGTTATCTCCTACAGCATAGGCATAGCTTTCATGTGTTGTTGAATTGTAACCGTAGAAAACCGAATTAAGATTGTTTGTTGTTCCCGAATTAACGGATTGCCAGGTATTGCCGAAGTCGGTTGTGGAAAGGATAGTTCCTTTATTGCCCACAATAGTTCCTTTTCCGGAAAATCCGTTCTGTGATTTTTGAAAACCGATGTCATTCAAATCTTCTTGTGTCGCTACTCCCGGCGGTTCATACCAGGTCTCGCCGCCGTCGGATGTATAATACAGTTTTCCATCTTTACCAACTACAAAACCGCCATTTTCCGTCGGCCACTCAATCGCGTTAAAATCGATTTCGGTTCCGGTATTAATTTTTCTCCAGTTGCTTGTGCCTTGCGCATAAATTCCGGAACAATAAATAAAAATAATTGGAAGGAAGAAAAGAATTTTTGGAGATATAATCCACCTTTTCATTCTAGCCTCCTTATGTTTTTCGAAGGGTTGTTAAAACTATTTTTCAGAATCGCTTTTATTTAACCGTAATAAGAGGTTCACTTTAAGCAGGAAGGGCAACTATTCAGGAAACAGGAAAGAAAAATTATTTATTAAAAAAAGAATTTGCGTGTGGCTGATCGAAACATAAAAAACAGGAGGTTTGAAGGCAATAGAAATTTTCTAAATAAAAACGGATCAAGGAAATAAAAAACCCGGCAGGTGGAGTGCCGGGCATTCTCAGTAAAGTAATTAATTGAGGAGCCGTTCATTAATTACATGTGTAGCCAATAAGAAAATTTAACCAAGAAAACATTATCGCCTTGCGTATTCCATAAATTCTTAAAATCCCTTGCGAAGCTGAAACTACCCGGATTATCGTAGTTCGCCTGGTTATGCGTCCAAACGAAATAGAATATTGAGCCGGGCACAACTTCCCATCTTAACACTGCGGTTCCTCGTAAAGATTTATAATTAAAATTCGGATTTGAAAATGTAAATGCTTGAGCCGGCCCGCTTCCGTCCGGGTCTACCGTATATTCTGAATTTTCCGCGCTGTAACTAACCGTCGAACCGTTTTGGCCGTAGTAGTTGAAATCTCGCGTGCTGGACTTTGCCAATTCTTTGAAGTTGGAATATTCTCCAACGGCAATAAACGGCTGCATGAATAACTGCAGACTTAACGTTGGCGTAAAGGTCCAGTTCAATCTTATGTTGGTGCTGAGGGTGTGCTGTCTAATTTCTCCGAAGACATAACGGTTTTTGTAAGTCTTCACGGCAGTCGGATCGCCGAAGTTTCCGACCCACTGGCTCTTATCGTCGTTCAGTGTATAGTCCGGTCCAAAGCTAAGAGTAATTTGATCGTTCGGCTTCCATGTTATTCCAATCATAGCCCATTTGTAGTCTCCGCCGGCGGCATCTCTTGAGAAATCAACTTCTGCATTGAGATATATTTTCTTTCTGCTGTCTGTATTTCCGTAAATCCATAAATAATAACCCGACGGATTAAGCATAAGCGGGCCGCCGCGCGTTGCCGTGTTGCTGTATGTTTCGAACGAGTAATTTCCGCCCATAGCCATGTAATAATAATTTTGAAACGTTCCGCCCAGGCGATACCAAACAAAATTGCTGATGGAATTTCCGTCGAAGTCCAGCGACCTTGAATAAGCCAGGTATACATCCTTAGATCTGAATGTGCTGTCGGGATCGAACCATCTGTAACCAACAACAGTATGTGCGTTAATTCTGTTTGCCATCCACTGGAAACCGAGATCGTTCTGCTCGAAACCGGGAGACACCAATCCGACGGCGGAATTAATATAGAAATTTCCCTTTTGCTTGTTGAGCATTAGTCTTCCGTAATAGCCGGAAAGAGAAGTACGGCTGGAGTCGAACGAGAAAAATTTTGAATCCGGTCTTTGGTAATATCGATACGGTTGTTCCTGTAAAGTCCATAAATATTCTTTTGTTCCGGCAACATAAGTACCGGCAACGGCGCCTGTAAGAACATATTCCTGATCTTTGTCTAAGAATGTCCATCCATCCAAACCAAAAGTGTAAGCGTTGCGCGAAAGATTATTCTGCAGCGAATTTTGATTGAATACTCTGTTTACGCTTGTGAACATGAATCCAAGAGCTTGATTACCTCCGTTGAATTCTTTGCGGGAGCGTAAAACATTGTAGTAAGTTAACGGTTCAACCTCTTCATTTGTTTTAATGCCGTCGTTCCAAAGTGTTGCGTAAGTTCTTTCCGTAACCGCGCTGATGGCGCCGATCATTGTCGATTCGTTTAGCTTGCCGGTAAGTTTAGCTGCGCCAAGAATTCTTGTCTCGTTGGGATATTGAACATATTGAGCGTCCGATGTTCCGCCGCGGGGGGGTCGGCCAATTCTTCTCGAATAAAATATTTCCGGCCAGCCGAAGTTAAATCCCCAGTTGTTGTTGGCTCCGCCGATTGCAAAATAAAAATTATCCATTCCTTCAATAAAGAACGGTCTCTTTTCGTTGAAGTAGGATTCGAACGCGGAAAGATTTATTACAGCCGGATCCACTTCAACCTGACCGAAATCCGGATTAATTGTTGCGTCGATATTTAAATTGCTGCCGAGACCAATTTTTAAATCCGCGCCGATTGAAGTTTTATATTGATCCGATTTGTAAAACGGATCGGCTTGATCATGCACAAGATAATTTGCTTTTTGAACCACATACGGCGCCACTTCAAATCTCTGTTTAGATTTAATACCGTTGAGCCCGTCAAGCTCCGCAAATTTAGAAACGAAACCGCTTTCCTTTTTAGGAACCATCACAAAGTAAGAGCGCTCGTTGTTTCTTTTAATTTGTCTTTGAAAATTAACTCCCCACTTCATCTGATCGGACTCGTTAAACCTAAGCTGGGAAAAAGGAATTTTCATTTCCAAAGTCCAGCCGTCTTTTTCAACATTTGTTTTTGCGGACCAAATTCCGTCCCATGTATTATCATCCCAGCTGTCGTTAAAGAGAATTCCGTCAACTACCGAACCGCCGGCGTTAACAGCGAAAAAGTAACCGCTTTTTTTATCGTTGTACGGGTCAACATAAAACGCGAACCAGTCGGAATCAACGTAATTATCCCTGCGGGTTAAACTTGCGTCGATCAAATTTGGTTTGGAATCATAAAGTTTAGCGGCTACGTAAATATTTTCATCGTCGTAAGCAACCCAAACATCGGTTTCTTCGGTAGCAGGCTGCCCTTCGTTTGGATCTCTCTGTGTAAAATCTTTGACCGGGGTCGCATTTAACCAGATAGATTCCGTAAGCTTACCGTCAATATTAATGTTTAAGTCCTTTATTTTGTGTGCCAGTACAACTTTTTGCGTACTCGGTGTATTGCCGGCAAACAGACTCGTCTGCAAAATCAGTAGCATTAGATAGGAAAAAATCCTTTTCATGTGTCCTCTCATATCAATTTAGTTATTAGATGCCTCGTGCGAACATGAATTTAGACTCACAAGCCTGAAGGAATGTTGTCCGGCAGAAGTAAAAAGTTGTAATAATTTGTAACGAAGGTATCCGGCGCAGTTCAGTGCCGGAATCAATAGTATGAACCTCGGGGTAAGTTCCGAATCCTGTTCCGCCGCAACCTGCCAACCGGCAGGCAGGCGCGCAGGCGAATTAAACTAAGCGGGGAGCTATTCTTTTTCTTTATGTTTTTCTTTCATCTTATCCACGTTTGGAAAATGAAATTGCTGCGATAATTTTCCAATGGTTGCCAGGTCTATCTTGCCAACTATATTAACGAGCGTAACTTTTCCGTTTTTATCTACCGCGGTAATTACAAGCCCATCAAAGCTGTTGTTGCTTCCGCTTTTGACGTACACGTTAGCCAAGCTCTCGCCGTGTTTTGTTTTAACTATTCTGTTCCACTTTTTCGACTGAAGGTCATTGTCAACCGAAGCCAAAACATCGTAGAGCTTTTCAATGTTTTTTTGATCAACCATAAACTCGTTTACCTTTACAAGCTTTAATCCTTCAATTGCATTTCCGAATCCTTCCTGTTTGGCATCGCCCATTTGAGCAACCATTTTAAGAAGAGGTTCTTCAAGGTAAACTTCCGTTACGGTATCTCCGCTCTTAAGCGAGAGAATATTTCCAAAGTCAAAGTAACCGGGCTCTTTGGAATAATCACCTTGCTGCTGCGCCGTTGCCGTAACAGAGAAAGCAAAAAGCAGCATCACAATTGAAATTATGTTTTTCATTTTATTTCTCCTTTGTTAATTAAATTATTTACAATTCCTATACTCTCACCGAAGGGCTTGGCCACCTTAGATTCAAGCACCTCGTTTTTAAGTGTCGAACTCGTCTCGTTCAAAATTTTACCGACTATTGCCAACGCCTGCTTTGCCTGTTTCTCGGCTATTTGTACTTCGGCTTTGCTGTAGGTGTGGCGGTACTCTAATTGCTTGTTGTTGAAAATTCCAAAAGTAATTGCGGCTATTAATACAACCGATACCGCTGCCGAAACAAGCGGCCTGGAAAAAATCATCGAATAGAAGTCTGTACCGAAAGACTTATGACTGTTTGACCCTGCAGGAAGATTATGAATCAGTTTTTCCGGGCAGACATTCTCTTTAATCTTATGGACTTCCGACGCCACGGTTTTGTATTCTTCAAGAAGCTTTCTAACCTCTTCGTACTTTTTGGAAAGCCTGCGCACGGCAAATTTATCTTTCAAACTTGCGTCGCCGTAAGCCGTAGAAATAATTTTGTTGAGCAGTTCGTCGCTCATTTTAAATGATTTCTTGGCGTTCATAATATTTCAATTCCTCTTGTAATTTTTTTCTTGCTCTAAAAAGATAAACCTTTACCGTATTAATAGGCATATCCAAGGATTGGCCTATCTCCCTGTATTTCATTTCTTCTATTTCGTAAAGAACAAAAACGCTTCTTAAATTTTCCGGCAGCCGTCCAATTGCTTCTTTTAGCTTTGAGTTCATTATGTTCAGGTGCGCCACGATGTAGGGATTATGCTCGGCTCTATCCGTGGAAAAAGTTTCTTCGAAGTATTCGTCTATTTCACCCTCGCGTTTAAGAATCGAAGCACGCCGGCGCAGATAATCGATGCATAAGTTGTTGGTTGTTTTCATTATCCATGTCTTTGCCGCCAGCACATTAAACTTTCCGATATTTTTCCAAATTTTAATCATAACTTCCTGGGTAACGTCGTCCGCGTCCATTCTGTTCTTCAGCATGTAGAGAGAATAAGTGTAAATCTTATTTTTATACTGCTGAATAAGAAAACGATATTTTGGCTGCTCAAGCATTTTATTTTACAGTATTAGAGACGAATTGAATTCCATTAATGTTACAAATCGTTTTTATTCCGATTGCATTCCTAAAGATTAAAAAGTAATTTAGCTCAAAAGCAGAAAGGAATCATGTTATGGCAAAAGCTAAACAGGAAGCGGGAAGAGTTGCGTGGATCGATTTAACGGTTCCAAATGCAGAAAAGATAAAAAATTTTTACTCGAAAGTTGCCGGCTGGAAAGTTCAACCGCTATCCATGGGAAATTACGAAGATTATGTAATGCTCTCGCCCAAAACTAAAAAAAGTATTTCCGGCATTTGTCATAAACGCGGCGGCAATGCCGATTTCCCATCGCAGTGGTTAATTTACATAGTTGTGACGAATCTTACGAAAAGTTTAAACTCGTGTAAAAAACTTGGCGGCAAGATTTTAATCAAGCCGAAAAAATACGGCGACGCCGGAAGGTATTGCGTAATTCAAGATCCCGCGGGAGCTGTTTGTGCTTTGTTCGAAATGAAAGAGAAAAAGTGAAAGAACTTGATTTTAATCCTTCCAAATCGAAGGAGGAATTCAGGCACAATTACCGGCTTCACGATCTAGCTGAAAGAACCGGCAAGAATTTGCTCATTCAATGGGGAATCGAGTTCCATGATTTCGGCGAAGATAAACGGTATGAAAAGCTGTGGGAAAAAGGCGAAGACAAACCGGATGTGATTATAAATTACAAAGGCGCTGTTGCCCTGCTTGATTGGAAAGGCAAGCATTCCGAAACATACATTGTGAATACACGCGCGGTTAAAGCTTATCTGCGCTGGCAGGAAAAAATGAAGATGCAGGTTATAATTTCTTTCTTTGTTTTCGACGATCAGAATAATTTAGCCGACAGGCGGTTTGCCGTATTAAACAGACACGGTTTTGAAGATTCGGAAAACAAGCAGTGGGATAAAAATAAAACGGTTCGGTTCGGGGGCGACCTGCCTAATTTTACAAAAGAAAATTTGATTTCGGTTTTGATTTCTCAAAAATCTAAAACCGATTGGTAATAGATGGAAGATCAGGAAAAAATAGAAAATATATTTCGATCTTCATCTTCACCGGAAGAACTCTTCGATGTTTTTAATGTTGCAATAAATTCAAAAATAAAAAACGCCGATACGTTTAAAATTCTTCTTGCCAACCCGATACTTTCGCCCGATGAAGTTAAGATGTATACCGAAAAATTGATAAAAGAAATGCCCCCCATCGCGTTTGAAATTAATATGTGGACTGCACGCGTCTTCGAAAATTTTACGGAAGATTATGATCGGCTTGAGGATTCGTTTGAATATTATCACAGGGCTTTGTTTCATAAACCAACATCCTACGAACCGCTTTTAAAGCTGCTGAATCTTTATAATTACGATATCAACCTTCCTACCAACAGCCGTATTGTTAACGTTGTACAAGACGCCGCCGCAATGACGGATCAAAAAAGTAAAGTGTATTACGCCCTCGCCAACCACTTTAGGAAAAAAGGAAACAATAGAATGGAAGTGAAATATCTTTCTCTTGCGGAAAAAGCGGCGGCAGGAGAAATCTAATCTCCTCTATAGAAAAAATTTAGTAGTAATACCCGATTGTAAAATAGAAGAATGTCGGTCCCCATACAACCGTGTTTTCCGGAAGAATATTTTTTAGATAAAAGCTTTTACCAACGGAAAAATCTGCCGGGCCAATCGGGGTATCGATTGACAAAGTTGCGCCGATACCGTGACGTAAATCTTTCAATCTAATCTGCTGTCGTTCGTCCCATATCGAGCCGAGATCGTAACGTGCTTTAACATACGCATCAAAGAAAAGCTGGAACGGAAGCTTGTACCTGTATTCCAGAGACGTGGTTAAAATTTGTCTGCCGCGGTATTCGTATTCTCTGAATCCGAAGAAAGAATTTTGCCCGCCGAATGAAAATTGTTCGCTTAAAGGCAGGGTATTATCCGCCGAGCCCACCAGCGCGCGGAAGCTCCATGTGCTTGTGCTACGAAAGCTGAAAATATTTTTGTAGTCGATAAAAAATTTTGTGTAGCCAATATCTCCGCCGAGCGCCGTTTGCGCCGTTTCGTAATAAGCGTTTATCAAAAAACCGCTCGTTGGATACGGATATTTGTTTTGCGAATCTATGGCTAATGAAAAACGTAAACTCGAAATATCTTTTTTGAATGTTGGCCCGGTATAATTCGATCTGTTGGCGATCTCGTCTCTTTGATATCTTGCTTCGACAAATAAATTGCCGAACCGTTTAACTTGTGTGCCTATTCCGAATATTCCGCCGTAAGAAGTTTGCCTGTACTCGCCGGATTTACTTCTTGCAAATTCGTTAGACGATTTAACGGAATCGTCTTTGTAAACGTTTATATCGGAAAATTCTCCGAACGCACGAATTTTGTATGTAAGGTATGAATCGAAAACCCTGTTTGCTCTCTGTTCAAGAATTAGCGAACCCGACCTTGGCCCACCGGATAATATGGCTCCAATTTCGGCGCCGGAGCCGTTGAAGTTTTCATCGCGCGCGTCTATTGAAAGCTGCGTTAGATACTCGTTGTCTATTCGAAGCCCAAGCCGTATTAAACTCGAAATTTTTTCAGCTACTTCAAGTTTTAAATCGTAAGCGTTTCCTACTTCAACCGCCGTCAATTCAATCTGATCGAAAAGGTTTGTGCTTCTTAAGTTTGTTAATCCCTCCTCTGCAAGGTTGTATTTAAAATAGGAGCCGGCTTTTAACGGGAAGGCGCTTGTTATTATTTGTTCTCTGGTTTTGTTTATGCCATCTACAATAATTTTGGAAATTAATCCTTCGTTGAAGAATATATTTAAGCTGCGGTTATTCACGTCGAAAGAAATGCTGTCTATTTTTGCCAACGAATAACCAAGCTCCCTGTAATGTTGAATGGCGTCCATAGCGGCGGAAAAAGTATTTTGCGGATTGTAAGGTTTGTAAACCAGCCCGGAAAATTTTTCCATTATAACGGATTTGGGAATTGCCGAAACGCCTTCAAGTATAATTTGGTTTACTGCCGGGTTATCTACCGCATTCAAAGTTACAAACG
>DAIEQA010000089.1:0-2626 GCA_027348115.1 Ignavibacteriales bacterium
ACTTGCCGCAGTGAAGTTACTTCCGTGCATATGCCCGAGTATTTCAACAACTTCTGCATTAACTATTTCCTCCGGAGCCGGTTCGTGCAGCGTAATTTTTACTTCAACGTTATTTTTATCTTTAGCATAAAAGGAAATGATCCCACCGCTTTTATCTCTTTCAAATGCTTTGGATTTAACAACTGCCACATTAATATTCTGGTTAATCTCGCTGCCTGCACTGAATTTACTGAAATCCCCTAATTCATCTGAAGGTGCAAAGTATGTGTAATATATTAATCCGATTACACCAATAATTATAACCGGTAAAATAAGTTTTGAAATATTTTTCATGATATACTCCTTTTTATATTCAATGCGCTCGTTGCTGATTATAACGCTATCTCGCCGCGTTCATTCGTTCTTATTTTAACGACATTACTTACTTCTATAACAAATATTTTACCATCACCCGGATTGCCGGTATGTGCGTTTTCTTGAATTGTTGCAAGAACTTCTTCAACCATTTCATCCTGCACAACCATTTCTATTTTAACCTTTGGAATGAATTCATAAATGCCTTCTTCAATGTTGCCGTTTTCTCCCGCTTCTGGCGGAATCCCGCTAAGCGATGATTTCTTTCCTCTGCTTTTGCCGAATCCTTTGATTTCCGAAATAGTTATTCCCGGGAGCCCTTCAATTTTATGAAGGGCTGTTACTACTCTTGTTAACATAAACGGCTGTATTATTGCTTTTATCTCTTTCATTTTTTAATTCCTTTTATTTTTTTGAATTCCTTAATCTATAATTCTTCCTCTAATTTTTTCTTTATGAACCAATTATAAACAGTGGGAAGAACTACTAAAGTTAAAAGCGTGGATGTTATAAGTCCGCCTATTACGACTGTTGCCAGTGGTCTTTGAACTTCAGCGCCGGCTGAAGTTGAAACTGCCATCGGTATAAATCCCAAACTTGCAACCAAAGCTGTTGTAATAACCGGTCGCAATCGTATCTCCGAACCCTTGAGCACAGCATCACGAATACTCATTCCTTCTTCAATAAGTTTATTGTAATAAGTAAGCATAACAACTCCGTTTAGAACGGCAACGCCGAACAGCGCAATAAATCCAACTCCGGCGGAAATTGAGAACGGCATATCTCGCAGCCATAACGCCACGACTCCGCCAACTACCGCAAAAGGGATTCCCGTAAAAATTATAAGCGCTTGTTTTATTGAGTTGACCGAAGCGAATAGAAGCAGAAAGATTAATCCAAGCGCAATGGGAACTACAATTGTTAATCTATCGCTTGCACGCTGAAGGTTTTCAAATTCGCCGCCGTATTTAATTTGATATCCAGCCGGCATTTTTATTTTTTCGTTTATCTTCTCCTGAAGTTCTTTTACGAAGCTTTCAATGTCTCTTTCCCTAATGTTACACTCTGTAACGAGCATTCTTCTTCCGGCAGAGTGGGAAATTTCCGCCGGTCCTTCAATCATTACAAAATCTGCAATATCAACGAGCCGAATCATCGAACGGTTTGAAGTCGGGACGAGAAGATTTTTAATTTCATCTATATCATTACTTGCCTGCTTGTGCAGTTTAACTACAAGGTCGAATTGTTTTTCTCCCTCGTATATTTTTCCAACGTTTGTTCCGGCAAGCGCAGTTTCAATCAATACATTTGCATCTGAAACGTTAATCCCGTTACGCGCTATTTTTTCGCGGTCAATTACAATTCTTAATTGCGGCAGACCTTCGACTTGCTGCATTCTAATATCTTTTGCGCCTTCAATTTGTTTCATCAGTTCCGTAACATCGTTTCCGATTCTTGCAAGAGTATCCAAGTCTTCGCCGAAAATTTTTACACCTACATCTGAACGAACACCCGCAATCAATTCGTTAAAGCGCATTTCAATCGGCTGTGAAAAACCTCCACCTATGCCGGGGATACGGTTCATCACTTCGGTCATCTTTTCTATCATTTCTTCTTTTGTCTTTGCCGTTTTCCATTCTTCGCGCGGTTTCATTTTGATATAAACATCGCTCTGGTAGATGCTCATCGGGTCGGTTGCAATTTCCGGTCGACCGGTTTTACTAACAACGTTTATTACTTCGGGAATAGATTTTAATTCCGCTTCGAGCATTTGCGAAGTATGTATTGACTCTGTTAAAGAGATGCTCGGCAGTCTTCGCAGTTCTATTAAGATGTCTCCTTCGTCAAGCTTTGGAATGAACTCACCGCCAAGCCGTGTAAAAAGGAAAACCGAAGCAAAAAACAATACTACTGCGAAACCAACTACCAAACCTTTTTTATTCAAAGCAAAGAGAAGAGTTTTACGATAGAAGGGCTTCAGCAATTTTATAACAGGGCTTTCTTTTTCAGAAACCTTTCCTTTCTTAAAAAATAATGTGCTTACTACCGGTACGTAGGTGAGAGTCAAGAATAATGCGCCGATCAAAGCATACACAACAGTGTAAGCCATCGGCTTAAACATCTTTCCTTAAATTCCTTCAAGAGAAAGAATAGGCAGATAAACAATAATTATTATTGCAACGCCGAATACTATAGGTCTTCCGACTTCGTAAAATGAATCGAGCAGAGTTTGTTTAACGCTTTCTACCGCTCCGCCTTGCGGGATTGAATG
>DAIEQA010000097.1:0-77711 GCA_027348115.1 Ignavibacteriales bacterium
ATGAAAGATTCTTGAACAACATCATTTGCGCTTTCCGCGTTAAGCAAAGTTTTATAAGCAAGTCCGTATGCAAAACGCGATGTTCTGTTTACGAGCGACTCAAAAGCTTTAACGTCTCCCGTGGCGGCCAGCTTAATCAAACGCATTAATTCAGTGTTGTTGTCTTTGCTTTCTACCATAAAAAATTCTTTTTCTATCTATGATACGACTGAAAAACGTCAAGGTTAAATTTCAACACGTATAAAATATACCGAAAGGCAGGTAATAAAGGTTGTTGTCAATATAACCGGCATGATGAAAAATGGTAAATTGTTTGGTAAATTTAAAACAACTATCGGGAAGATTCATGGAGACATTGCAGGCGATTGCAACGAGAAGAAGCATAAGAAAATTTACCGGGAAAGATATTCCCGATGAATTAATTACCAAGTTGCTCGAAGCCGCAATGTACGCCCCCTCCGCCCGCAACACGCAGCCGTGGCATTTCGTAGTAATTAACGAACGACAATTCCTTGATAAAATTCCGCGCATTCATCCCTACGCCGAAATGTGTTACGATGCCGGCGCGGCAATTATGGTGTGCGGAGATTACAACCTGGAAAAGCTTGAGGGTTATATTGCTCTTGACTGCGCAGCGGCTACGCAAAATATATTATTAGCAGCTCACGATCTCGGATTGGGTTCGGTCTGGCTGGGAGTTTATCCAAGAAGGGAAAGAATGGAACCTCTGGTAAAACTGGTCGGTTTACCGGAAAGCATAATCCCGGTTTCGTTGGTTGCCCTTGGTTATCCCGCAGAAAAAATTTCTTTCCGGATAAGATTTAAGGAAGAAAAGATTCATTATAATAAATGGTAGTTTATCAATTAAAAAAATTTAACCGGAAATTTTGATGAAAAGAATTTTGAACAACAGACCGGCAACAATACTTGCCTTTCTTTTTTTACTGATAATATGCAGCGGCTTTTCCGACGCACAGAATAATCTTTATAAACGATTCGTAGGAAGATGGGTTACAGGACCGCTGCACGACAACTATTTGAAAATAGGCGATAACTATATTCTTGTCTATCTGAATATTGAAGATGTTGACGGCGTACTTTTTACAAGGATGGAAAGTCCGGACGCCGATGCGTTTAATATGCCTGGCGATGAGACAACAGCATCAGGCGACAAAATAAAAATTTATTTTAAACCGCTCGACGCGATCTACCGCGGAGAAATTAACCGCGCAAACAATCAAATAACAGGCTCAATGGCGTTTCTCGGCAAAACGGTTCCTATGAGTCTTGTGAAAGTTATGATTGATCCGCAGCTTCCAAAATAAATCAGCGGCTGAATAAAAAATTAAAACAACCTTCGAAGTTACGCTTAACCCCGAAGGTTTTTATTTTCATTGATTGGGCGTGAACTTGACAACTGTGTTGCTCACCGGTTTAATTGTTCTTAAGTACTCGTAAATAGCTCCCAGGTCTTCTCTTGTCATTCCGCCGAAAAGACACCACGGCATAACGGTATTAAAATCTTTCGGACTGACCGAAGCAATTTGATTGCTGTCAGGATCGAATCCTTTAAACTGCTGGATGAATTGATCTTTTGTCCACGAACCGATACCTGTGTTTTCGTCTGGAGTAATGTTGGCCGAACGAATGGTTCCGTTCGGTAAATGAAATTCAAATCCTCCTGCAAATTCTTTACCCGCAACCGGCTCGCCTTTTACCATTTGAGTGTGGCAGTCTGCACAGCCGGCAATTGTTACAAGATATTTTCCGTACTCTACCGGATTGTTTTTGTTCGGTTCAGGAGAAGGATTATAATTTTTTAAAGGGATCGTTTTCACAATTAAGCTAAGCGGAAAATCTAACGATCTTTCCGGCACATCGTTTTTTACCGAAGGAAGGGTTCGGATATACGCAACGATAGAATAAAGATCTTCTTTAGTTAAATGATTGAAGCCCAAATACGGCATTAAGGGAAAGAGAGCGGTGTTATCTTTAGAAATGCCGCATGTAATTGCGCGAATCAATTCGCCGTCGGACCAATTAGCCAATGCAGCCGGTGTGATATTTTTTGCATACAACTTTCCCGGTACGCCCGCTGTTGCATTGTCAAACAACTCCCCGCCCTTTCCAAATGTGTTTGGTATTGAAGGCCCGGAATATTTTGTCCAATCGCGGGTCGAGTGGCAATCCATGCAGCCTGTAACATGAAGAGCTAGATATTTACCCCGTTCAATTCGCGCGGGTGTAATTTCCACTTTCTCGTTCGACGGCTTTGCGAACTGCGGATATTTTGAATTGAAGTAGATTAAAAATGCAATTACCAAGATCGTTACTCCCCCAAGTATATAACCAGCTATTTTGAAGAACTTCTTCATTTATAGATGCTATCCTTTCTTTTATGATTGATTAGGAATGATTTCTAATATATTAATAAAAAGAGATTATATCCCGAAAATTCATGCTGAATATGACGGGAAAGTTTAGAGGAAGTTCCTTTGAGGAAAAATAATTTTATTTGTGAGGTAAAAAGAAAACCGGCCCATAAAACAATTATAAGCCGGTTAAGAATTTTAGAGTTCGAACTGCACTCCTGCCATAACTGAGAAAAATGTGGCTGTTGATTTTGATGTCGTAGATGAAGAATAACCCGAACCACTGGATGAAAAATTAGTACCGACTTCAAGATTATTGCCGTTAATTTTTGCATTTACATCGATATTAACTTTTGGCGCAACATTGTAAAGGAATCCTACTCCTAAACCCCAAGCCGTTGCCGCCTTGGATTGAGAAACTGCTGCATCTAAACTTTGTCCTTCTACAGTAACTTTTGAAGCGCTCACGGAAATAATATGCAATCCTAAATCAGCGGCAACATAAGGACGAAATACCGATGCTGTGAAGAAATATTTTCCCCCAACCATAACCGGTATAATAGATACTTTGGAATCCACATTAACATTAAATGTTGAGCCAAACCCGCTGAAAAAGTCATTTAATAATTGGTTGAACTTCTCATTGTTGAATGATAACTGTGCAAAACCGGTATTGAGCGATAGTTGCATGTTGCTTGAAGCATCATAAGTTAATGAAGCCAAACCCCCGAAGCCGCTTTTATACACGTCTCCAAAGTCGCCCGTTGGAGCCAAATAAGCGCCGCCGACTTCGACGCCGAATTTTGATTGTGCGGACAGCAATGATCCGGTCAGCACTAATGCAAGAATAACTAGATTGATTTTTTTCATGTTCGTCCCTATTTAGGTTGTGGATGGATAAGTGTAGATTCTTATTTTTTAAAATAAAAAATATATTTGTTAATAAAACAATATTGAGTATAAAATAAATCTCGGCAGGCGGTTATTTTGTATCCGGCTTGGTTTTGTATAATTGCCACGAGATGTAAGCGTACTGGGCAAACACATAGATTACCGGACCAAGCACAACTATCGGATTGAAAAAAGTTATTGCAATCCACGTGATGAAAGCGTTATTCTTTTGTCCTAATGATTGACTGGCTTCCAAACGAAACTCTTTTCCGCCCAGCAGCCAGCCAAGCGAAAAAGAAATAACACAAAGCGTTATCGATGTAAGCGCAAACGGAAAAACTATTTTGAAGTCGCCGTTTAGTTCTTGCCAAATGTAATGCGATGCTTCTGACGCTGCGATGTAAACGTTTAGAATTAATGTATAAAAAGAAACATTCTGCCATGTGATTAATTTTTTCCAAAGGTTAGGCAAAAAATATTTTATTAACCCGGCGGCTATAAGCGGTAAGAAGATAGTCTCTAAAACGGGCAATAATCGGTTTACTAGGTTGTAGTCCGCGCTGCTATGAAGCAAAAAGACAATGAAGAAAGGGAGGATAAACGCGATGACAATATTGTTCAGCACAACAGAGAAAGTTACAAACTCAATTCGACCCTTCTTTAAATTTATTACGACCGGTGTACCGGTCGCTGTTGGACCGATGGCGGTTATAAATGCGGCTTCGGCAAGAATAAGATCGAACGGCTTAATGAGGAAGTAAGCAATTACGGCAACAATTATTGTAGCCAATAAAATTTCAAAATGAATCTGGGTTATTATGCTTCGGTCGAAAGAGATATCGAGAAATGAAAAGAATAGCATTATCATTAAAAGGTAGCGTATCAAAAAAGTGTAGCTGTAGCCGTAAGGAAATAAAGCTCCTAATATGAGAGCCGCCAGAAGAGCGAATGTTTTCATCGGAAAAATTATTATTTGATGAAAACATAAGCATGTAATTTTAAACCTTCAAACGCGGTTGAATGAAGTTTGAAGGAGCTTTATGGAGTTAATGCCGCTGTTGAATAAACAGCGGCATTTTTGCAATACCTATTTGGAAGAAGATTTTATAATACAAATCCGAATTCAATCGAAAATGCGGCTCCGCTCAGATTCTTCTTCATTCCAATTACTTCGCTGTAGTCGCTCAAGAAATGGTATGAAAATTTTGGACCTATCTTAAACCAGGAAGCAATAAAAAGATCGATTCCCGCAGCCGCCTCTCCGCCGAATACGGATTCGCTGATTGTTTCGGTACTGTAAATTGTTTTGACTCTTGTAGCGAATCCTATATACTGACCTAAAGACATGCTTGCGTAAAATCTGCCCGCGTTGCCAAGCGCCAATCTTTCGGGATAGTATCGAATACCGAACAGAAGCGGTACAATAGCGCTGGTTTCAACGCCGTTGAATTTTGTAGATGCTTCAGCGCCGAATACACCGGCGCCAAAAGTTAAAGCCCATTCGTTATCGAACCAATACCCGTAATTTAATCCGCCGACAAAACCCGTTTTAGTATCCACGGTGCCGGCGGAAACAACAGCAGATGTGGTTGAATTTGTTTTAAATCCGCCGTCAAAAAAGATAGAGTGTCTTCCCGCTAAATTAATTCGTTCGCTTTGCGCAAAAGATGCTGATTGAATGATGAAAAGTACACCGAGCAGTAAAATTAATGACCGTTTCATACACGCTCCTATAATTATGGTTATCTATATATTTGCTTTAAATCGAATCGCTTAAGTCAATTATAAAATCGAATTGGGCGGATGTATATTTGTAAACGGCAAATGACCGGTCAAAAGATGGAAAAGTTTTTGTTTAAAATCAAAATACTAAAACATGCACGTCTGTAGATAATCTATCTTTGATTAACTGAAAACGCGAAGTAAATTTCCGTTTAGAGTGGTATTGTATTTTTTTAACGGGCTTCCTGCCGGTCCGTTGATTACTGAACCCGAGGTTGAAAAGTTAGAGCCATGCGCCGGGCAGTGAAATTCCTTACCGGGGGAATCATAATAAACTGTATTTCCTTGGTGGGTGCAAATTGATGAGACAGCTGCAAACTCCGTTTGACTTATCCGCGCAATGATTAATGAATTGCTGTAAATATATCCGCCTACATTATTAAGTGCGCTGTTAGCCGGCTGCGTTAGATCGAGTGTTATATCTACATTGGAAGGAGCCGAAGGAACGTTTGGCGAGGTAGGGCTGCCGCAGCTTGCAAGATAACCCGCAGCGCAAATTGCTACAGTTCCTTTACCGAGAGTGAATAAAAATTCTTTTCTATCCATACGCCGTCTCCTCTTGTTGGTTTATAATTCAAACAAAAATTGATAGCTTTAGTTCCGGCGAACAGTGATAGGATAGGCGAAAAATTTATGCATTTAAGAAGATATAGACGACCGGATTACTTTTGCCGGATTTTTACTCGTGAACAATTTTCATGAAGCATGCTTTGCAATCGAAAACCAATTTGTACTTTTTATTATTATTGATTAAGAATAACGGCTCTTCAAGAAGTTCATCCGAATTCTTCGGGCAGTAACCGAATTCGTCTTTGATGCAGTATTTACACGTCATCAGAGTCTTGCCCGCATAATTTGTTTGAAGCTCAAAGCCGTCTTCAATTTCTCCGGCGCCAATGTTTCGGTAAAACTGTTTGGAAAGTTTGTTAACAATGTTCGACCTATAGTCAAGATCGGAATCAATGCGTTTGTTTTCTAAGCCGTGTTTTTCCCTTTTCTCTTTTTTGTGAGCATGTGTTCTTTCTCTTTCGAGCAAATCCAAAACCGTGCGTCTATATTCATTTATTGTTTTAACAGGGAAAAAAAGAGGAGTAGCGAATTTTACATTTACATCCTCTACTTCAAAAATTGTGTCGCCGGATTTTGAAAACTGAGTTTTAAAAACTTCTATTGCTCGCCTGCTGTTTTCGGCAATTTGTTTTACCGTATTAACGAGGTACGAAATTTTAATACTGTCTTCATCGTTCGCCTCGATTCGCAACCCTGACGCGGTTTCATGGACTGTAATCCCTGCTTTAATCTTCCTGGCGCATTCCTGTTTTAGTTCATTGTTGAAGGCATGATCAAAATTCCGGTAAATTTTTTTACCTGCTGCAATACCTTTCAAATCATTTGTGTAAACCGTGTTTTGCTTTACGTTGCCAACATTCATCCCGATGAGCTCGCCTGTTTCATCAAAGAAACAGAGACCGTCGCCGTTGACAATTGTTTCCATAGTATCTATGGTAAAGCTTTTTGAGTCGGCACGCGAAACCTCGCCTAAAAACTTTCCTCTCGACTTAGGCGTATCGGTTGATGAAAGATTTTCATCTTTACCGTCAACAAAGTATGATGTATATCCGCGGTTAAAAGTCTTATCAGGATCAGGCTCGAACGGAATGATTGAGTAGCCAGAAGATGATCTGCTTAGCGTTGAATCATTTTCAATTATTGAATCCAGCTTTTGCCGGTAATAAGCAGTTACGTTTTTAACATATCCAACGTCTTTCAGCCGTCCCTCTATTTTAAATGATTTTATCCCGGCTTCAATCAAATCGTTCAAGTAAGCGGAAAGGTTTAAATCCTTTAACGAAAGCAAATGTTTTTCCGAAACGATTACCCTTCCGTTCCGGTCGATTAAGCTGTACTGCAGTCGGCACGGCTGCGCGCATTCGCCGCGGTTGGCGCTTCTTCCCGTCATTGCAGCACTCATGTAGCACTGGCCGCTTAAACACACACACAAAGCGCCGTGAACAAAAAATTCGAGATCTGCTTTTACAGATCGGCGGATTTCTTCTATTTGTTCCAGCGAAAGTTCACGCGCCAAAATAATCCGCTTGATGCCGATCCCGTCCAGCAGTTTGATGCGCTCCAATTCATAATTATGCGTTTGTGTTGAAGCGAATAGCTGAATCGGCGGCAGGTCCATTTCCAGAATTGCCATATCCTGGAAAATTATTGCATCGGCTCCGGCATCATATAATTTATAAATTAGCTTTCTTACCTCTTCAAGCTCGCTGTCGAAAAGGATTGTGTTTATTGTGACGTATACCTTAGCCCAAAATTTATGAGTATAAGCCGCCAGAGTTTTTATATCTTCGATTGAATTGCCTGCCGCTGCCCGCGCGCCGAATTTTGGCGCACCGATATAAACCGCATCGGCCCCGCAATTGATCGCCGCTATTCCGCATTCCAGATCTTTTGCAGGGGAAAGTAATTCGAGTTTTGTCATACCGGTTTTTTAATGCTCAATCTTATACATGGTAAAGATAATTAATAAAAGACTTTTTGGCTTTCTCGGTATTAAATTTGAAAACAGCGATAGATTGAATTGCGCAGGCAAACTCTTAAAAAAGGGAAAGAAGCTTAAACCAATGGGATTATACCTGTTTTGGCGTTCATTCCGATGGGAATAAGCGAAACAGCAGGTTATTTTGATTTTCTTTGCGCCGGAAAATCAAAAAAATATATTGGAGTGAAAATGACAAGGTTTGGAAAAGCGTTAGTTATGGCACAGGTATTTTTGGCTGTTTCCTTTTGTAATGCTCAGGAACTGAAAGGAACGATTAAAGGAAAGGTGCTCGATGCGGAAAATATGCAGCCGCTCGTCGGCGTTAACGTAATGCTACAGGATTCTAAAATTGGCTGTGCAACCGATACCGACGGTAATTACGAAATTCCAAAGGTGAAAATCGGAAGCTACAACGTCGTTTATTCTTACATCGGTTATGAAAAGGTTGTTAACACGGATGTAATTGTAAAATCCGAACGCATAACATACATCAATGTGGAAATGAAACCGTCGTCGGTTGATATGAAAGGAGTTGATGTAACCGCAGGATATTTCAGCCAGACAGAAGTTCAGTCGTTGAGCGCAATTAATTTTTCCTACGAGGAAATCAGAAGGTCGCCCGGCGCCGGCGGGGATATAAGCCGAATTATTTTTGGTCTCCCCTCACTGGCAAAAATTAACGATACAAAAAATTCTCTGATTGTCCGCGGCGGAAGTCCCGTTGAGAATGGGTTTTTTCTTGACAATATCGAAATACCGAACATCAATCATTTTCCGGTGCAGGGTTCTACCGAAGGTCCAATCGGAATCATTAATGTCGATCTGATCGACAACGTAAATTTTTACAGCGGAGGATTTTCTTCCTCTTATGGCGACAGGCTTTCGTCAATCATGGATTTGAAATTCCGCGAAGGCGATAGATCGGGTTATAATGTTCAGGCGGATATGAGCATGCAGGGATTCGGTGGTGTTGTTGAAGGACCCATAAACGGCGGCAAAGGATCGTTCGTTCTTTCCGCAAGAAGAAGCTATCTCGATTTGATTTTGGATTTGATGAACGAAAAAGTAGGGCTGCCCACTTACAGCGATGTGCAGACAAAAGTTGTTTATGATTTTGACGCCGATAATAAAATTCAATTCGTCGATGTTTTCTCTTACGACAACCAGAAGATGAATCAAGCCGACGCGAAAGAAAACAAAAACAATGTTTATGTCGATTATAAATATTATACGAATACAGCCGGGTTGAACTGGCAGCATCTCTGGGGAAAAAGCGGCTACTCGAATATATCTTTTGCGCATACATACTCAAAGACAAACGGAAAATTCTTCCAGACAAGAGACGCAAAGATGCTTATGGATAATAATTCGCTGGAGGAGGAGTTCAAGCTCAGAAATTCAAATCATCTTTTTGTGAGCAGCGAATTAAAGTTTGAGTTCGGCATCGATGCAAAAAATATAATTACGGATTACAATCAATTTTATAATGAGTACCAGGATTTGTTCGGGCAGGTTACACCGGCACTCCGTCTCAATAAAAATATCGGCACGTTCAAGGCCGGCGCGTATGCAAATCTTAGCTGGGAACCGTTTCCGAAATTCAAAATTAATCCCGGCGTACGGGTTGATTATTATGATTACAACCGCACAGCAAATATTTCGCCGCGGTTTTCCTTGACTTATGAATTTAACGAAATGACATCGCTGATAGGCGCAACTGGAATTTATTACCAAAATATTCCGTGGGTGCTTGCTGCTCAAAAAGACGAATTCAAAAATCTGAGCAATCCTAAATCATATCATTACATTATCGGTCTGAATCATCTGCTGACCGAGAGCACGAAATTAACTTTGGAAGTCTACAACAAAGATTATTTCGATTTTCCGATGGATCCATCGCAGCCGAATCTTTTTGTGTTCGATCAAGCGGTTGTCGAAAATCTTTTCTTGACTCATCAATCATTAATCAGCGCGGGAGAGGCAAACAGCAAGGGAATTGAATTGACCATCCAGAAAAAACTTGCAAAAGATTTTTACGGACTCGCTGCCGTATCGTACTCAAAAGCAAAATACAAAGGCCTGGATAACAAATGGTACGACCGTGTTTACGACAACAGATTTACATTTGCAATCGAAGGCGGCTACAAGCCAGACGAAAAATGGGAATTCAGTTTAAGATGGCTTTATGCCGGCGGGGCGCCGTACACTCCGTTCGACGAAGAAGCGTCTCGTAAAGCGTTTAAAGGAGTGTACGATGAATCGAAAGTAAACAGCGTGCGGCTTCCGGATTTTCATTCGCTGAACATTCGCGCAGACCGCCGCTTCAATTTTGAATCTTCATCGCTTATAGTTTATCTCAGTGTTTGGAATGCGTACGCTAGAGGAAATGTGGCCGCTTATACCTGGAATGAAATCGACAACAAGGTTGAAGCTGAAAAAATGTGGGGCATACTTCCCGTCTTTGGAATAGAATACGAGTTTTGAAATGACGAAAGAAAAAATTGCAATGATAATAAGCGCATCGGTGATTTTGATCTTAGCGCTTTGGATTGCGCTTAGTTATCTGGTTTAGAGAGCGACTTCCTGTATTCGGATGGCGTTTGCCCGGTGATTCGTTTAAAAATTGTATTGAACGAAGTCTTGGAATTGAAACCCGATTCGAAAGCAATTGAAACTAAATTGTAATTCATGCTGGAGGGGTCTTCAAGTTTTTTCTTGAACTCCTCCACCCTGTATTCGTTAATAAAATCATAATATGTTTTGCCGAGCTTCGAGTTAATCACTTCCGATAAGTTGTGACTTGTAACCTTCATTAATTCCGATAGACCGTTAAGCGTCAATTCGCTGTTGAGATACGGCTTTTCTTTTTCCATTAAACCAAGAAGTTTGTTTTTGATCTCGCTGGCAGAGTTGTCGTCTAATCCGCTCTTCTTATATTTTTCAGTAGAGACTTCTCCGTCAAAATCATCATAGTGCTGTATAAAAATTTCCGGCTGCTTTAATCCAAGATATCCAATTGAATAAATCAAAATGGAGATTGAAACATGCAAAGCAATTCCAAAGCCGGAACCGCCCGGGGTGAAAAGATCAACCAGTTGCGCGGCGCTGGAGAACGACCAGCAAACAATCATGCCGGCAGTCAAATATTTTAACCAGTCGAGATTTATCTTTTCAATATTCGAAAACCGTTCTTTTATTTTTCGATTATACTCAAGCACCAATAAAATTGTTAACACCGTGTAAACAATTCCCTGGACGGAAATTAATTTTTCATATATCTCATAAATCGCCGGACCTTGATTCGGAATCATCTTCTCTTTAACATACTTAATCCTTTCCGGAATAGGCATAAAGTATATCGGCAGAGTAATCAAATATCCCGTGATAAAAGGAACAAAGTGCAGAAGGTTGACCGGCTTTACACGGTCGATCTTTTTTGTTAATAGTTTTGTGTATAAATAAAATATCGGTCCGTACAAATACGCCACGGGATAAGTTGCGCCCATAAACCACGGATTAGTTTGATACCATCCTTTCGAATAATAAACAACCGTGAATAATTCCGAAGACAGAGCCAGAATTCCCAGCGAAAGAAAAATGTTTGCCGAATGATTTTCTTTCCTGAAAAAAATCATTAAAGACAGTAGAATGCCCTGTACGCTTGCCAGCAGAAAAATTGTTTCGAAAACTTCTTTCATGTTTTTAAAAATTATGATCGACAATAATAAACTAATATAACAGCAAACAGCTAATCAAATTCCCTGAATTAATATTCTATAAAAATGATTTGGAGATTTAGACGCATCAATAGAAAATTATTTTTGTTTGAATCGAACTTTTTCTTCCCTCGTCGTCAAGACATGTAATTTTTATAGCTCCCTTCCCCGGTTTGAAAAAAATCCTTTCGCCGGGTTTGGATTTTTTGTAGAACGAATCATTTATGTACCAATAGAGAGTTTTAACGGTAGGATCGGAAGCGGCTTGAAGCAACATTAGCTGTTTCGACCCCTCCTCTATGAAGTATTCGTAATCCGCCGAAGGAGAAAGAATTTTTGGGCCGTCGCCGGAACGGATTGTTTGGCAAAGCGGGTTGTGCGGCGGGGGTCGCTTAACGGCAATTTTATTCTTTGCGAACCAAAGCAGCAATTCGGAATCGTAAAACGGGTAAGCAACTTTTTTATAACCTTCTTTGGGAAGACATTCCGGGCAATACTGAATTGTCTCGTCCTCATTCACATATAACGTTTTGTATAGATTGCATTTGGTGTTAGGCGAAACGTTTTCGATATAGTAATCCGTTGTGGTTTCGGAACAATTATCAGAAGGCAGCAAACCGGTTTCGGCGCAGACTTCGCGTTTGTATAAATGTGCTGGTTCGTTGAACCATAATTTTTTTGGTTTGTAATCCATGGCGTTGAACAGTTCAAATAGAAGCGGCACAGCCATCTCTGCACCGGAAAGTCCGGGTGCGCCTTTGCCGTCGAAGTTTCCCATCCATACTCCGATTGTATAATCCGGGTTAAACCCTATTGCCCACGCGTCCCGCTTACCGAACGATGTTCCGGTCTTCCATGCAATGATCGGGTGCTCGGTTGAAAACAAAAACTCTGCGGGGTAATCCGGCCTTTCATGCGATGTAAGAATTTTGCCGGTCATATAAACCGCTTCCGGTGAAAAAATATTTATACCCCAAGATTTATCAAGATGATTGATTTTCAGGTAGTTTAACGGATATAAATTTCCTTGCTGAGAAAATACGGTATAAAATTCTGCCAGCTGTCCAAGCCGAACGCCGCAGCCGCCGATTATCATTGAAAGTCCAAGAGATTTTTTATCACGAGCTATGTCTGTAAATCCGCCCTTCTCAAGTGTCGGAACAAATTTATCCATTCCGACTTTTTGAAGAAGACGAATTGCCGGAATGTTGAGAGAGTTAACAAGCGCATACTCTGCCGTAACGGGTCCGTTAAATTTCAAATCGTAATTTTCCGGTTCGTACCCGCCGAAATCGGTTGGAATATCCAGCAGTTTCATCTTTGGAGTCAGCTCGCCCAGATCGAATGCGAGCGTGTATAGAATCGGTTTTAATGTTGAACCGGGAGAGCGCAAAGCGTTTATGCCGTTAACCTGGCCGGAAGACGCGGCATCGTTAAAATCTGCCGAACCGCAATAACCAGCCACCGAATTTGTTTTGTTATCAATAATAATAACCGAACCGTTGCTTACTTGTTGCGATTTTACACGGTTAACATAGCTTGCCAAAATTTTTTCGGATGTTTTTTGTATCGACGGATCGAGCGAAGAAAAAATTTCGTCTTTAGAAAATTTTTGACAAACAAACTGGCAAAAATGATGCGCCTCGTTTTTTATTTGATAGCGGTTAACCTGCAGAGGTTCATCCAAAGCGTCTTGAAGATCTTTATGCGGAAAAATATTTCGTCTGGCGAAATTCTTAATCCATCTGTTTCTTTCTTTTTCAACGGTAGCCGATCCTTTATCAAGGCGTAAATCGTTCGGATCGTTTGGAATAACCGCAAGAGTAATTGCCTGCGATAAACTCAGCTTGTTCGGCGGACGATTAAAATAAATGTACGATGCCGATTTAACGCCCTCTATATTTCCGCCGTAAGGAAGATGGCTGAGATACATTTCCAAAATTTCATCTTTGCTAAAATGAAGCTCAAGCTGAAATGCGCGAAGCATATCTAAAAATTTATTGAAATATGTACGCGGCGCCGGTTCAAGCATTCGCGCAACCTGCATTGTTATTGTTGACGCACCGGAAACCCTTTTGCCGCTGAAAATATTTTGAAACATGGCGCGCGCAACCGCAATAGGATTCACTCCGAAATGCCAGTAGAACCACGAATCTTCTTTTTCGAGAATGGCTTTTTGTAAATCCGGGGAAACTTCATCCAGCCGCGTCCGCATACGCCATTTATCGTCTTGTGATAAATATGCCGAAAGCAGCGAGCCATCTTTAGCATAAACTACTTTTGAATACGGCTTTAGCTGCGGAAGCGGAAAAAGTAAATCGAGGATAACAACGGTAAATAAAAAAGCGGCAAGAATTATCACCGCTTTGGATCTGAAAAGAGAAATTACTTCTTCAAATATTAATTTCAGTTTATACATCTCTTACCAGTAATGATGAACTACCGGGCTAATCTTGACATTATAAATTTTCTCAATCTTTTTCATTATTGATTCCGGTATTTCGGGAAGATCAGCCGCAGAAAAATTTTCTTCCGCCTGTTTAGGATTTCTCGCTCCCGGTATTGCACAGGTTACCGCCGGATTCATCAATATCCATCTTAGCGCAAACTGCGTCATGCTCATTCCCTCGGGCACAAGAGGTTTTAACTCTTCAACAACTTCAAGACTTAAATCATAATCCACACCGGAAAAAGTTTCTCCTCTATCAAAAGCTTCTCCGTGACGGTTGAACTTGCGGTGATCATCTTCTTCGAATAATGATTTTTTTGTCATCTTACCGGTGAGCATGCCGGATGAAAGCGGAAGCCGAGCAAGTATGCCGACTTTCTTTTTAACGGCTTCATGAAAAAATAATTCAGCCGGTCTTTGACGGAAAATATTGTATATGATCTGAACGGTTTGTACGCCGGGGTACTCAATTGCTTTAAGAGCTTCTTCAACTTTTTCAACGCTAACGCCGTAGAAGCGGAGTTTGCCTTCTTTAACAAGATCATC
The DNA here is from genome assembly GCA_027348115.1 of Ignavibacteriales bacterium. Taxonomy (GTDB): domain Bacteria; phylum Bacteroidota; class Ignavibacteria; order Ignavibacteriales; family Melioribacteraceae; genus Fen-1258. The sequence continues at coordinate 14,308 of DAIEQA010000097.1, forward strand.
CAGCGCGCCGAATGTTTCCGGCATGTAGTAAACCTCGGTTGGCGGGCAATGAAGCTGTAGAAGATCGATCGCTTCGGTGTTTAAGTTTTTCAAGTTTCTTTCAACAAACGCTGTAATATTTTTTTTGTTGTAACCGGAAGCCGTGTGAGGATTCAGCCCTCTTCCCGCCTTAGTAGCTATGTAAAAATTTTCCTTACGTTCATGTTTTAATTCGGCAAGAAGGGATTCACTTCTTCCGTCGCCGTAAACATCGGCAGTATCAAAAAAATTTACTCCCAAATCAAGCGCTCTATGAAGCGCGGCAAGCGAATCTTTGTCATCAACCGTTCCCCACGCGCTTCCAATTGCCCATGCGCCGAAACTAATCGAAGAAACTTTCCAGCCGGTTTTTCCGAGTTCACGATAGTTCATTTTATTCCTCGAACTTTAAAGTGTTGACATATCTATTACGAAACGGTAACGAACATCTCCCCTTAACATTCTTTCGTAAGCTTCATTTATTTGATTGATAGGAATCATTTCAACATCGGAAGTTATTCCGTGTTCGGCGCAGTAATCAAGCATTTCCTGCGTCTCGGGAATTCCGCCGATCATTGAGCCGGCGATGCTTCTTCTATTTCCGAGCAAATGGAAGCCGAGCATGCTTACCGGCGTTGGAGGAATACCGACGCATATCATTGTTCCGTTGGTGTTAAGCATGTTTAAATACACGTTGTAATCGTGCTGGGCAGAAACGGTATCGATAATAAAATCAAAATAATTGTGTACGGATTTTACCTGCTTTGCGTCTTTTGTAAAAACGAACTTGTGAGCGCCCAATCTTTTAGCGTCGGCTTCTTTGGATTGAGATGTGCTGAGCATCGTAACTTCCGCGCCGAACGATGTGGCAAACTTAACAGCCATGTGTCCCAATCCGCCCAAACCCAACACGCCTACTTTATGATCTTTGGAAATTTTCCAATGGCGAAGCGGAGAATATGTTGTAATGCCCGCGCAAAGAAGCGGCGCTACATTTTCCAGCGGCAGCTTTTCCGAAATGTGAAGAACAAATTTTTCATCGGTTACAATTTGATTTGAATATCCGCCGTAGGTAGGAGTTTTTCCATCCCTCTCGTAAGAATTATATGTAAATACGGTGCCATTACTGCAGTACTGTTCCAGGCCGTCCTCGCAGTTATTGCATTCGCGGCAAGAATCAACCATGCAACCGACTCCGGCAAGATCGCCCTTCTTAAAATTTTTTACATGAGCGCCCACGTTGACAACGCGGCCCACAATTTCGTGGCCGGGCACCATAGGGTAAATTGATCCTCCCCACTCGTCGCGCACTTGATGAATATCGGAATGACAGACTCCGCAGTACAAAATTTCAATATGTACGTCGTGGGGACCTGGTTCCCTTCTTTCGAAATTCCACGGCGTTAGTGCGGAAGATGAATTGTGTGCGGCGTATCCTTTTGTTGAAAGCATATTTTTTCCTTTTAGAATTTATCCCATGCAAAATAAAATTTTATAAACGAAGATGATCTTATCCGCAATTTAAAATTATTTTTGGAAAAGAACGCTATGCGACGGCATTCAATTCTATTAATTCATATTTTTTATGGAAGACTTTCAAGAAAGATAATTATGAAAAATCTAAAACTCATGTCGTGGAATGTAAACGGAATACGCGCCGTTCTTAAAAAAGGTTTTCTTGATTGGTTCAAGGAAGCGAATCCGGAGGTGCTTTGCATTCAGGAAACAAAAGCTTGGGAAGAGCAGTTACCGGATGAGCTGATAAATGTTCCGGGATATCATTCGTATTTCTGCCAGGGAATTAAAAAAGGTTACAGCGGAACAGCAATCTATACAAAAGAGAAACCGTTATGTGTAGAGCGCGGGTTCGGAATTGAAAAGTATGATAACGAAGGAAGAATTTTAATTGCCGAGTATAAGCCGTTCACCTTGATTAATATTTATTACCCGAACGGGAAGCAGTCGCAGGAGCGGTTGAATTATAAAATGGGTTTCTACGACGCGTTTCAAGATTACGCAAATAAATTGAAAGCCGAGGGAAAGAAGCTTGTGATATGCGGCGATGTTAACACGGCTCACAAGGAAATTGATTTGGCGCGACCGAAAGAGAACGAGAAAATTTCCGGCTTCTTACCGGAAGAGCGCGCATGGATTGACCGCTTCTTGGCCGATGGTTATTTAGATACGCTTCGCATGTTCACGGATGAAGGACAGATTTACACCTGGTGGGACCAATTCACCCGCGCACGTGATAGGAACGTGGGCTGGAGGATCGACTATTTTTACGTGAGCGAAAATTTAAAGAAGAATGTTACAAATGCCTTTGTGCTTGCGGATGTGATGGGTTCGGACCATTGCCCGATTGGAATAGAATTGAAGATTTAAATAATTTTTTAGTAAGCGCGAACAACAAACTTTTTATCTGTATCGCAGTTAACACAAAGTCCGTTGTGAACGCAGATCATTCCCCCGCATGTTGGGCATGCGTGCTTTGCATTTTCATTATTTACGAACTTTCGAATTCCAAAGTGTTTTATATTATTAAGATTCTCTATCATGCTCATATGATATTTTGTTCGATAGCGGTTGTCAAGACTCTTCAATCGTTTGCACGGGTATTCATCACAGTCAAAGCAGAACTTGGAATTGTTGTTCTGCAACTGTTCGCAATTTTTAATTTTGCATCTCGAACGAGAAACGGAAGCATCGTTTACAATTTTGCGGCAGCCCGGGCATTTGTTTTTAGTTCTTAACTATGCAAGACATGCACCGCAGTTCATTCCGCAAGGAGATATAAGGGAATATGTGCTCAGTTTAACCAAACAACTTTTCCTTCTTTTGTCCCATTCAGCATTTAGTGCTTAACCGCCGATTGCAACATTCCAGAGACGAACATTCCACTCAACTATAACACCATTTAAAACATAAGGATCGTTCTTCGCAAAATCTTCCGCAGCTTTTGGCGACTCGCCTTTGAAAACTAATATCGCACCGTCTGCGGGATCAGCTAACGCACCGGCAAGAATTAACTCGCCTCGCTCAAGTGCTTTTGTAGCGTAAGCAAGATGAAGTTCCCTGAAGGATTTTCGTTTTTCAATGTAGTTATCGGCAGTTTTATAAAATAAAATGTAGTACATATTCATCTCCAAAATTTATTTTCCGAAAATAATTATTATCACCGATCCGGCTATCATAAAGAATGAGCCGATTAATCTTTTCTTAATATTTTTTTCGTTAAAGAACTTATAGCCAAAGAATACACTGAGCAATATTGAAGTCTGGAAAAGCGCCAGCGCGTAGCTTACCTGCATGCGGTCGAAAATTAAAAATGTTGAATACTGCATCAGTCCGGTTGTGATGAATAAAGATACATAATTCAATTTTATTTTGCTTACGACTTTATATTCGTCAGCCAGTTGTTTGCTATAAGCAAAAAAAACAACCAAGCCGGAAATTATAAATCCCATATAACACCACATTGCCATTGAGAAAAGCGGAGAGGAATAAGCCATTGCTTTTTTCATGAACACCGCTTCTGTTCCGGAAAGAAGCAAAGCCGCAACGCGAAGTTGAATACCTTTATCCGTTAGAAAATATTTTACTTTATGAGATGTGCTTTTAATACCGGTGTTGTCGGCTATAAAATAACTTCCTACAATTATAAACAGAACACCAAGCAGCCCAACCATGCCGGGGATTTCTTGGAGAAGAAAAATTCCGCCGATCATTCCAACTATTGGCTTGTAGGAATTTATGGGACCGAGCAATGACAGATCTCCGTAGCCAAGAGCTTTTACAAGAAGAGTGTTTCCCCACACTGTGAAAATACCGCAAAGAATCATGTACATAAAAAATTCAAACGGGGGCTTTTCTGAAATTATTGGCACAACAAGCGGAAGCGCTGCAATGGAAAGCAAACCGTAAGTAATAAAAATTATAAACAGCGGACTCGCGGATTCCGAAACCAATTTTTTTTGGAAAAGATTGGATAACGGGTTGGAAACAATTCGAACAAGAATCAAAAAAGGAAGAAGCATTTTAACCGATTGATAAATTGAGCTGCAAAATTATGGAAAATGTTCTATTACTTGGGCCTTCTCTGTGTCTCTGTGGTAAATAAAAATAAACCACAGAGGCACAAAGACACGGAGAAATTCTATACAATTTTCTAGTTTAAATTATTGCGCTACTCTCACAACTCCTCTTCCATTAATTGAATGAATCTCAGGATCGTACATTGCTTCACCGCTGATAACCGGAAGCTGGAACTTGCCTTTGTTAACCACCCGAAGCATGTAGTAAAAATTCTTTGTTCCAAATTGATCGATACTTGTAAAAAGAATTAACCTATCATCGCGAATGTCCATGTACTGCAACTTCATAGGTTGATTATTTTCCCATTGAAGCTGCGAGTTACCTGAAAGACGCGGGTTCTCTATTTCAAAACCGGAAGGAATCAAATCGCTGATTGCAATATTCTTTGCGTAAACATCGGTTGACGAAAGTGAAATCTTGCAAACAATTAATTGCCCTTGATAAAAATTATCCGACGAAATTTCGCCGCGGGTTCTGTAATCGTAGTATCTTCTTCTTACCTGCATGTGAGAATCGCCTTCATCCACATTGCCCGTTTTAACGCCGCCGGTGCTTAAGAAATAATAAACTTCCCCGCTACCGTAAGCTTTTAATGTTAACGAGGAAATATTGTTATCAAGCTGTAAGCTTAAATCTTTGTTATCAAATGAACCGATCTTTTTACCGTTGGACCATAGATCAACTTTAACATTTGATGAAGAATTTTTACGTGCCGCTTTGCCTATCCCTACAAAAGTGAAAGCTCTTTCCTGTGTGGTATAGATGCGATCCATATTTTGTGAAAGGTATTTCGCGATGAACGGAATCTGCTTGTTTGACGGTTCAACGTCATCAAGAACATTTAACATAATTGCATTGGAACGAATATCCGAATCAAACGATCCGCCACTTTCCCTTCCCGCCTCTTCCGGTTTGAACTGCTTCGGAACAATTTCATAATAGTCGCTCCACTTGCCCATCAATGCATAAGCCCCGGCAAGTAAGTATTTGCAGTCCTCCGATACAAGGTATGGTCTCGATTTGTAATAATTCATTGTTGAGATATCACCTTTACCTGCAAGCGCGAGAACGTAAAGCGAATAGAGAATTTCCTTGTTGGCAATTTTTGTTACTGTTCTGGAATTACCGCGGTACGTGATGTAATCGAAGGTGCTCTTCTCTCTCGCTTTGGTAGAAATGAAATTTAAAAGTTTGGAAAGAACATTTTCGGAAATATCGAAACCGGCTTTCTTCGATTCGAGTAGGAAATGAGCGGCGTAAACACTTCCCCACCAATTTGTTTCCTGCTCGCCCGGCCAGTAAGACATAGCGCCGTTCCACTGCTGCATCGATTCTACTTTTTTAATTCCTTCTTTCACGTAATAAATAGGGTTGTTCGTCTTGTAGTATTCTGGCGCAACCAACTTTGCGAGATCTTCAAAGTAAAGCTGAGGGAAAAGTTTTGAAACAGTCTGCTCGATGCAGCCGTAAGGATAACCGACAAGGTTTTTTAAGACTTTCGCGAATTGCAGCGCAGGGAATTTGCTGATTGTGATTGATGAAGATTTTGTTCCGGCTATAAAATTACCTGCGATGTTCAGCTTAACTTCACTGCCGGAATAAATTGTGCCGGATGAAGTTTCGTTTATATATGGCGATACCGGACGCACGCTGATGTTTGTTTCATCCTTTACTTTAGCCAGCCCGGAAGTTTCAATGATTATTTTTCCGCTGCCGGTTTTATTATTTGCCGCAACCGCAAAGTTAACTTGCCTGGAAGAATTCGGCGGAACGTCCACGTTTTGGCTTTTTGAAGAAGCCACATGCATTGGTCCTTCTGTTCTCACGCTTACCTTAACATTTCCGTTTTTGTTTGTTGTGTTGATAACCGTAACCGGCATAACAAGTGAATCGTTTGGCGCGAGGAATCTCGGTATCTGCGGCTCAATGATCAAATCATCCGCAACTTTCATTTTCGCATCGGAAGAACCGAAGCGCGGACCGGTATATGCAACAGCCATCAATCTTATCTCGCCGTTGAACTGAGGAATAGAGATGGGCACCTTCACAATTCCATTGCCGTCGGTTTTTCTAATTCCGCTCCATAGAGCAACTAGGTTATAACGTTTTGAAGTTATCGGGTTGGTTCTCTTCTGCAATTGTCTCGCGAGTTCGTCGCCGCCGGTTGATGATTTGATAGACAAAATTTCCGGCAGAAGAAGTTTGTATAAATCATAACTATCAACTTCAAGGGCGCGCTTAGCATACATAAATCCGTACGGATCGGGAGTCATGTAATTTTTTATTTGCAGAATCCCTTCATCTACGGCCGCAAGAGTAACATAAACATTTTTCTCCGGAATAGTTTTAATTGTTATTTCCTGCTTCGTGTTCGGTTTTATTTTTTGAGGGGCGGAAATGCTTACCGGAAGTTTATAATCTTTTCGTTCAACCTTGATAGACAAAAATCCGTGACCAACTAAGAACGGCGCGGAGTTATCCGTGCTGTGTTTTTTGAAAAGCGTCGCGGTTACGTAAATATTCGGGATGTAATTATTCTTCAGCTCTATTTCGAGCTGAGTCGATTTTTCTTTTACATCGATGTACTTGTATTCATAAATGCCGCTTCGTTCAAACGTAACAAGCATTTTGCCGGAGAACGGCGCGGTGAGAAGAATCTTTGCTTTCTCGCCAGGTGCATAAGTCTGTTTTTCGGAAACAATTTCGATTCGTCCTTCTTTATCAACCTCGAAAGACGACGCGGTTGTTGAAGCCCAGCCGTAAGCGTAGAATTGATAATATTGATAATAGTCGCTTCCCTTTCGCGAAATTCTTATTTCGTATTCTCCGCTGCGGCTAACAATAACCGGCAAAGATTTTTCTCCGCCGGAAAGACTAAAATCCTTTTCCCATTCTTGAACGTCTTTCTTTTCCGAGGCGTAATAATATCTGCCGGAATTATCTTTCTTCAAAACTGTCTGCCATTCAAAGCGAACAAGCTTAACAGTCGTGTTCAATTCCTTAGCGGGATGATCTTCTTTATCAACCGCTACAAAATTAAAATTGCTTCTTTCGTTCGTACCAAAATAATATCCTGGTGATTTAATGCCGATAAAATATTTTTCGGGATAAACATCAACGCTTGCCGCCCTGTTAACTGTTCGTCCTGTCGGATCGAACACGCTGACAAACGCAAACATTGTTGCTATGCCGGAAGATTTTAAATCTGCCGGAATGATGTGAGTTATCTCGCCGGTGCCTTGTTCGCTAAGCGTTCCTGTATCGAACGCGTTTTGAACATTTGAATTGGTAAGCGTTGAGTTTCCAAAATTATATGACGGATATTTCTTGCTGTAAAATTGTCTGTGCCGGAATTGTATATCGGATTCGTAACGCAGACCGGAAGCTTTGGCGCCGAATAAATATTCTGCATCAATTCCGATCTTGACAGTCTCGCCGGGTTTTGCGGAAGATTTGTCGGTCTTCAAGTTCAAACGGATTTTATCCGGCACAAAATCTTCCACGCTGAAATTATAACTGCCTATTAAACTGCCCGCGCCGGTATAAACCTCAGCTCTGTATTGGCCGGTCTGCGCGTAGTTGGGAACTTCGAATGTTGTTTCGAAAGAACCTTCCTCGTTAAGATTTTTCTTAAGCTCATCAAAAGGTTTTCCGGAAGGCGCAACAATTTTTATTTGAACCGGAACATCTTTAACGGGTTTTGTAAAATCATCGCGTACAATTCCGGTAATGTTTACGCGCTCGCCGGGACGATAAATATTTCTATCGCCGTATAAAAATGTTCTATAACCTTCTTGAGATGATCTTTCACCGCCGACATCGAAGCGCGAAGTCTCAACATCGGTTTCAAGCAAATCGATGTAGTTGAAATCATTGTCTGTCTCTGCGGTAATTACACGCGGCGTAAATCCTTTGAGATTCTCTTTTATATTGCTGAAACGAATTATTCCGTCGCCATCGGTTTTACCGGTTAACAAAGTTTGATTGTTGGATGAAATTAAATTTATCTCAACACCTTTCACCGGTTCGGTTGTAGCGATTGAGTTTACAAACGCAATCATTTCGTTATCGGCTTTCTTTGCAATAATACCAAGGTCGGAAAGCGATAGCATCTTTGCGGCGGAAACCCATCTATCCGAAGTTGAACGTGCTTGAACGATGAAAATTCCTTTCAACTTCTGCTCGTAAATTTTATCGAGATTGACGTTAAACTTTTGCAGCCAGTTTTGTCCGCCGCCGAGATTCACATTATCTTTATAAAGAGTGCGCCCGTAATGGTCAATGTCCCCTTCGTAGAAATAAAAATTGTTATACTCGTCGTCTCCGTATTGATACATGTAGCTGTATTGGTTTACAAAGAAAAGTACGTTGTTTTTGAAAACTTGTGAGACTTCTATTTCTGCACCCTGAACGTTAACTGCATTAAGTTGTAGATTGCGCTGGCCGCCGAGCATAAGATATTTTCCTTTGCGGTCGGCAAAACTGATTGAAGGATTCAAGTTTACGAAAGAAACATCCTGCTCAAACTCGTTTTCAAGATCGCCGCCGTACAAGCCCGGCAATCCTTTTGCTATTTTAAGATTTACAATAGATGATCCTCCGAACTCGCCCTCAATGCGAAAAGAATTTTCGTTAACATAAAATTTTAAATTCTTAGACGGGGAAACCATTACATAATTTTTGATTTGCTTCTCATCTACTGTTTGAGTCGTGTGAACTTCAATCCAGCCGATTTGTCCGTCAAATCCCGAAGCCACATCGGTTATAACCAGTTTTGTTATTGGCGGTAGAACGTATTCAAATTCCCGCGTATCTTCGAGCGGTTTTTTGCCTACAGTTGAAAGCAATCCGCTCCTAACGGTTAATTTATATTTTTGATCTTTATCGGTTTGGGTAACATCTCCAATATTGATAGCAATTACATTCGCGGCGTTATCGGAAACAATTTGAAAGTTTGTAACCGGAGCGCCGTCATGCTCTATGGATAGGTAATCTTTCAACATACCGGGATTAACCAGATAGTTGAAATGCAAATTAGCTTTTACACTAACCTTAAATTTTTCATTAGGCACGTGCGACCAAAAGAATTCGGCTTTACTCGCATCGAAATCCGGAGTTTGGAATTCGTATTTGTCAAAATCGTACGAAAGTTTTGAATTGAACATTACGCGGTTTGTTATTCGGGCTTTGTATGATTGAATCGGTTGCAATGGCTGATCCGGCGAAAAGATCATTGTGTTGCCGGAAACCCATTTGAACTTGCCCGGAATCTTCGGCTCGAATTCGATGAACTCATCGCTTAGCCATTGGTTTTGTTTGTCAATTGGCGCTAGGTTTTCCGAAAACTCAACCGTGAAAGTTGTGAGCTGTCCGACCTTGCCCGTTGGAGTGAAATTGACGACACGCACATCGCTGCTGGTTCCGCATCCGGCAATTAAGATGGAAATTAAAATGAATGATAGAAATAATTTTGCCGATCTCATATGAGTCCCGTGAGATGTTTGGAAAATATATTTTATCAAACGATATTTCTAACCCGGTTTGACTTTTCTAAAATCAAGATAACGATTTTATTTATAGAAGTGAATCGCTGTTTTAACAAAGCCTGGTTGAAATAAATTTTCAACGGTATAAATCTTATCCGGTAACCTTATTTAGTTGGTTGATTTTCTTCGGTTTGGACTTTCGGCTCCTCGGTTTGAGCCGGTTTTTCTTCCTTGGTTTTGAAAAATGCGATGATGAATAAACAACCAAGCAGCAAATCGATAATTCCGGAGCTAAGCATCATCGCGGCAAGTCTTCCCTGCTTGAATAAGATTATAACAGCTATCCCGTAAACAAATTTTTCTGCGATGGCAAAAAGCATAATTGGCTTGTAGCGTATCGGGTTAACCGAGAGGAAGAAAAATAATATCTGCCAAACGAGGGCGGTTCCGATAAAACCGTAATAATATTCCGGGTGAGTTATAGCTGGAGGAAAGGTAATTCCAATTTGATATTCGGAGAAGTACATTGGCGTTAATATAATTATGCCGTAAATACCGGCGATCACAAAAACCCATCTAGCGAATTTCATTTCTGTTTCCCCTTTATCTTTTGATAAATTTTAATATACCGGCTCCCGGGTAGCTTACAACAATTGTATCTCCTGATTCGTATTTACTCATTAATAATTCGGCGGAAAGCGGATTGATAAGATATCGCTGAACGGTTCTTTTTAGAGGACGTGCACCGTATGTTATATCGTAGCCGTGCTGAAGAAGAAAGTCTTTCACATCTTCTTCAACCTCAAGCGTAATATTTTTCTCTGCAAGCATCTGCCCCACTTTTTGAAGTTGTATCTCGATGATTTGTTTCAGTTCGTTCATGAGCAAGGGTTTGAAGAAAACTATTTCATCTATGCGGTTAAGAAATTCGGGTCGTATAGTCTGTCTTAACAATTCGCTCAAAGATACACGAAGTTCTCCCATCACATTTTCGAAATTATCCTCATTGATCTGAGTTAGTTTTTCCTGGATCAAATGTGAACCGAGATTTGAAGTCATAATTATTATTGTGTTTTTGAAGTCAACAGTTCTCCCCTGGTTATCCGTAAGTCTTCCGTCGTCTAGAACCTGAAGTAAAATATTAAACACATCCGGATGAGCCTTTTCGATTTCATCAAGCAGCACTACCGAATACGGCCTTCTGCGTACGGCTTCGGTTAGTTGTCCACCTTCGTCATAACCTACATATCCGGGAGGAGCTCCAATCAGACGCGAGACAGAAAATTTTTCCATGTATTCACTCATGTCTATTCGGATCATAGCGTGTTCATCGTCGAACAGAAAATCGGCTAGCGCCCGCGCTAGTTCCGTCTTCCCTACTCCTGTAGTTCCGATAAAAATGAATGAACCGATGGGTCGGTGAGCGTCTTGTAACCCCGCTCTCGATCTTCGTATTGCGTTTGCAACCGCAGCAACCGCATCATCCTGACCAATTACTCTTTTGTGAAGTTCTTCTTCAAGTCTTAAAAGTTTATGTCTTTCGCTTTCAAGCATTCTGCTTACCGGTATGCCGGTCCACTTTGCAACAACCTCGGCAATGTCTTCTGCGTCAACTTCTTCTTTGAGCATCTTGTTATTTTTCTGGATGGAGGCGAGCTCTTCGCTTTCCTTTTTCATTTTCCGCTCAAGCTCGTTAATAAGACCGTAACGCAATTCGGCAACCTTTCCTAAATTTCCTTCGCGCTCAAATTTTTCGGCCTGCGTTTTTGCATTCTCTATTTCACTTTTCATAAAACGGATTTTCTGAATTCGTTCCTTTTCCAGCTGCCAGTGGCTTTTCAATCTATTACGTTCTTCTTTGAGTTCGCTCAATTCCTTATTGAGTTCATCCAACCGGGTCGCGGATTCCGAATCTTTCTCGCGCTTCAGAGCTTCTCTTTCTATCTCAAGCTGTTTAACTTTTCGTTCAACATTATCAAGCTCTTCCGGCATCGAATCGATTTCTATACGTAATTTTGAGGCGGCTTCGTCTATAAGATCAATTGCTTTATCTGGAAGGAATCTATCGGAGATATATCTGTTGGAAAGTTGTACTGCAGCAACAATAGCACCGTCTGTAATTCTAACTCCGTGATGAACTTCGTATCGTTCTTTGAGACCGCGCAGAATTGAAATCGAATCTTCTTCATTTGGTTCTTGAACAAGAACAGGTTGAAATCTTCTTTCAAGCGCAGCATCTTTTTCGATATACTTTCTAAACTCGTCAAGAGTTGTAGCGCCGATGGCGTGAAGCTCTCCTCTTGCCAAAGCCGGTTTTAAAATATTTGCAGCATCCATCGATCCGTCGGTTTTACCAGCACCAACAAGTAAGTGAAGTTCGTCAATAAATAAAATTATTTCTCCTTCGGATTCCTGAACTTCTTTCACAACCGCTTTCAGCCGTTCTTCAAACTGTCCTCTAAATTGGGTGCCGGCAACCAGCGCACCCATATCAAGCGCGACAATTCTTTTGGACTTCAAAGTCTCCGGCACATCCCCGGAAACAATTCTATGTGCAATGCCTTCTGCAATAGCTGTTTTACCAACGCCCGGTTCGCCAATCAACACAGGATTATTTTTAGTTCTGCGTGAAAGAACCTGAAGCACTCTTCTGATTTCTTCGTCTCTACCAATTACCGGATCCAGTTTGTTCGAGCGCGCCAGATCATTTAAATCTCTTCCGTACTTTTGAAGCGCCTCGTAAGTGTCTTCCGGATTTTGCGAAGTGACTCTTTGATTTCCGCGGATATCTTTTAAAGCTGATAGAATAATATTTTTATTTATGCCGTTATCATTTAAAAGTTTTCCTGTAGCTCCTTTATCATCGCTAAAAGCTAATAGAATATGTTCGGTAGAAACATATTCGTCTTTTAATGCTTTGGCTTCTTCAACTGCTTGATCGAAAATTTTAGCACTGTTAAGAGAAAGCTGTTGATTGCCAATTCCCGATCCGGTTACTTTTGGTAATTTTTCAAGCAACTCTCCTATTTTAATTTTCATTTGATTTAAATTGCCGCCGGACTTCTGAATGATCGATACAACAACATTGGATTGGTCTTGAAGCATTGCTGCAAGAATGTGTTCCGGTTCAACGATCTGATTGTTATAATTTTGTGCTATCTCAATTGCATCTTGAACAGTCTCTTGGGCCTTTACTGTGAACTTGTTAAAATTGAATGCCATAGTCTTAACTCGATTTTTAATAGTACAAATTTATCGTTCATACAAAAAAAATTCTTTAAAAGTTTCATTCTCGATATAATACTAATTAGAATATAACGAATTCGTAATAAAAATAATTAGGATGATTTTTTTTATTCGTAATGCCGTGGTTCTGTTGTTTGTTACTCCAATTCATTTGTTTTAATTTTACAACCTTTTTAGAAAACAATTATGTTATTATCGCAAAACGAAGATACTATAGTTGCACTTGCAACTCCACCCGGTAAAGGCGCAATATCAGTTATTCGCGTAAGCGGTCCCCAATCCATTCCAGCAGTCGATAAAATTTTTCGTGGAAAAATCGGACTCATGCAATGTGCATCACATACAATTCATTACGGGAAAATTTTTGATAATAATTCCGAGTTAATCGATGACGTGCTGGTCTCGGTATTTAAAATGCCAAATTCGTATACCGGGGAAGATTCAATTGAAATCAGCACTCACGGGAGTAATTTAATTGTTGAAAAAATTATTAAACAGCTCTTATCCGAAGAAGTACGTTTAGCTGAAGCAGGGGAGTTCACAAAAAGAGCATTTCTAAACGGCAGATTGGATTTAGCTCAAGCAGAGGCCGTTGCAGATATTATTAACTCCAGTACGGAAGCTTCATTAAGAGGTGCGAGAAATCAGCTCGATGGGCTTCTTTCAAAAAAGGTCGATACGCTGCGGGAAACCTTAATAAATATTTCTTCGTTAATCGAGTTGGAATTAGATTTTGCAGAAGAAGATCTTGAATTTGTATCTGCAAATGAAGTTCTTAAAAGTATTGATAATGTGATAGATGAAATAGAGATTTTGTTGGATAGCTATTCATTCGGAAGAATTATTAAAGACGGAGTAAATGTTGCGCTGGTTGGTAAACCAAATGTTGGAAAATCATCTTTGTTAAATTACTTATTGAAAGAGGCCAGAGCAATTGTAAGCGAAATACCGGGCACGACCCGTGATATTATAAGGGAAGAACTTGCAGTGGACGGTATACTGTTTAAGTTATATGATACGGCCGGTATACGGATTACGGAAGACTCCATAGAAAAAGAAGGTGTTCATAGAAGCAGAGATGCCATAAAAACCGCGGATGTGGTTCTTTTCATGAATGATGTGACTACTGGTTTCTCCTTGGATCTCTACAATGAAATTCTCGAACTAACAAGTGCGGATCGAATTCTCTCGATAGTAAATAAGATTGATTTAAGGAATGATGAAAATCCCCAGTTTGATATTGGAATATCAGCCGTAACCGGCGAGGGGATAGAAAGCTTATTCAAAAAATTAAAGGAGAAGGCGGTGGGTTCTCATAATTACACAGAAAGAACTGCGGTGGTTTCTAATTTACGCCATTTCGATGCATTGAAGAAAGCTAAATATAATCTTGTGAGCGCTAAAAATTCTATTTTCGAAAAATTAAGTGGCGAGTTTATTTCTGTGGATCTTCGAAATGCCGAAAATTCTTTAAGTGAAATAATTGGTAAAGTAACATCTGATGATATTTTGAATAATATCTTTATGAAATTTTGCATAGGAAAGTAGCCGGTTCCACGTGAAACCGGCAAGATTTTGGATCTCGTTTCTGGTGAGAGGAGATAAGTTTTTTCTAAGAGAGATTTATCCACCGTTCCACGTGGAACTGAAAGGGAAATATGAAATATTTTGACATAATAGTTGTTGGTGGCGGTCATGCCGGAATTGAGGCGGCAGTGACAGGTGCTGGTTTAGGTTGTTCGGTGGGTTTATGTACTTTAGATGCTAATGCAATAGGGAGAATGTCATGTAATCCTGCGATCGGCGGAAGCGCAAAAGGTCATCTTGTTCACGAAATTGATGTCCTTGGGGGAGCGATGGGACTAATTGCAGATAGGACAGGCATTCAATTTAGAACACTAAACAAATCAAAGGGACCCTCAGTATGGGCTGGTAGGAGTCAGAATGATAGAAAGCTCTATAATCAAGAAGCTGTGAGATTTGTACAGAATACGAAAAATGTAGAAATAATTCAGGATTCAATCGTTGAGATTATTGAAGAGGGAAGGAAAATTGTCGGTGTAAAAACTCATGTAGGGGAAGAGTACATATGCAAAGCATTAGTTGTATGTTCCGGTACATTTCTAAATGGATTGATGCATACAGGATTGAAGTCAACTAAGGGTGGTAGGTATGGTGAACAACCTGCAGTTGGATTAACAGAATCATTGGTTGAGTTAGGCTTTAAATCTGGTAGATTAAAAACCGGCACACCGCCACGACTAAGAAAAGATTCAATTAATTGGTCGATATTGGATGAGCAACCCGGTGATATTCCGCCTCAACCATTTTCGTTGAGAACTCCTCAAAATTCATTTCCATATCTTCCGCAGGTAAGCTGCTATATTACTTACACGGATAAAACTGTTCATCGAATTCTTGAAAAAGGATTTGACCGTTCGCCGATGTTTACCGGGTTAATTCATGGAGTCGGTCCCAGGTATTGTCCTTCAATTGAAGACAAAATAAATCGTTTTGCAGATAAAGAAAGACATCAGCTTTTTCTTGAACCTGAGGGTCTCGATGATGATTTAATTTACATAAACGGATTTTCTACGTCTTTGCCGGCAGAAATTCAGTTTGAAGCACTGAGGAAAATTAAAGGTCTGGAAAACGTTGAGATGGTGCGGCCTGGTTATGCCGTGGAATATGATTACTTTCCGCCTTACCAGGTAAATCTTACGCTTGAAACTAAATTGATAGAAGGACTTTACTTTGCCGGGCAAATTAACGGAACCTCCGGTTACGAAGAAGCTGCTGCCCAGGGAATAGTCGCAGGTATAAATGCAGCTTTGAAAATTCAAAACAGACCGGAATTTATATTGCGAAGAAGCGAGGCATACATCGGAGTCTTAATTGATGACCTTGTAGGCAAATCTACAAACGAGCCGTATCGAATGTTTACTTCCCGGGCAGAGCACAGATTAATTCTGCGCCAAGATAATGCGGATAGACGGCTGTTAAAGTATGGATACGAGTTCGGTCTAATATCAAAAGAAATGTACAATGAAATGAAAGAAAGGGAAGTATTAATTTCCAAATCGAAGGAATTTTTGCAGACTACGAAAATCTCACCTTCTCAAATAAACGATTATCTTGATACGATAAATTCTTCAACTTTGGTTAATGCAGAGACAATTGACAAAATAATTAAAAGACCCGAAATTAAACTTGGCGATGTTTTACCTAAAATCAATCAGCCCAATGAAATTGTTGATATGCTGACGAAAGATGAAATAACCCGCGAGCAAGTTGAAATAGAAATTAAGTACGATGGTTACATACAGCGCCAATTCGATCTTATCAATAAAATGGAAAGATTGGAAGAAGCTCTAATTCCATTAAATTTTAATTATACTAATTTGAAAGCGATTTCGACCGAGGGGCGAGAAAAACTTAACAAAGTTAAACCGCGATCCATTGGGCAGGCCTCTCGCATCTCCGGTGTCACACCTTCTGATATTTCTGTTTTATTAGTATATTTGAAGAGCTAATTTGAGGAATTTATTGGACCTTCAGGAACAGTATCTACGAGAATTAAAGATGCTCTTCTGGGAAAACAGCCTAAACCCGGATGAATATCAACTTGAAAAACTGGCAAATTTTGCATCACTGGTTGCTCAAAAAAATTCGAAAATCAATTTAATTTCGAGAAGAGATATCGCGAAAATAATTGAGAACCACATATTTATCTCATCATACATTTCCGAATACATTCCCCCAAAAGTTACTCGCTTTTTAGATGTAGGAACAGGAGGCGGCTTTCCTGGAATTCCATTATCGATTACCAGACCAACTCTGCGAGGAGTGCTGGTTGATTCTACATCAAAGAAAATTGAAGCTGTAAAGGATTTCATAGATAAGCTTAAGCTTAATAATGTAGTGGCGGAGAATTCTAGAGTTGAAAGCGACGAATTCATTCAAAAGTATTCGGGTAATTTTGATCTTGTTGTAAGCAGAGCTACGGTTCCGTTAATAATTCTTTTCCGATACTCTCTTCCCCTTGTAAAAGAGAAAGCTTTTATAGCCGCAGTAAAGGGAGGGGACTTAATGGATGAATTTAAAACTGCCGAACTGAAGTATAAAGCTTATATTAAAAAATCTACAATTTTTGAGTTATCTTATAAACCGACTAATGTAAGAAACGAAAAGGGTAAGAAACTAATTCTTATCGAGTTAAACAAGTAAGTATGTTGTTGTTTTTATCTAAAAGAACAGGTCTGTAAAAGTCACTCTTTATTTTTGCAAATTTGGATGTCGGTGAAAGTGGAAAAATTTCTTTATTACCCTCCTAAACGAGATTTGATTGTAGTTCTAGGAGCCGGCGCTTCGCGGCCGGATGGAGTACCGCTGCAAAGGGATATTCTACCCCAAATTATATCCGGTAATATTAGTGAAATACAAAATTCCTCCATCGGCAATCTGGTGGTGGAGTTTATTAGGGATAATTTTGAATTTGATGAGAAGAACGGAATTTATCCAGAACTCGAAGCTGTCTTTGGATTTATAGATTATTTTTTGCAGCACAACGAAAGTCTTAGTACAAAATATCCCACCGAAAAAATTTCTTATATCAAAGAATACCTTATAAAATTGATTCACTACTTAGTGAATCTTGAGACGGATAAGAGCAGCAAATACTATAACCAGTTCTGGACAACGCTGGTAAAAGATGTTCCTAATTCTTCCATTATTACCTTGAACTATGATACGTTGCTGGAACAATCGTTTGATTTTTTATTTAAGAACCATGGTTATATCGATTACTGCATTCCGTTAATGAATTATGAAAAATTACCCGAGCTGGAGAAATTTAATTTTTGGATAAATCCCCGCGAGCCGATTGAAATCGACAGTAACGAAAACCCAGCACCGTTTAAAATTATTAAGCTGCACGGCAGTCTAAATTGGAAATATTGTAATTGCTGCAATCAAATTTTATTAACTCCTTGGGATAGAAAAATTGATTTGACAAGAGGAAAATTTTTAGGTTATACTTATCCCGACAAGCAAGAGTATGAATTTGTGTGCCCGCTCGATGGAACTGACTTTCAGACGCTGATTATGCCGCCCTCATTTCTGAAGACGCTTCATCATCCTACCATAACTCAGCTTCTCAACGAAGCGGCAAGAGAAATCCGGATAACGAAAAAGATTGTCTTTATTGGTTACTCACTTTCCAATTCAGATATTCATATTAAAGCGCTGTTCAAAAAACAGATGAAGTCTGATATGGAGGTTATAGTCGTTAATCCTAAAAAGAAAGAAAGTATGGAGTTAAATTATCGCTCGTTATCTAAAAATGTAAAATTTGTTTATGAATCTTTTGAAGGAATGCTTCAGGACGCCTCGCTCGTAGAATCGATCTTCACAGCGAAAAATAATTGACAATCGCACAACCATCCTCTATATTTATACTACTTTAATCACATAGCGGGAAAACAATTATGCTTTCAAGGTTAGCAACTCTTATACTTGGTATCCTTTCAGAAAGAGAACGAAATCCATACGATATCACCAAAATGTTGAGCGAGCTTAATACCAAAAAATGGCTTCCTCTGGCGGATTCGACGGTATATGCAACTATAAATAATCTCAAGAAGAAAGAGTTGATAATAGGCAGAACAGAAAAGTCCGGCAACTTACCGGAAAAAACCATTTACTCGATAACATCTGCGGGAGAATACGAATTGCATTCTTCCATTACTGGCTTTCTTGAGGAAGATTCGGCAGCAACCAGCAGTTTTGATATCGGTATTTTACTGATGCATAATTTAAGCAAGCAAGAGATACTTATTAAGCTAAAGAAAAAAATGGAACGCCTTGAAAACAATGCTTACAATATTCGTAAACAAATTTTAAATATTGAGATGGATAATTCTAAAGTGGCGTTTACAAGTCTTGCAATGCTTAAGCATAGAAATCATTTGATTGAGGCGGAAATTAAAACGCTTCGAGAGTTGATCAAAGAACTGAATATTAGAAATACAATCTCGGACTTATCGCCGTTTGATATGAGGATGATCTATAAAGATGATTTGGTAAGCAGCTAATAATCAAAACCAAAATTCAGATCACAAAGATTGCAGATCAAAATCAATCGGCTGACCGTTAATAGTTTTTCCATCCGGGCCCACGATCACAATTTTAATCTTTCCGCCGTAGTTACACGTTATCGCAAAATATTTTTGAAGAGGCATTAAATCGAATACCACCTTGCGCGAAATAATTGCTTTACAATTATCGCCCCTGGCATCATGTGAAAGTGTTAACACGATTTGAGGCGGCGAAGATTGGGTGTTTTCTTTCCTGGCGAATAGTTCTATAGTGTGTTCGTTGCAGCCGCCGCTGTATTTTGTTTCAAAGTAAAGAAGGTTGTTGGTAAAAGATATATTGTTAACCTCGAGAGCATCTTTCTTTAATAGCCAGGAATCGCTTGGCTCCATTATAATAACCGGGCGAATGTTCCGGCCGAGAGTATTTCTAATCATCAATTTAATTTGATATTGATACTTCTTGATTTCAACGCCGGACTTTGGCAGCGGGTTGACCGAGAGTAAACGGATGGAATAATTTTCGAATACAACTTCCTGCGGGAATAAATATGAATGAAGGGAAATGAATTTTTCATTAAATCCATTTTGAAGCTTTAAAACTATTTCTGCATCGCCAGCCCAAAAGCACATGACATCGATAGGGCAGCGGGAGTCGGAAGCAACGTTTTTAAAGCTGATAAAAAAATTATTGTTCAGGCAAATTGTTGAGTTATAATTAAGAGTAACAACCGACGAATCTGCCGGGTCGAGTCTAATTGATCGCGCAGTTGGAAAGGTTATTTCGGAGTTTATAGTGCAACTTAATACAACTGCGCCAAGCAGAGTTATAATTAAAACTGTTGGGAGCTTTTTCATAATGACCGCCAATCAATTCAACCAAAATCTCATATTTAAATTGTAATAGTAAAGGTAAAAATTGTTGGACGACTTAAACAAATTTTTTAAACGCTGAAATAAGGAGGCAGTTATATAAAGAAGAAAACCTTCTTCATTTGATCTCTTTCAATCTAAGTGTCCACTCGTACAAAGCATCCAATAGATTTTTAATCCTTTCTTCGTTCTTGGGATCGATCAAATTTCCGGCTGAGTCAAAGTTTTCATTTGCGCGGGGAATAATCAGTTCCGGTTTATTAAGAGGATTCATATTTACGAATACCGCAATTTGGCGCAGATGATATTGTGCGCGTGCACCGCCTAATCCGCCGCCGGTACTCATCATTGCAAAAGGTTTTTGGTTAAGCGGAGAAGTATCATTCGGGCGGGAAGCCCAATCAATAGCATTTTTCAAAACCCCAGACAATGAGTAATTGTATTCGGTCACTGCAATCAGTAGAGCATCGGCCTCTCTAATTTTATCTTTGAATATTTTTACCGGACCCGGTTCG
This sequence comes from Ignavibacteriales bacterium, assembly GCA_027348115.1. GTDB lineage: Bacteria > Bacteroidota > Ignavibacteria > Ignavibacteriales > Melioribacteraceae > Fen-1258. Next base: position 34,633 of record DAIEQA010000097.1, read on the forward strand.
CCTTGTTCAACTCTTACATCTTCATTAAAAAAGGGAATAGGTGCCAAATCAAAAAATTCTATTTTAATATGCGGCGGCGCAAGATGGACAGCATGATGAATCAAAGCTTTGTTAAAAGAATTTTTTCTTAGACTGCCGGCGAAGCCGAGAACTTTAATTTCTTTCATATTCATTTACCTCATTACTTTTCTCCCGAAACACTTAATCGCCTTATTCGGTTTCAAAAACTAACAGGGAACAATTACTTACCGGTTAGATATTTATAAGCTTTTTCAAGATTCATTTTTCTCATACCCTCCCGCGATTCTTTTACATCTGTAACGTCGGGAATTTCATTTGCAACCGCAATTTGTTCCCTCGTCTTACCAGCTTTAATTTCCTTAGAAACAAAATCGATCAATGCGAGAAGATAATTTTTCATTGCCAGAAGGTCATTCGCTGATCCATAACACATATCTTGAGTTTGTGAATGACCGAAAATGTAAAGCGTGTCTTTATCAAAGAGCGCCAGCGTCTTTTCCAGGTATTCAATCCAGCCGTTCAAGGAACAGCCGCCCGGCAAATCGATGTACGGGTAGATTTTATTAAAAACCAGATCGCCCATGTGAACAACATTTGCTTTTTGAAAATGTATGATGGAATCTCCGCCCGTATGGGCCGGGCAAATATGTCTTGATAAAATTTTCTCGGCGCCAAGATCGAGAGTCCATTCATCGGAGAAAGTTAAATTGGGATATACCTGCGGTTTGGAGGGATCGTTGCCGTAAAATTTTTGCTGCAGCTCTTTGCATTTTTCGTTAGCTACAATCATCGAGGTATAATCTTTGAAAAAAATATTTCCGGATGTATGATCGCCGTGGTGATGCGTATTGAGAACAACATCAATTTTTCTATCTGTTATTGTCCGAATGCCCTGGAGAAAATTCTTTGCGGTATCCGGAAATTGTGTGTCAACTACAATGAGCGCATCTTTGCCTGCAAAGTAGCCGATGGTTCCGCCGCGCTCCGTATAAATTCCTATTTTACCCCGTACCATTTTAAAATTACCCGATAACGACTGCATTGCTTCAATCATTCTGCTTCCGCTAAATAACATTCCTCCCGCCATTAACGCCCCTGCTTTCAAAAAGCTTTTGCGCGTCATTTTCATGCCCGTTCTCTTTTGTTATGGTAAGAATCTTTTTTAATTTACTAAGTAGAGGAATAAGAAATCAAGAACGAATTATTCATCGAACGTATAATGGAATATAATATGTTAAGGCGCGCCACGAACAAAGATATACCCGTAATAACCGGTTTGATATTTGAAATACTTAATGAGTACGGACTTAAACCGGATTCTGCAACAACGGATTCCGATCTCCTTGAAATCGAAAAGAGTTATTTCATAAACGGCGGAACCTTCGATGTTCTTGAAGATGGACAAGGAAAAATAATCGCAACGGTAGGATTGTTCAACATGGGCAACAATACCTGCGAGTTGAGAAAAATGTATCTGCTTAAATCCGAAAGAGGTAAGGGCCGCGGAAAACTGCTTCTCGATCATGCGATTTCAACCGCAAAGGGTCTTGGCTATAAGAAGATGATTCTTGAAACGGCTTCAGTTCTTAAAGAAGCAATTAGTCTTTATGAACGATACGGATTTAAAAAATATTCTCCCGAACATTTATCCGGAAGATGCGACCAGGCTTATTTTCTTGATTTAAATAACAACTAAGGAAGGAGATATGAAAAAATTATTTCTCATAATTGTTTGCATGGTTATTTCATTCGGCGGCTTAAGCGCGCAGCAGGAAAACAAACCAGCAAAGAAACAATTCTTGTATTTACTTCGGCTGGAAAAAACCATGCTCGATTCCAGCGCATGGACGCCTGAAAAAAGTGAAATAGTCAGCCAACACTTTGCCCGTCTGAAAAAAATGCTGGCGGATGGGAATCTTATTCTCGCCGGAAGAACACAGGTTGAAAACGACAAAACTTTCGGTATTGTTATTTACGAGGCAAATTCGTTTGATGAGGCAAAGCAAATAGCGGAAAGCGACCCGGCGGTTAAAGCAAAAATTATGAGCGTCGAGGTCTATCCTTACGAGGTTGCCTTAATGCGCGGCGAGGAGAAAAAATGAATGCTGTATTGGCACCGACGATTTTAACTTATAGTGTTAACTCTAAACTTTTAGTTAACAGCTTCAAAAATGTTACAAACAGCGACGCGCTTAAACGGCCCAACAGGAAAACAAATTCGATGATGTTTCTGCTGCTTCATATTATAGATGCAAGATATTTCATTTTAAAGCAGCTCGATAAGGAAATCAAAAATCCGTTCGGCAAATATGTAGATTGGGCTAACTCAATCGAGGATATTAAAATTTATCCAAAGCTGAATCGTGTTCTAACGGAATGGAAAGTGCTTAATAAAATATTCATGAAGAAGTTAGAAACTATTTCGTCTGACAAGCTAAAATCGAAAATAGAATTTCAATTTCCCGGCGGGAATACCGCGCTTAACATGATTTCGTTCCTGAGCGAACATGAAGCTTATCACGTCGGTCAGCTCGGATTGATAAGAAAGTTTCTGGGATTTCCGTCTGTAAAATTCTGAAAGGTATTTATGGAATTAAAATTTTACCTGCAGCGAATCGGGATCGATAGAATCAAAAAGCCGTCATTGGAGTTCTTAGCAGAACTTCAAATGAAACATCTTCTGGCTGTCCCGTTCGAAGATCTTGACATACCTGACCGGGCCAGAATAATTTTGGATTTGAATAGGATATACGACAAAATCATTCCTACAAAGAGAGGAGGGTTTTGTTACGAGCTGAACGGCTTGTTTCATTGGCTGCTTACACAGCTCGGCTACAAGGTAGATATGCTTTCGGCAAGAGTTTATAACCATTCCAAAAAAGAATTGGGCCCGGAGTTCGACCACATGACGCTGCTTGTTCATCTTGACCAAGATTATCTTGTCGATGTCGGCTTCGGCGATTCGTTTCGATGTCCAATCCCCTTTCCGGATGGCCGGACAAAGGACGTTAGCGGTGAATACAAACTTTTTCATCGCAAGGATGAAAACTACGAGTTGAAGAAATTACATGATAACGATTGGCTGACCGAATACAAGTTTACTTCCGTGCCGAGAGATTTTTTAGATTATGCCGCGATGTGCAACTATCAACAAGACGCGTCGAGCTCTACTTTCCGAAATAGAAACGTGTGCACGTTGGCAACTATGAACGGAAGAATAACATTAAGCAATTCGTCGCTGACAATAACCGAAAACGGCGCCAAAACAAAATTTGATGTGAGCAGTGAAAAAGAATTTGCCGCAATGCTCAAAAAATATTTCAACATAATATTATAGAATTATGATAAATGAATTCAAAAAAGGAAAATATTTTATAAGCACGGATAAGCGTAAACTTAATTTGAAAACAATCCACGGCTTCTTAAGCAACGCATATTGGTCGAAGGGAATCGAGATTGAAAGAGTGCAAAAAGCTATTCGCGGCTCAATCTGTTTCGGCGTCTATCATAAGAAAGAACAAATCGGTTTTGCGCGTGTAGTTACGGATTGCATCAACTTCGGCTATCTTGCCGATGTGTTCATTGTGGAATCCTATCGCGGGCAGGGCTTATCTAAATGGCTTATAAAATGTATTCTTGAACATCCAAAGTTAAGAGACATGAAAGCATGGATGCTGGCAACTAGTGATGCCCACGGATTGTACTCGCAGTTCGGATTTAAACCGCTGGAGGAACCGCATAAATATATGCGACGTGTTAATCCAAAATATTCTCAACCGCAGAAAAACTCTTAGGAAATTTTGAAATGAAAAAGCTCGCGTTGATTTTTTTTCTTCTTACAATATTAATTTCGGCTCAATCCAAGGTAAGCGTTACTTTCCGCGTAACCGCATCCTCCGTTGCGGATAGTGAAGGCGTTTTCATAGTAGGCAGCATACCGGAATTTGGAAATTGGAATGCCTCGAAGGCCCCGCTGGATAAAGTTTCAAAAAATATTTGGCAGAAAACATTTCAGCTCGATAAAAATACTTTGGCGCTGTACAAATTCACAAAAGGAAACTGGCTTTTCGAAGCGTTGACGGATAGTTCTACAATTCCGTCGAACTCAATTTTAAAAGTTAATGCGGATACAACAATAAATGTTGTAATTAATAAATGGCGCGACGGATCCAATTTCAAAATCATCGGGCAGATTACCGGCAAGGTTGAATACGTGAAAAATTTTGAGATCGAAGGACTAAAACCCCGCAACTTAATTATCTGGTTTCCGCCCGGTTACAAAAAAAATGCCGATAAACGTTACCCGGTTATTTACATGCAAGACGGGCAAAATCTTTTTGATCCCAAAACGTCAACCGGATTTGTAGATTGGCGTGCCGACGAAACCGCGGATAGTCTTATACGTCGCGGCAAAATTAAGCCAGTAATAATAGTTGGAATATATAATACAGAAGATCGCAGCGCAGAATACACCGATACGCCTAAGGGACATCTTTATATGAAAGGAATTGTGGAGAAGATTAAACCCTTCATAGATTCAAAATACCGAACATTGACCGGCAGAAATAATACTGCTGTTGCAGGATCGTCGCTTGGAGGATTAATTTCTATGATGTGCGCGTGGGAATACCCGGAAGTATTTTCAAAAGCCGCGTGCTTTTCGCCGGCATTTAAAATAGACACCATCGATTATGTAAAAAATGTTTTGAATTATACCTGGCCAAAGAAAAATTTGATGTTCTATATTGATAACGGCGGAATTGATTTGGATGCGCGCCTTCTGCCAGGAGTTGATGCAATGGTCACCGCTCTTAAACAAAAGGGCTATAAAGAGAATAAAGATTTTTATGTCTATATAGATAAAGCCGCGACCCATAACGAAGCCGCATGGGCAAAAAGATTTTGGCGGCCTCTTAAATTATTTTTCGGTGCAAAGTAAAATGAAAATTCTTGTCGGTTCTAAAAACCCCGTTAAGATTGCTTCCGTCCAAGAAGCGCTTAAAAATTATTTTGCAGATGTTTCGGTAGAAGGCATCGAAGTTGACTCGGGCGTTTCAGTTCAACCCGTTAACGATGAAACTTTTATCGGTGCCCGCAACCGCGCGTTGAAGCTCAAAGAACTGAACGATTCTCAAAATCTTAAAGCCGATTTCTTTGTTGGCATTGAAGGTGGTATTGCCAGGCAGTTTGATAAATGGTTCGCATTTGGATGTATGTGTATTATAGATTCTGAAGGTAAAATTGGATTTGGTTTATCGCCGCATTTTGAACTTCCGGATTTTGTCGTGGAAAAACTTTTAGCCGGAGTCGAACTTGGCGAAGTAATGGACGGAATTATGAATCAGCAAAACACAAAACAAAAAAACGGCGCAATCGGATTTTTTACAAACGGCGTTATGAATCGGAAAGAATTATATATTGAGGGATTGAAAGTGGCGCTTGCACCGTTTTTGCACAAGAAAATGTTTTTTAACGAATCTTAGTCGTAATCTTGCTCGTGCTCTTGCACTTGTTCATACAGTTATTTGCAGCTAATAGTTGACGAAAGAGAATGAAACTAAGTACATGATACTAACCGATTGGAAGGAGATACTGAAGTGACATTGCCGATTTATCAGGTCGATGCGTTCACGTCAAAATTATTCGGCGGCAACCCGGCAGCTGTTGTTCCGCTTGAAAACTGGCTCGACGATGAAACGCTTCAAAATATTGCCGCGGAAAATAATTTATCCGAAACGGCGTTCTTTGTAAAAGCCGGTGATCATTACGATATAAGATGGATGACCCCGGCGAATGAAGTTCCTTTGTGCGGACACGCCACGCTCGCCTCGGCGTATATAATTTTTAATTTTATAGAAAAAAATTCGTCAAGCGTAAAATTTATGTCGAAGAGCGGTGAACTGATTGTAGATAAAAACGGCGAGCTTTTGACATTGGATTTTCCAACCAATAAACCGCATAGAATCGGAATTACGGATAAGATTAGAAAGTGCTTCGATAAAGAACCGCTCGAAGTTCTGCAAAACGGTTTTTACATGCTGATAGTTTTTGACTCGGAAGATTATATTAAAAATTATCAGCCGAACTTTGATCTAATTAAAGAAATTTATCCTCACGGCGTTATTATTTCTTCAAAGGGAAAAGATGCCGATTTTGTTTCGAGAATGTTCGCTCCGAACGAAGGAATAAATGAAGATCCGGTTACCGGCTCGTCGCACACGGTTTTAATTCCTTACTGGGCAGAAAAACTCGGTAAGAAAAATTTTCGTGCTCTCCAGGTCTCCCGGCGCGGCGGCGAACTTTTTTGTGAATACTTGGGGGAAAGAGTCAAAATATCCGGCAGCGCAAAGTTATTTATGAGCGGTAATTTGTTTTTGAGTTTATAATTAAGAATTTTATCTGCATATTACCCGCTGGTTTTTAAGATTATTAATAAAATCCAGGCAATTCTGTGTGTGTGATTTGCGTGAGGATCCTCTGAACGTGAAAAATTTTCGTAGGTTAATCATATATCTTTTGATAGGTGTCTTAGCGCTATCCTGCGATGCGCCGCATCTTAATCCTCTTGACCCCTCTAATTCGGATTCGCAGTATGGTCGGTTGAGCGGATCAGTAACTAATTCATCAAGTCAGCCGATTTTAAATGTACGTATTATTTGGAAAAACCAAAACGTAATGGCTATTTCCGATTCTCTCGGCCACTATAGTTTTTCCAACCTGGAATTAAAAGACGGTTGGCTTACGTTCGAAAAGAATGATTACCAATCAGATTCCTTGTACGTTCAATGGAATAGCAGAAAGAATATTGCAGTCAACGTAAAACAACTTTATAGAAACGTTGGCATTCTTGACGGTTATGCTTGTACAAGCTCTACACCTGCTCAGCCATTGTCTAATGTTCAGGTTATTTGGAAGAATCAAAATATTCTTGCTATTACTAACTCCAGCGGATATTTCAAGTTCGACGGGCTTTTGATGAATGACGGAATTGTCTATTATGCAAAAGATGGCTTCGTCAAAGATTCCGCTGCGGTTCAATGGAATAAACGAACTTCTGTTACGCTTGATATCAAATATCTAAAATTTTCAAGCGGAAGCATTTATGGCTATGTCAGATCCCGATCCGGTAACTTAATTTCCGGCGCAAGCGTTACACTGAAGAGCACCGGAATAGCCGTTCAAACCGGCGCCAACGGTTACTATCGCATAGACAATGTTCCGCATAATCCGGATTCGCTTTTATTTCAAGCGGACGGTTACAGCAGTTCAACCCTTGCGGTTAGCTGGACAAACAACAGCGAGAATACCGAGGTGGACGCATCTCTAAATGCTAATCCAAAACTGAACGATGTGAGAATATATTCGAGCATTGTTAACGATTATACAAGCACGAAGGCGACATTGTATGTTCAGGCAAAAGTATCTGATGAGGATGTTGGAGATGTGGATTCGGTCTATGTTAGTTGTGCCGATTTGAATATTCAGAAACTTCCGTTGGCGTATAATTTTGAAACTGGTTATTTCGAGACGAGTATTAATGAAGGATCATCTCTTCTGTCATCAATTGAGAATGCAATTGGAAAAATGTTCAGCATTATAGTCCGGGACAACCAGGGAAAATTTTTTAATGTCGGTTCGTCTTTTTTAAAGAGAATTATAAGAGACCAAGTTAATTTTTATTCGCCGGCCAACGGTCAAACAGATCAAAAGAATCCCACCTTGAAATGGATAAAATTTCAACCGGGTTTCAATTTCACTTACATGGTACAGGTTTATACCGTGGGAGCCCTGCAGCAGCTGGTATGGCAAAAAAGCAATATATCTTCGGCAGATATTCAGGTGGTTGTAAATACTAATTTAATATCCGGGCTAAATTACTATTGGGTAATTTGGTGTATCGATGATTATCAAAACAGGAGTCGTTCGAAACCGGCAACATTTGTGGTGCAATAAAAAACATGAGTAATTTTTTTACGGAAAATATTAATCACTTAAAAAATCTTTCCCGCGAGGAATTCGAGTCTCTTTACGAGTTCACCGAGATTTTGAATTCGGCTACGCGCCAGGATTCTTTAATTGAAGACGCTATCGATATCGTCATTAAAATAATTAATGCCGAGCGCGGCTTGTTTGTTAAGTACGACGGCGCAAACGATAATTTTTCTATTATTACTGCGCGTAAAATCTCTAACGAAAGTATAACCGATCTTCACCAATTTTCTTCCGGCATTCTTCAAAAAGTAATTAAAGAAAAACGCCCGCTGCTTTATCACGATGTAATGAGCGACCCGCACCTTTCGCAGTTCGAAAGTGTACAGATACAAAGAATTAAATCTGTTATTGGTGTCCCTATTATTCGGGACGAAAAGGTATGGGGCGTTATAGTTGCCGATAGCCAGCTTGATAGACGCGAGTTTACGGAGGAAAATCTTCTCTTCCTAAATTTCTTTTCTAATCTTGTTTCTCTTGCGTTGGATAGAATTATTAAGCTGGAAGAACTTGAGAAGGAAAATCGAATCCTTATCAACCAGCTTGAAGGCAAGGAAGAAATTTCCGACATGATAGGCACAAGTTTGGCGATGAGAAATCTTGTGCATTTAATTCACAAAGTTGCTCTTACTAACGCTACCGTGCTAATTATTGGAGAAAGCGGAACTGGGAAAGAATTGGCGGCAAAAGCAATTCACCGGTTGAGCAAACGCAGCGATAAACCTTTTCTTGCCCAGTTCTGCGGTTCAATACCCGACAGTCTTCTTGAGAGCGAGCTCTTTGGATATAAGAAAGGAGCGTTCACCGGAGCCAACAGCGATAAGCAGGGTCTGCTCGAAGCTTCGGATAACGGTACTTTTTTTCTCGATGAAATTGCGGATATCTCCTCGGCGCTTCAAGCAAAATTATTGCGCGTGCTCGAAAACATGGAAATAATTCGACTGGGCGACATTAAAGTAAAAAAGATTGACGTTAGAATTATAACCGCTACTAATAAAGATCTTCAAACGCTTGTCAAAGAAGGAGCATTCCGAGAAGATTTATTCTACCGGTTGAATGTATTTCCCATTCGCATTCCGCCGCTGCGCGAAAGGAGGGAAGACATTCCGTTGCTTGCAGCTCATTACGTAAAAAAAATGGGAAGCAATAATATTTCCATCGATGCTGGTGCAATTAAAAAATTGGAAAGCTATTACTGGCCGGGCAACATTAGACAGTTGATTAATGTTGTTCATCGTGCGCTCATTTTGTGCGACTCAAACAAAATAATGCCGGAACATATTATTCTTGAAGATGCAAAAGATGTAGAAAATTTTCAGGGAACGCTGCAAGAATTTGAAATGCTTCTGTTGAAGAAACGCCTGGAGGAGTTTAACGGCAACAGAACCCTTACGGCAAAATCACTGGATGTATCGGTAAGATGGATTCAACTGAAGTTAAAAGAGATGGGGGAACATTAACATGTCCGGGCTTACCTCGGAAATATTGTTTGAAAAATTTCAGATAATCGAAGTCTTGAAAAAAGACGAGCACGCCGCGGTATATTTGGCCAATCATATTTATCTCAGCAAAAAAATTATTCTCAAGGTGCTGAACACGCAAAAGATTCCGGATCATTCTATTGTAGAGCGGTTTAAGCGTGAGGCAAAAATACTCGCAAAGCTGGATTACCCTCATATAATCAAGGTGCTCGATTTCGGAATGAGCCGGGAGTATTTCTACATATCGTTTGAATATATTGAAGGCGAATCGCTTCGTAACGCATTGAAGTCTAAAAATCTTTCGCTGGAACAAAAAGAACATCTAACCGTTCAACTTTTAAGAGGATTAAATTACGCCCACGCCAACCAGATTATTCACCGTGATATAAAACCGGAAAATATTTTTATAGATAAAAATTTGAATTTGAAAATCGGGGATTTTGGTTTAGCACTCTCCGCCGAAGATAACTTTGTTACCAATCCTTATTCCATTGTTGGAACGCCGAGCTACATGAGTCCGGAACAGGTGCGCGGCGCTAAGTTAACTCCGCGGAGCGATCTGTTTAGCGCCGGTGTTGTTTTGTTCGAACTGTTCACTGGAAAAAACCCTTTCTTAAAAGACAATGTTAGTCTCACGCTCAACGAAATCAACAGCTACGATGAAAGCGAGCTTGAAGAAAAATTAACGGATGTTAAAGAACCTTATAAAGAAATTTTGTTAAAGCTTCTTAAAAAGAATGTAAACCTGCGATACGAAACTGCCGCCGAAATACTCGAAAAATTAAATATCCCGGTTGAGCAGCCCTCCTTGGTTATTAGCGGAATAAACCGGGGAAAAAAATCGACAAAAATAATTTGGACCTTGGTTGGCCTGGCCGCATTAATAATTATCGGAATTTTTATTTATCCGCGCAAAGAAATTCCGAAAGATAAAATTGTTTATCCCGAACAACCTGGAAATACCCAGCAGGTAAATAATGCTAAGACGGAAAGTAATTCGGCAGGGCAGCAAAAAGAAACTCCTAATACAGTTGATCAGAATCAGGTAAAGCAAACGCAGCCGGTCGATTCCGCTGCGCAAAAAATTCCTGCGGTTGTAAAGAACAACGTGCCCGATAATACAAATTCGCAGCCGGGTAATCTTGGTTACGGAGGTTTGGATGTTCAGGTGAGACCGTGGGCCCACGTATATATAAACAACGAAGACTTTGACGTTACGCCGTTGAAGAATCCGATCAAACTGCCGGAAGGTTATTATACTCTTAAATTAATTCATCCGGATTATCCGCCGCTTTATCAATCGGTTAATATTAAATCCAACCGCGTTTCCAATATTAAAATTGATTTGGACACTACGGTCAGTTTCATCAGATGCAATGTTAATCCGTACGGCGATGTTTACGTTAACGGAAACCTTCGTTCGGAAAACCAACGTTCCAGTTCTTTGATTCGTGTAAACCCGGGATTGTTAAAGCTATCGATTAAAAATCCGTATTGGGCAGGCGTAGATACCTCCTTTATTATAAGGAAGAAAGACACGCTTAAGCTTGTTTTTAATTTGAAGAAGAGATAATCCGCGTTTCATGATGAAAAAGCTACTTCTAATATTTTTGCTGCTAAGTATAATTCGTGTTGATGCTCAATACAAATGGGTGGTTGTTTCTCAAATGCCGTACCCTGTTTGGGGCGGGCAGGTTGCCTACGATGTTAATTCAAACGGTTCGAAAATTTATATTCTCGGCGGCTTTTCTGACTCACTTCAAAAATCCGTGGACTGGATCCAGGAATACGATATAGACAAGCCGGATCAATTGCAAGCATGGAAAATAGTCGGCCATATGTTGCGGCCGCGATCCCAATTTGTTGCAGATGTGTGGAACGGCAACATTTTATTCGTCGGCGATTCATCTTCTAGCACAAATGTAATGGAATCGTATAGTCCAACTACTTTGGATTCCATATCAACAACTCTAACTTCAAACGGAAATTTCAGCAGATCATTTGCAACGGGATTTATAAACGGAAATGTTTTTTATATAGTAGGAGGAAACCCGCCTACTCAAACTTCACAGCCGTATATAGTAGGTTATGATCTTGGTACAAATAAAATAGTTCTCACTTCAAATCAAATCACGTCGGATCTGAATCCGAAGCAGCAAATGTCGTTTATTGTTGGAGACAACATTTATATTTTCGGCGGGGCAACAATAGGAATCAGCCGCGCAATCAGCCGGTTTAATATTCCAACTAAAACACTAACGCAGCTGTCAACTACATTAATCGAAAATAGAGCCGAAGGTGCGGCGGTATATAATGCCGCAATTAAAAAAGGTTTTGTAATTGGCGGATACAAAGAAGGCCAGGACAGCATCCTGGCTTCGGTTGAACAAGTGGTAGTTAATTCGGGAGATTCCATTAAGGTAAGTGCGGGACCGGCATTGAATTATGCCAGGAAAAATTTTATGGCCGTTAATTACAAGAATATGGTTGCTGTATTCGGCGGACAGGATAAAGACGGAAAAGTTGTTCCTTATGTTGAATTGCTTGAAGATACTTCTTTAACTTCGGTAAAAAATAACGCTCAAATTCCATCGGCGTTCGAATTATACCAGAATTTTCCTAACCCGTTTAATCCGTCAACCGAAATCACATTCGGATTAAACAAAGCGGCAAATATTTCGCTTGACGTTTATTCGGTATTGGGTCAGCATATCATTCAACTTGCGCGCGGAGATTATGGAGCAGGAAAATTTTCAATAAAGTGGAACGGCACAAATAAATTTAACAATTTAGTGCCGAGCGGAATTTACTTTTTGAGATTGCTCGTCGATGGAAACATTCAAACAAAAAAAATGGTCATGCTTAGGTAATGAAAAGCATAATAATATTATTTCTTTTATTGATTGGAACCACTTGTAATTTTGCCCAGGTTGCCACCTTTGGAAGGGTAAAAAACGAATACGACTCCTTTCAATACGAAAAAATGATTAAGTCATCCGACGAGCTTCTTCTCAAAGGAAACTTGACCGATTCTTTGAAAGTGGAAATTTATATTATGCGTGCCGTGGCTTTTTATTCGTTGAACGACGATGCCTCAACTCGCAAAAGCTTTGAAAATATTTTGAAAATAAATCGAAACTATAAACCCGATCCTGCGCAGATATCTCCCAAATTAATTTTGATATTCGGCGAAGTAAGCAACGATTTCATAAAAAACAACCCGGAACCTGCCGAGGCAACAGACAGCACTTCGCAAACCCGTGCGCTTAAGTTATTCGGCAACGATAAAACTAAAAACTTGATTCTCGAAAATTTAGCTTTACCCGGCATCGGGCAACTGCAGCTGGATAGAAATCCTAAAGGAATAATTTTAACCTCTGCCTCCACAATTAATTTGGCGGCAATGATTTATTATATAGTTGATGCAAAGAATAAAGAGAACGATTACCTAAACCAGACGGATCTAACAATGATTCGTCAAAAATATGATTCGTACAACCAATCCTATAAAATTAGGAATACACTCATCATTTCGTATGCGCTGATATGGATTTACAGCCAGATTGACCTACTTTTCTTGACCGAGGATGATTCCGGCAACACTAAGGAACAGGTTGGAATGCTGCAAATTAAACCGGATTTATACAGTGACTACAGATTGAATGTTAGGATTCCGTTTCATTAAATCCCTGTAATTAATTCGTCTACCGCGAAAAATCTGCGCGCCGCAAGGGTTTACAATTAGACTTTCCCACCCAGCATTCCTATAGAATCTGCGAATATTAAACGATTTCAAACAGATCACAGTTTATACGGCTTTGGCATTTAAATTGCTCTTGAAGGGTACACACACAATATCCGTTCTTAAGATTGGCGAAGGGAAAAAGTTTAAATAAAGTCCTTCGCCTTCTTACTTTTAAATCCGTTGGTATAATAAGAAACGCATTTCGAAATCTCCCTTTGTGCAGAATTAAATTCTTAAAGGATTTTTATACTGCTAAAATAGAATTCCGTTTAACTTAACTCGATTGAACACAGCTGAACAGTGAGATATTAAGTTTCCTATTAGAATTGGAATTTATATATTGACGCACAAAAAAATTCATCATCATTAATAAATTATAAGTATGGATTTCAAATCAGAGAAAACAGGTGATATTGCAATTGTTCATGTTTATTTAAACCGGGCAACGTTGGCAAAGGCGGTTCAGTTTAAACAGTATGTGGGTGATATTGTTCAATCCGGCATTAGCAAGCTTGTGATAGATTTAAGCATTTGCGAATATATAGATTCAACTTTTCTTGGGGCCATGGTTGCATTGCTTAAAAAGGTTAATTCCATGAATGGCGACATGAGACTAGTTTATAATAAAGAAATGCCGTCGTTGGTTTTTGTCTTAACCCGAATGGACAAAGTGTTTAAGGTATTTCCGCAATTGCAGGAAGCTGTCGATAGCTTCGGCGGCGGAAAACCGAAACTATCCTGGAAATAATTAATTGTCCAGGTAAACAATTTTATATACTTTATCGTTAGTCCTGGCAAGCTCGACGCACTCGAATGTAATTTCCTTTCCTTTTTCGGCCACTGGATATTCAATCCCGTCGAATTCCAATTTTGAAAGTTGAATTTCGATTACACCCGTAGTATTGCCGATGATATAAATTGAATCGCCGGCGTTTAAAGAATCTGCTTCAATTTTAATGTGAACAATTTTTTTCTGCTTATAATAGTTTAGAACTTTCCCTATATAAACTTTTCTGGTAGAAGCTATACTGCCGTATGTTGATGTAAAATCTTTGGAGCCAGGCTGCCCGAAATAAAAGCCGCGTGAAAAACCCCGGTTATATACCTTCTTTAATTCCTCATAAAGCTCGCTCTTTTTTTCCTGCGAAAGTTTTCCCCCGAAGTAAAGGTCAATCGCGTTGCGGTATACCGATACTACTTTGGCAATATATTCCGGACTTCTTTTTCGTCCCTCGATTTTGAAAGCATCTATCCCGGCTTCTATTAACTTGTCTATAAACTCTATCGTGCATAAATCCTTTGGCGATAAAACGTAATCTTCTCCAAGCTCAAGTTCGTACTTTTCGTCGTTATCAATTATTTTGTATTCTCTGCGGCATGGCTGAATGCATTCTCCTCTGTTGGCGCTCTTTCCGAAGATATCATGACTCATAAAACACCGGCCGCTTACCGCAACACACATTGCGCCATGTATAAAGGTTTCTATCTCGATATCGGTTTTCCGTTTAATCTCTATGATTTTATCTAAAGTGCATTCCCTCGCAAGTACAATGCGCTTGGCCCCTAGGCGTTCGTACGCTTTAACCGATTCGGAATTTGACGACGAGGCCTGGGTACTGACGCAGAACGGCATTTTATGATCGATACATTTATTTATGATAGCCATATCCCAGCAAATAATTAGATCCACACCGGCTTGTTTTGCTGCAAGTATAACGGCATCCGCTTCGGCTAATTCTTCCTCAAATACTATTGTGTTCAATGTTAGGTGGGTCTGCACATTATGTAATTTGCACAGCGCAGATATCTCCGGTAAATCTTTGATGTCAAAATTATTTGCCGCAGCCCGCATATTTAAGTTTTTAACGCCGAAGTAAACGGCATTAGCGCCGGCATTAATTGCGGCGTTTAACATACTCCAATTTCCTGCGGGCGCCAGCAGCTCGGGTTTCTTCAATTTTGTTTTATCTATTTGTTCCAAACAGGTTGATCCGATAATAGTTTTTCATTTCGAGCGCAATAATACAAAAGTTCTTTAATTAAATGGATTTGAATTTTGCTGTACGAACCAATCCATTCATTGAAATACTGTAAACTTGCTCTTCGCGTATAAATTTAAAAGTCCGAATAATTTATTGCCCGAATTACACCGGCAGCTCCGGTTAACAATCACAACGAAAACTCTTACTTTTAATTTTTCCATTATCTGCTTAGCGATAATATTAATCAAGTAATGGCGCATGACCAAAAGCGCCTATATATTTACTCGCACGATTTTCTTATCTTAACACAAAAATTTATTCATATTACAGAGTAATATGATAAAGAACGAAACCGAGAAAGAGTTAAAAAAAATTTGTCTTTCTGCCAAGTGCGAAGCGGGTTATATCTTTTCGGTTAAAAATAAAAATGCGGCCATTGTAAGTTGTTACGGCAATATCGGGAAGAACGACAAAACTCTAACGGCAATCAATAACATTGTTGTAAGAAAAAAAGGATTCTCGATTTCCGAGATTAAAAAGACAAAAGAGTTTCGGAAGCTTAGGGAAGAAAAAGGTTTTAAATATTTCTTTAAGAAGTTACTAACCGCAGACAGTGCGAAAGAATATTTTTTAGCGCTGCTTGCACGGGAAAACGCAATATATTCCAAAATAGATACTAAAAAGATTGAATCCTTGGTGAAGGCAAAAAAAACAAATATAAAAAAACCGGCGGCAGCAGCTAGCGCATCCTTTAACAGCGGAATGGTAATGAATACGGACGCGCCGGTGTTGCTTAGTACTGCCGGACTTGATACTGTTTTAGCCAATGACAGCTTGGCGGCAATATTGAATGCTGAAAACGGCGCCATATCGAAAGAATTTTTTTATAATGCCGATTTTTTCGATTTCCAAAATAAACGCCTACGGGTTGACGACCTTCCCTTTGTTATTGCCGCAAAAGAAAAAAGTAACATTACGGATTTTAAGCTTCGTTACTCGGATCGTACTAAAAATGAAAAATGGTTTAAGATAAACTCTTTTCAAACCGAACTGAGCGACGGCACAAAGGCAGTGCTCAGTCTTTTTTGTGATGTTACCCGACAGTACGGCATGGATCAAAGCTTAAAAGAGACGTTTGCCAGCATCCAAAGCGTTCTCTATTCAACCAACAACAAAGGCGATGAATATAATTTTATAACCGATGCCGTTAGAAATTTGTTCGGATATTCCCCAGAGGATGTTTATAAAAATAAATTCCGAATTTTAAGATCGATATATCCCGGCGATTTAATCACGTTCAAAAATTTTCTCTCCAAAATTCAGAGTGGCGAGCCATCGACTATTGAATATAGAATGAAGGACCGCTTTGGAAAAGAACATTGGGTAAGACATTCCGGCGTTCCTATCTTTAAGAATAACGATGTTATAAGAATCGTCGGTGAAATACAGGATATAACGGAAGAAAAGAAAGTAAGTCTTAATCTCGAGCGTTCCGAGGAAAGATTCCGCGCGCTTGTAGATACCGCGGACGATTTAATCTTTATACTCGACGGTTTTGGCTACATAAGCATCATAAATAAAAATGGGGCAAGCGCGCTCGGCTTTACACCTGATGAAATGATCGGCAAACATTTTCTTGAGTTTGTGGCTAAGGACGAAGCTTCTAAAATTGCGGATGCATTCGCGAAAATTTTAAATTCCTCCGATGTAACTACTTTTGAAACTGTGTTCATAGATCGATTCGAAAAGGAAATTACATTTGAAATAAATGCAAAACCTATGGTAACGGACGGAGAAATTTCCGGCATGCTCAGCATCGGTAGAAATATTTCCAACCGCAAAGCCGACGAACAGAAAATAAAAGATTTGAATTCCAAGCTGATTGAAGCAAACAGGATTATTTCCATTGAGCGCGAAAGAGCCAGGCATAAAATAACCGTGCTTGAAGAATTGAATAAGCTTAAAAGCGAATTCATTTCAAATGTATCTCACGAGTTACGAACTCCTCTTGCTTCGATAGTGGGATTTGCCGAAACAATTCTTTCCGACAGGGATTTGCCGGAAGACACGATTCATGAATTTGTAGATATAATTCTTACCGAGGGAAAACGGCTGGCTAAATTAATCAACGACTTGCTGGATTTTTCAAAGCTGGAATCCGGCGACGAAGAATTGAACCGCACGCATATAAATCTGGTTGATATTCTTAAACTGGTTCTGCAAACTTTTCAAAAGCAAATTAACGAGAAGGAAATCATAGTTTCAAAAGAATTTCCGGAAGACGAAATAATAATTAATGCGGATAAGGAAAGACTTGTAAAAGTTTTTTCGAATCTGCTTTCGAATGCGGTTAAGTTTACCGGCGCGGGCGGCAGAATCAATTTGATTGTTCAAGACTTTGGGAAAGAAGTTGAAATAGCAGTTAGCGATACCGGCGCAGGTATTTCCGAAAAAGAACTGCCTTATTTATTTCAGAAGTTTAGCAAGGTTCAAAAACCCGGACAGCCAATAGGAGGCACGGGCTTTGGCCTGGTTACGGTAAAACAAATTATAGATCTCCACAAAGGATTTATTAGAGTTAAGAGCGAATTGAATAAAGGAACCACCTTTATAATTAGAGTGCCTAAATAACAGCCGAGGAAAATTTGGAAAAGAAGATATTTATTATTGATGATGAAGACTCAATTTTGAAAATGCTGATACATTGGGTTAAGAACCAATGGAATTATGATGTAAAGGTTTTTACACGAGGAGACGAATTTCTGAAATCCTTAAATGAGGAACCGGATTTAGTGCTGTTAGACATTATGCTGCCGGATATAAACGGCAATGAAATTCTTCAAAAGATAAAGCAGAGAAACCCGATGCTGCCGGTAATAATGCTTTCTGCCCAGGGAAGCGTGGAAGTTGCCCTCGATTCAATCCGTTTCGGCGCATTCGATTACTTTCCGAAACCGATCGACAAAAACCGTCTTGAATTTGCCGTTAGAAATGCAATCAAAAATTATGATCTTGAACGCGAACTTGAAAAGCTAAAAGAGAATCTTAAGCGCGAATATAGTTTTGATAATATAATCTCCGCAGATAATAAAATGCAGGACGCGTTTAAGATGATAACCAAAGTTCTCGATAACGACATCACCGTTTTGATCCAAGGCGAAAGCGGAACCGGAAAAGAATTGATTGCCCGCGCAATTCATTTTAACGGCAACCGGAAAAACAGCCCGTTTGTTGTTGTTAACTGCGCTTCTATTCCGCGTGAATTATTGGAAAGCGAATTGTTCGGTCATGAAAAAGGCGCGTTCACCGGCGCGCATCAAAGGAAAATCGGCAAATTTGAATTAGCCAAGGGCGGCACTATATTTCTAGATGAGATTGGCGAAATGGAAATGTCGCTTCAAGCAAAAATATTAAGAGCTATTCAGCAAAAAGAATTTGAACGTGTCGGCGGCAACGAAGTAATAAAAACCGACGTGCGGATTATATCCGCAACAAACAGGGATTTAAAACTCGCCGTAGACAATAAACAATTTAGGGAAGATCTTTATTATAGATTAAGTTCGTTCCCCATTCATATTCCGCCGCTGAGGGAACGTAAGGGCGACATTGTTGTTTTAATAAATCATTTTATCGAGCATTTTAACCGGAAGCTGGGCAAAAAAATAAAAGGCGTAAGCAAACCGGCGCTCAAAATTATTTACGATTACGACTGGCCGGGCAATGTGCGCGAACTGGAAAATATGCTGGAGCGATGTATTATTTTAACCGATAAAGAAATGGTCGATGTCGACATTTTGCCTTCCAATATAAGCTCATATATGGCCGGGACAAGTCTTCCCGGCAACGGCGTATTTTTCGGCGATGAGTCCCCGATTATCCCGTTTGAAAAATTGAAAGAGGAGGCGATTCGTCACGCGCTTAAAAGCACGGAAGGAAATATTGTTGAAGCCGCCCGCAAACTTAAAATTGGAAGAGCTACTCTTTACAGGTTGATGGAACGTTATAAGATAGAATCGCCCAAGGAATAACTAATTGCATTTTTTAGGCAGATTAAAAAGGTGGAAGGATGGAAATTGTTGAAGAAATTATCGATGATATAGTTGTTGAAATTATAAACCTCGATAGGGCCACTTTGCGCGAAGCAGAGGAGCTGAAAGAAAATATTAACGAGCGAATCTCGAACGGATATAAAAAAGTAATTATCGATCTCTCTTCCGTCGAGTTTTTGGATTCGACTTTTTTGGGTGTCATTGTTAACACTCTTAAAAAAGTTGCAAAGATGGGCGGCGATCTGAAACTGGTCGGGTTTAAACCGGTTGTCCGTTCGATGTTCGAACTGACCCGCCTGTTCAGGGTTTTCGAGTCATACGGCGAATTGCAAGACGCAATTAGAAGTTTTCATAATTAATTTGCATTTACAAATTGATCGATCATAATCACAACTTTATTGGCAAATATTTATCACCGGAAATAAATTGACGGAAAAAAGCGGCAAAACAACCGGCACAATTCTTCTCGTCGAAGATGAATTTAACATTGCAAAACTCTTCAGCTTTAATCTTACCAAAGCGGGATTCAAATGCGAGGTTGCAAAAAACGGAAGAGAAGGATTGGAAATGACCGAAAAACTTCGCCCGGACCTTATAATCAGCGATGTAATGATGCCGGAAGTTGACGGTTTTGAATTTCGAAAACGTCTTTTGGAAAATCCGGAACTGAAACAGATTCCTTTTGTATTTCTTACGGCAAAAGGTGAAGAAGATGATATTTTACAGGGATATGATCTTGAGATTGAAGATTATATAATCAAGACTTCCAGCCCCAAAGTAGTAATTGCCAAGGTGACGGCAATTCTTAAAAGTCTTGAGAAAGAAAGAGTAAAAGTTGTTGATGAAGTACAGAAAGCAGCGGATAGTATGGGGGCTAAAGTTGTTCCCGATGAGTTTCCGAAACTTGACGGCTTTTTAATTAGGCATTGGCACCTTCCGTTTAAAAATGTTCCGGGCGGAGATTTTATAGATTACTTCAAAATGGACGAAGATCATCTTGCAATTATTTTAGGCGATGTTATGGGCAAACGCTGGGGCGCGTGGTATTTTGCGGTTGCCTACGCCGGTTATGTTAGAAGCGCGGCCAGGTTTGTCATTGAATCTTCACACGAATACCTGCCGAGCCATATTCTTCAGAAAGTAAACGAATCTGTTTATATGGACGAGCGCATTTCGGAAGTATTCATTACTCTTTCCGTAATTATTCTTGATAAAAAAAATATGGTTGCCAAATATGCCGGCGCCGGCGATTTGCCTATAATCTATAAATCGAATGAAGTCCTGAGAATAGAATCGAAAGGCGTGCTTCTTGGGTTTAGTAAATCCGGCGAGTATGAAGATATTGAGATGAAATTAAATTCCGGCGACGAGTTGTTTTTAGCCACCGACGGCATTACCGAGGCGCGTAATAAAGCCGGGGAATTTTACCGTGCAGAAAAATTTGAAAAATTTTTAGGCAACCTGAATCCAGGCGAAGATTCGATTGAGCAAATCAAAAAGGAAATTTTTGCTTTTACGGAAAACGAACTTGAAGACGACGTGAGCGTGATTGCCGTCAAAGTGCTTTGAGATAATTTCTTGTTATAAATATTACGAAAGTATTCTTTGAGAAAGCGATTCAAAGGTTTTGTCGTCAATAAATACCTGCCGGAAAATATCAATAATAATCTCTGCGGAAATTTTTTCGAAATCTTCCTTCCTCGGCACAATTAGCAATCCGCCTAAATCAACAACTGCCGGGCTGATTAGCAAACGGCCGTCGCCCTCGGCAAAATATTGATCCGGCCTGTGCTTGCCTCTCGGAAATATTATTACCTGCCATCTTCCGTTAATGAAAGACGAAATCATATTCAGCATCGGCTCTTCGGATGAGCGTGTAATATCTTTAAGAGCGTCGTAAACCCTTTTTATTTCGGCAACCAGGGGTTCAAGGTAAGCAGAACTAAGAAACACAAATTTGCGCATTGAGTCATCGATGAGGCGGCATTCGGTTTCATTCAACCTAAAAAATTTTTTTGTATATCTGTTGGCAATTTCCGGCAAGTTGTTTTCGATAGGCATCGCCTTAAACGGTGCTGCCTGGAAATGCAGATGGTCCGGCGCCGAAGCGCCGCATTTAGGACCGTTGTAAAGAATTGTAAAGCTTTCTTCTGCCTCGCGGGCAAGTTTTAGAAAATCCGAAAAATGCCGCTGTATGGATTGTAGCTCGTGTACGTCTTTTGTAATTGTGTAATGCCTGTTGAATATTGGATAAGGGTTACAAAGAATATTAAATGAAGAGTTGAACCGGAGTATCTTTTGTTCTGCCGGAAGATTTCTTTCGCAGAGAAAGCAAGGCCGGGCTTCTATAGCCTGCTTTGAGACCTCTGCCGAAGACGAAACTATTCTTGCCGGATTGTACTGAACCGTAATATCGCAGCCGTCAAAGCGGAAAATTTTAGTCTTAACTTTTTCGAGGTTTATATAATTATCTCTTAAAAGCGGCCATGTTAATTTTTGTTCTTCGAGCAGCTTAACCATTTCTTGAGCGAGCGATATTGAATTCGTTGCGGCTTTCATTTTTTGTCAAGCGCGTTCCCGGTTTGTCTCGCAAATATCTCGAACGTACGAAGTCTGTCTTTATAAGAATTGTTTAGGTTAAGTCTGTGAATGTTAAGCGCTGCATCAGTATTGCCTTCCCATCGCCTGCAGAAGTAGATTGACTCGTAAATTCTTCCAATCTTATACTCCCTGGAAATAGTAAGACCTAAAAAATAATCTTCGCCGTAACTTACGTTCGGAATATTTATTTCTCTTAGAAGCGGAGTATAAAAAGCGCGTGGCGCTCCCAGACCGTTAATGCGGAGGGCGTTATTCGGTCCGTTCTCCTCGCTCCATTCTTTATGGTCAATCAATCCAGGCGGAATTTCATTTAAGCCGAAATCCGTTAATGTGTAAGACCCGATAACCATTGCGCATTTTTCTTTTTTAAACGTGTCTACTATTTTTTGAAGAGTACTCTCATCTTTATATATGTCGTCGCTGTCAAGCTGAACGGCAAATCTGCCGCATAATTTGTGGTGGACTCCCTCATTCCAGCAGCCGCCAATTAACAAATCCCGGCTTCCCGGGATAAGATGTACAAAGTTGTTATGCCTGCTTGTGTAGGCATTTAGAATTTCCGTTGTTCCGTCTGTAGAATGATTATCAATTACAATTACGTTGAACTTAAAATTAGTCTTCTGATTTATCGCCGACTCTGCGGCATCCTTTATTGTCTTTGCTCGGTTTTTTACAGGGATAATTATAGAGGCCTCATATTCAAAATTTGTATCTCTTTCGAATTCGATTGCCCGGAACGGAGGGACGACGGAAGCTCCTATTCTTTTCAAATGTTCTGTTGCCGCTTTCTCCATCTCTATTTGCACTTCACGATTTCTTGGATTGACATAATCGAACTGTTTCTCTCCGGATTTTCGGTTGTTGTTGTCATCTACTGTGTACAAAAATTCTGGAAGGCGTAAAATTCTTCCTGTCTCCGAAATTCTTAGCCGCAAATAGTATAGTCCGGCATAATTAAAATTTTCGGTGGAAGCGGTTACCGCGTCTATAAAGTCCTTAGTTCTTAAAAGAAGAACGGAGCCAAAGTCGAAATCGTCACGTATGCTGCCCGGCTGATAATCGATTGTTGGGTGAGGTTGAAGCAGGCCCTCTTTATTTTCATAATAATCGGAATAAATTACGGATGCGCCGGATTGCCTTGCGGCGGATAATAAACGTTCTATTGCAAAATTACCAAAACTTATTCGAGACGGTTTAATTTGCAGCAGAATATAATCTGTCTTTACCCTGCCGGATAGTTCTTTTATCGAGGAAGAGCAGTTGATGTTATTCAGCAAGAGATGGTTTATTCCTTCAAGTCCGCGGGCTGAGTTGGAGAATGTAACAATATCCTCTATCGGCCCTCGACTTTTCAAAAATTCAACGGTTTCTAAGGTTGACGGGCTATTCGAAAATGGAATAAAGGCGGTTATCTGTTTCATTATCCAGCAAATATTTGATAAGCCAAATTATAAAAATCCTCTAATACATGAAATTGGTTTAACACCACGTTATCCGGTCGCCTCATGCTCATCGATACTCCGAACGAGACGGTAACGTTCAAATTTTAATTATGATGAAGCTTCAAAATGTCCCGGGTGTGCCGGCATTTTTGCCGCTTGAGCCTGAGATGTTCAATTAAATTTTGTTAATGTATCTCAAAAAGTTTTGAAATCGGGCTGTTTTAAGGGGACTAATATCTGGAGATAGTCCAAAAGGTTGTTTTGTATCTATTAAAATTTCTAAATTTGCCTCCGGTAGTTAGATTAAATCTGAATAATGAATAGAAAATTGAAATTCAAAACAATCAAATATGGTGTGTTCTTTCTGGTAATCGGCCTTTTCATGTTTGGAGGATTGCAAGCAAAGACCTTACATGCCGCCGACCAGTTAGTGAAGAAGGTAAACTTGTGTCATACTCACGAGTTAAACTTTACAGATGAGAAACCCGGCATTGTAGCTTCATCGTTCATTAATGAATTTCATAAAGATTTAAAAGAAAATTATGCTTCCATTGCTTCTTCATCGGGATGGAAGTGTTCAGACAACTTCATTTTTGCCAGTTACCTCTATTATTCCGGCGAAAATAAAAATCGAACTACTTTCCGGTTCCTTTCCGGGTTAAAAATATAGCGCCACCTGTAGCTCCGCCTAAGTTTTCCGTTTACTCCTATAATCAAGGTATGTTAAACAAATAAAGAGGTAGTATTGCGTACGATAAAAATAGTTTCCATTAGTCTTATAGCCGCTTGTCTTCTATGTGTCATAAATCTAAGCGACACATCGGCCGGTGAGAATAGTGGCTTTACTAAAATAACCGTAAGCAAAGATGCAAAACCGAATTTTTCCTCGGTCGATTTTAACGACAAGGGAACTATGATAGCATCTTGGTATGGTCCCCGTTTTCATGGTAAGGTAACAGCCAATGGAGAAATCTATGATCAAATGGCTCTTACCGCCGCACATAAATCTTTACCTTTTGGAACAATCTTAAGAGTAACCAACCTTAGAAACGGTAAGGTTGCAATTATTAGAATTAACGATAGAGGTCCTTATATTGAAGGACGCGACCTGGATCTTTCTAAAGGTACTGCCCAGGCATTGGGAATGATCAACAGGGGTGTAATCAAAGTTAAAGTTCAGGAACTTGCGATTAATAGTTACGGCGGCATAATTTCAACGCTTAATTAAAACTAAAAATCCTTTCGAAGGATTTTTTTATTTTTAAGCGTCGAGTCGAAATTTCTTGAACTTCATGAATTAAAGTATATTTTTCATGGGTATAATAAAATTATTATATAAAATTTTTAAGAGTAATTTTTTCACAAATAACCATTAACCTATCACCAAATAAAGGAGTGTCTTATGAAAGGACGGATACTATCTGTTATTGTGATTTTATTCTTAAGCGCCTCAATGTTGTTAAAAGCACAAAGCAATTTAAGTTTTGGTCCAACGGTTGCTTTGAACTTTGCTACTTTTAACGGTAAAGATGCAAACGTTCTTGGTAATCCCGGCTCAAAGACCGGCATTGCTATCGGCGGTTTAATGAATTATAAATTTGCCAATATGTTTGCTCTTCAGCCGGAACTTGCTTTTACAATGAAGGGAGCGTCCGGTTCATCGAACGGTGTAAATTACACCTATACTGCGAATTACCTTGAGCTGCCTGTACTTCTTAAAGTCTATGTTCCGCTTGGCGTTAGCGGCCCGGTAAAATTAAATGGTTATGCGGGTCCTTCGCTGGGTATTAATCTTGCTTCAAGTGTGGAAGCCCAGGCAGGCGGCCAAACTGGAAATCAAGATTTGAAAAACCAAACTAAAAGTGTTGATATTGGATTAGTATTTGGCGGCGGCGTTTCTTTTGCTGCCGGAACAGGCATGATGGATCTTTCACTAAGATATTCTTTGGGGCTTACAACGGTTGATAATTCCGGCAGTAATTTAAGCATTACAAACGGAGTGTTTGCAATCGTTGCTCAGTACGCATTTAGTCTCAAATAAAAAATTATTATAAATGTCTGCAGCGGTATTCTTTTTTAGAATACCGCTTTTTTTATATAACGGGAAGTATTAAAGAGATAATTGTTCTTTCGTTAATTATCGATTCAGCTTTAACTTCGCCTCCGTGAAGAGCGGCAATAGATTTAACAACAGATAATCCTAAACCCACGCCGCCTGTATTTCTTGTTTGTGTTGTATCTGCCCTATAAAACCGATCGAATATTTTTGTCATAGCTTCAGCGGAAATTCCCTCACCCTCGTTGGAGACTTTTATTACTACGCTGCTTCCGTTCATTTCCGTTTCAACAATAACCGGCGTTTTTTCGGAACCGTATTTAATTGCATTATCAACCAGGTTGGAAAGCGCCTGGGTTATAAGCGATGGATCCAACATAGCTTTTATTTCTTGTCCGGGCCGTAAAATTATTTCCATTTCCTTATCCTTGCCCAGGATATTCATATTGTTTACCAGCGAAGCCAAAAATGAATTTAAAGCCATTTCCTTTTTTTCAATGTGTATTAAAGTGTTATCGCTTTTGGAAATGAAAAAGAGATTATCCACAATTTTGATTAACCTAATCGTCTCTTCGTAGTTGCTTCTTAAAACCTCGATATACTGCGGCGGTGTCTTTGTGGATTTTAATGCAATTTCAATTTCGCCCCGTAGAATTGTTAGCGGAGTTTTCAATTCATGTGCGGCCGAAACCGAGAATTGGTTCATGTAATCTACGGACTTTTTGATTCGCTGGATCATCTCGTTCATCTTGTTAACCAACCGGCCGTACTCGTCCATATATTCCCCGCCGGGAATTATTTCTTCCAAATTTTGCGCTGTAATTTCTTCGGTCTTCTTTATAATGGCGTCTATCCTCGATAAAGATTTTGAGGAAAGAAGTGCCCCGCCGATTAATGATATAATGAAAAACAGCGGAGCTATTTTTATGTAAATGCTTCTAAGACTGTTCAAAGTCTGGGCAATAAATTCCTTGGGGTACGCCACAATTACAACATAGCGCTTTCCCCTCAACTGGCAAACCCGCACCACGTCTTCGGAAAGATCGTTGTTGGTATAATCGAATACGGCTTCCTTTTCCTTTCTGTTTGGAAATTTCATTTCGAACTTTCCGAGGTTAGCCGTTTTGAAAACTATTTTTTTCTGGGTAGCTATTTCGATAAACGTGTTTCTTCTATTAAAAACAATTGCATCGTAAATAATATCCCAAATCAATTCGTCTTCCGTTTGATATACTGCTCCGGGTTGAAAAGAATCAAGATCGACGTGTTTTTCTTCTACAACTCTTAGAATTGCCTTGGCCTGGGCTTTTAAAGTTGTGTCGAGATTTGTATGAGTGATTTTATAAAGGTAGACGTAAATTATAACGCCAAGCAAAATTTCAAGAATCAAAAAAAGGGAGGAATACCAAATTGTAATTTTAAACCGCGTTGTTCTTAAAAAGGGATTGTATTTAGTAAGCATTTGAAATCATTCTTTTATAATGTAGCCGACTCCGCGGACGGTATTAATAAGCTGCTTGTCAAATTCCTGGTCGATCTTTGACCTGAGTTTATTAATATAGACATCTATAACATTTGTCCCGCTGTCGAAATGAAAATCATATACGTGTTCAATTAATTTGGTTCGGGATACAATCTTGTTTTTATTACGAATCAAATATTCAAGTATGGAATATTCTCTCGGAGTTAAAATTATTTCTTTATCGTCACGCGTTACTTTGTGCGTAACAAGATCCATTTTTAGATCTACTATGGAGAGCACATTGCTTTTCTGCGTTTCTTTTCTGCGAAGTAAGGCGCGAACGCGGGCAACGAGCTCTTCAAACGCAAACGGTTTGGTAAGATAATCATCGGCACCGCTGTCCAGGCCATCCACCTTATCCTTGGTGCTGTCCTTAATTGTTAAAAGAAGAATCGGCGTTTCGATATTCTGGTTTCTCAATTCCTTTACCATTTGTATACCGTTCATATGGGGCATCATTATATCGCTAATAATTAAATCGTATTCATCGGCAAGCGTCATTTCTAATCCTTCTTTACCATTGCCGGCAATATCGACCTGAAAGAGTTCTTCTTCAAGACCTCTTTTAATAAATGCGGCTACTTTCTTTTCGTCTTCTACAACCAGTATTCTCATGTTTCTAAGATAAAAAAAAAAGGAGAGTTGTTAAACTCTCCTTTTAAAAGAAAACCGGAGCTGACTGATTCCGGTAAATTATTTTGCTTCTTTCTTTTCTGCTTTCTTTTCAGCTTTAGCTTCTTTCTTCGCTGCTTTTTCTTTCTTTTCCATCTTCATCTCTTTTTTAGCAGCTTTTTCTTTTTTCTCTACTTTTGCAGCTTTTGCTTTCTTTTCAGCTTTAGCTTCTTTTTTAGCAACTGCTTCTTTCTTTTCTGCTTTCTTTTCTACTTTTTCTGTCTTTGCTTTTTCGGCAGCTTTCTTTTGCGGCTGAGCTTGTGCAAAAACGTTAACGGATACAAAAGCAAGTAAAACTATTACTGCTAATAACTTCTTCATTTGTTGCTCCTATGGCTTTTTATAATTTGTTGAATTTTATTAAAATCTACGAGAGAAACATAGGAGAGACAGATTAAAGAATTATTAAAGAAAGATTAAAATAAATTAATCTTTTTCTGTTTAATACATTATCTTACACCTCAAAAAAAGGGATTACTAATCGAATGAAATTCCGGAGGGGTTAATGACTGTATTTTTTTCGAAAGCATGTGAACTTGGTTTGCAAGCGGTTCTTTTTCTTTCTACAAAGGAGAAAAGGATTTTCAACGCTCTCGAAGTTTCTCAAGAATTAAAGGTTCCAAAGGAATTTGTGTCTAAAGTAATGCAGACTTTAACCAGCAGCGGAATTGTCGGCTCGAAAAAAGGGAAGAACGGCGGATTCTATCTTGCAAAAGAACCGCGCGACATTAAACTAATTGATATTGTACAAGCCATTGACGGGTTGGAATTGTTTAATTCTTGCGTTCTGGGATTTCCCGGCTGCTCTTCCGAAGCACCATGCCCGGTACACGATAAGTGGGGCGTACTGCGCAATGAGGCATTTAAAATGCTAAGCGAAGAAACCCTTGAACATCTTAAAAAAAAGGCAGCATATAAAATCGCTTCGTTATAATTCTATTTAATAGCCTCTATAAATAGATCCTTTGATTCCGAACTCAAATATTTTTGAAGCGCGAAATTGCCGTAACATTTTAATTTAGAAAACCCTGCGTTCTTCAAAACCGCTAAAAGCTTCTTTTGCGAGTGGGGAAAATGTTTAGTGCTTATCAATTGAAAATCTTTTGGTCTTGCCGTATCAAAAGTTAAAATGTTAAATCGAATAAGGTCGTTAAAGAAATCATAAAACCGAATTATTGTTTTTCCTTCCCGGTTAGCTATGTTGTTTATTCTTTTGTTCTCAGCTATTATTTTTTTGTAATTCAGAATGTGTATAAACAATTTGCCGCCCGGCATCAACAAACCGTATATCCTTTCCAAAGCCGATGACAAGTTATAGGCATTAAGATGCGCAACTGTATTGCCGACACAAACAACGGAATTAAATTTGTTTTTGTATTTCTTCGGAAGCGCGCTAATGGAATTGATTTTGAATTCAATTTCCGTATTGTACTTTTTAGCATTTAGCTTGGCCGTTTCTATCATTTGAGAGGAGACATCAAATGCCGTAACGGTATGGCCGTTCTTAGCCAGAGCAATCGAATCCAAACCAATACCGCAGCCAAGATCGGCGATAACACATGTTTGCGGAAAAATATTTTTGTAAGCCGAGATTCTCAATTCCATATTTTTTTCAAAATCAATCATCTGCTCGTAAAAATCCGAGGCTGCATCATAAAATTTTTCTGCGGAAAGAGGTTTTGCCGGTTTAGAATTCATTTTATACCATTATTAACACTATAATTTAAGAAGTTCTTCTTCCAACTCAATGGCCCGCGGGAATAAAATGTTATTTTCCAGGTGAACATGCTTGTGCAAATCTTTTTCGAATTCTTCCAGCTCTTGATACGTTACACGGAATGTTGCACATGCGTCCGGGGGAAGACTAAAACCGTTTGAGAGTTCGCGTATTTTTGCAGTTGCATTTCCCGCGGCGGCGTGTTCCTGTTCCATTTTATTAATAGGGCCTTTTATGGTTCCGTATCCGCCCGTCTTTGGCTTCTCGTTAAATTTTTTTGTTTCGACCAAATATTTTATGAGCGGGAAAAGTATTTTTTCTTCCTTCATCATGTGCTGTGTTAAATCCTCGGCAATAAATGCAAATACTTCATGCATCTCTAAAAGATAAGAATATTTTTTACCGTGAGCGTTAACAATTTTGTTTATATGATCGGCGATCTGGGGAATAGCATTTTTAACATAACGATGATGAGTGTTGACTATGTATTGAGCCAAAAAGTCTAACTCCCATTCGCCGTAAGGATTGGAATCATCGGAGGTTGTCTGTTTCAATTCATTCAGTTGGGTCAAGATTTTTTCAGGCGACAACTTCTTTTCTTCAAGCACCTCGAATAAAGGGCGGTTGCCGTTGCAACAATAGTCTATGCCGTATTTCTCGAATAGTTGAGCTGCGTGAAAATTTTGTGTTACAATTTCTTTTATTTTGATCTTTGTAAGATCGCCTGAGATGTTTGAATAATTTTCTGCAGTTCTCATTTTATTTATTCTCCATTGTTTTGATTTCGTTTAGTACATCCTTTATATCCTGGTTAAGCCCGAAATGCTGGTAAGCTATCTCGCCGTTTTCGTTAAGAACCGTTATGATGTTAGAATGAGAAAAATTTCCGTCGGAATCTTGCTTGTACCTGAATCCAAACACGGCGGCTAATTCGCTGATTCCGTCTTCATCTCCTGTTAGCAAACGCCATTTGTCCGGATCCAAATTATTTCTTTCCGCAAATTTTTTTAGATTTTCAGGTGTGTCTCTTTGTGGATCGATTGAAACAAGAGCATAGTTAACATCGTTCTGTTTAACCTGCGATTCTATTTTCTTCATATCATTAAGTATCAAGGGACAAGCATATGTGCAGTTTGTGTAAACCATCGCAACAATTTCCTTTTTACCCATTAAAGATTTTAATGATACCGTTTGATTGTCTGCGTTCTTCCATTTTGATTCCAATTGATAGATCGAATTGTCGCTTACCTTACCTGGTTTAGCCGATAAATCGGCGCAGCATAATTTTTCTTTTTGATCGACACCGTCTAACTGTGCATTCTTATTATTCACAACATTGCTCAATGCCATGCCCACAAAAATTGTAAAGGCGGCGGTAGCAATAATTATAACCGGTATTAAAATTTTATTTTTCATTTTTTTCTCCTTTGAAAAAATCTTTTGCGCATCTAAAACCGAGATTGTTCGTCGTGTAATTGGCTTTAAGACTGCTTCTAAATGCAAAACGCATAAAGGCCGGATAATTTTTAAAATCGGTTGCGCTTACGGCACCGCTTCCGCAGAATAAATTTCTTTCAAGCCCGCTGTCGCCGCGGGATTCACCGGTTACCAATGCGTTGAAAAAGTCCGAAGTCCATTCCCATACCAAACTGTGCATGTCGTAAACTCCCCAGAAGTTTTTTTCTTTGCGTCCTACCGGCGGCAGTATTTCCGGTGAGGGAAGCGAATACCATTCAAGTATTTGATCAACGTAATTCGAATCGTCATATCCATCCGCTTTGCGGGCGCTTGCGCTTCCTACCAATTCCCATTCGGCAACGGTTGGGAGCCGCTTTCCGTAATACTCGCAATACGCTTTTGCCGCAAACCAGGAAATATCCGTAACGGGAGAATTCGGCAAAGCTTTATTTCCTAATTTCAAATCGCTCTCCCAATTTTTCAGGTAGTTAGAATCGGCAAATATTTTTTTTACTTTTGATTTGCGCCATTGCGGGTTTGACTTAACAAATTCCAGATATTCTTCGTTTGTAACGGGGTATTTATCAATATAAAACGGCGCCACTTTTACTTCCAACGAATTATTCTTCGAACCGTAAAGCGGTTTATAAAATCCGCCGGATATTAAAACCATCCCTTTAGGTATACGTGTTTCTCTTTCTTTGGCAGCACAGGCTATATTTAATATTAGGATCAAAGCGGCGACGTATTTAATTTTTTCCATCATCATCTTTGCATTTCCGAGGTACTTTCTTTCAGATTCAAATCTTTATTTTTTCATTGCTCTTATCTTTTTCACTTCATCGGCAGTTATTTTAATATCTTTCCCGTTAAATTTTTTATACACATAAGTAAGAACCGCGGCAACTTGTCCATCATCCAAAGTCTGCGGCGGCATAATGCCGTTAAATGTTTTTCCGTTAACTTTTAATTCACCGGTTTTGCCATGAACTACATTTCCAATTGCATCTTCATTCGAGTGATTTTTCAGCCA
Source organism: Ignavibacteriales bacterium (assembly GCA_027348115.1). Lineage (GTDB taxonomy): Bacteria > Bacteroidota > Ignavibacteria > Ignavibacteriales > Melioribacteraceae > Fen-1258. The sequence goes on from DAIEQA010000097.1 coordinate 66,401, forward strand.
ATCGGAATTAAGCAGGGGGGGGAAAACATTTGGAATGCCGTTTCCGTCGGCTTGGTGACAAGCGAAACAACTTGTGCTGTAAAGGCTTTGACCGATACTAAACATATTGCCCGGCGAACTGTTTTGCGGAGCGTTGTCATTTGCCGTTTTAATTAAGTTCTCATCAACCTTTGTGTTGCCGGATGAAAATTTTGAGGCATATTGTTCGCTGCCGTTGTTCTTATTTAATTCTCCCGTGAAAGGATTTACAGTTTCGGAAGAAATATTCTCTCCGGTATAAATTTCATCCGCTTGCTTTCCGGAGTAAATCGATTTGTTATCGGGTCCGGTTACTGTTATCATTCCGAGAGCGCCTTGATTGAATGCCCGGAATATTGAATGATCTACCATGATAAAGTTACCTGGCACGTCCACAGTAAATTCTACGTACGAAGCCCCACCGGAAGGTATAAGAGTTGTTTGAATATCTTTTTCTATTGAATTTATACTTCCTTCACGGTGAACCACGTCGAATATTTCACCTATCACGTGAAATGAAGAAACCAGGTTTGGTCCACCGTTGCCAATATACAATCTGATTCTATCGCCGACATTTGCTTTCAAAGCTTTATCACCGACCAGCGAGCCAACCGAGCCGTTGAATACAACATACTCCGGTTTTTCATCAATAGCTTTTTGCATATCGAATGTTTGAAGCCCCTGATCACCGTATTTTCCTTCTGTATAAAACTCTCCCTGCATTACATAATATTCGCGGTCAACAGGAGGAAGGCCTTCCTTCGGTTCAACTAGTATTAATCCGTACATACCGTTAGCAATGTGCATTCCCACGGGTGCGGTTGCGCAGTGATAAACAAACAATCCGGGCTTTTCCGCCTTGAAAGAAAATACGGAAGTGTGACCCGGTGCGGTGAACGATGAGGTTGCGCCGCCGCCCGGACCTGTTACGGCGTGCAAGTCGATATTATGAGGCAACTTGTTCATTGGATTGTTATGTAAATGGAATTCAATTAAATCACCTTCTCTTACACGAATAAATTTTCCAGGTACATTCCCGCCGAAAGTCCAGAATACATATTCAACATTGTCGGATAACCGCTTTACAAGTTCTTTAACTTCGAGATCAACAATCACCTTGGTTGCATTCTTTCTTGTGATCGGCGGGGGAACATAAGGTGCGTCAGTTAATTGTGCATGTTCTTCTCCAATTATCTCATCGGATTTTTCGCCTCCGCAACTAACCAGCAACATTCCAAGAAGAATAATCATCGAGAGCTTTAATAAATTAATTTTAATTTTCATTTTATTTTCCGCAAATAAAGGAATTGAGCATCCGATTTAATTCAAAAAAAACATCTTCACACATAAAAAGAATATTTAATCCGATTATAATATAAATCAAATTGGATGTTGTGTCAAATTAAATTTTGAGGATGTCCGATTTAATCCTTTCCTTTACTTGCAGTAGATAATAAACCAAACCGGCTTTGAACTGGCGAGAGCAAAATAAAAATTTTACTAATCTTTTAGATAGCCGCGGAAATTATAATCATCTTTAGTTCTAGTTGACGCGGGCAGATTGCAATATTTCTCCGTTGTGATTTATTACGATAACATTAACGGGAATTGAGACGCCGGAAATTAGAAGTGATTGCTGAGCCAGTTGTACTAATCCGCCACAGCAGGGTACTTGCATAATCAAAACCGTGATCGATCGTATACGCGATTCTATAATCATGGTAATTATTTTTTCAATGTACGATTGTTTGTTCGTATCGAGCTTTGGGCAAGCGATAGCTAGAGATTTTCCTTGTAAAAAATCTTTATGAAAATCCGGGCACGCAAAACCGCAGCAATCGGCGGCAAGCAGCAAATCCGAATTTCTATAATACTGCGCTAAAGGAGAAACAAGATGTAACTGGATAGGCCATTGTCGTAAGTGTGAAATTCTTTTTCCTTCTTCGTAAGCGGAATTTTCTTCAGCGCCAATTGAAATTTTCCGAGAGCCTGCGCACCCGCATTGAACATTTTCATTGTACAACTCGTTATTAACGGGAGTATAATCGCTTCCGTTTTCACGCAAGTATTCTAGCGCCTGACGAAGTAATTCCAATTCTCCATGTTGCCGTAGATGATCTAGATGAGCATTGATAACATTTGTGCCGCCTCGAACAATATATTCCATCACTTTTCGTTCGTCATATTTTTCGGCCTCTCTCTCTTCAATTATTAGAGCCTCGGTCGGACAGTGACCTAAACACGCCCCCAGTCCATCACAGAAGAGATCGCTTATTAATCTTGCTTTCCCATCTATAATTTGCAAAGCGCCTTCATGACATTCCGGTATGCAATTTCCGCAGCCACTGCATTTATCCTCATCGATGCGGATGATTTTTCGAAGCATATTTTTTATCTTGATAATCAGATTTATTTTTCTGATATTAAAATAGCGATATAAAAAAGAATTTGCAAATTGCTGTTTAGTTCGTTCTCGTAGAAGAAAAGAAAGATTTTAAAATGAGCCGCAAGTATATTAAAAATACGGACAAGCCAATCCAGAAAATCAGGTTTGCCGTACAATCTGCTTTTGTTTTATTATGCCTTTGGATTGGGATAGAGTTTTATCAGTTCATAACATATTTAGAATCAAACGGGGCGACCGCCTTTCATCAACGGCCTCCCGGCGCCGAAGGATTTCTTCCGATCAGCGCGATGATGAGTGTAATTTACTTTTTCCGCACCGGCCACATTCATGATGTTCACCCGGCAGGATTTTTTATTTTTACTACGATAGTAGGAATGTCGTTTGTGTTCGGAAAATCATTTTGCAGCTGGATGTGCCCGGTTGGTTTTCTTTCGGAACTTGTAGGAGATTTTGGGGAAAAAATTTGGAAAAAACTTTTCAAGAAGAGAATAAAACTTCATAAGTATATTGATTATCCGCTTCGGATGTTGAAATACTTATTGCTTACATTTTTTGTCTTTGCGGTTTTTTCAATGACAGAAACTTCGCTGGCTTATTTTCTTGGCGGCCCTTACAATATTTCCGCTGATATTAAAATGTGGTACTTCTTTGCTCACATCTCTAAGTTCAGCTTAATTGTTATCGGCGTGCTATTCATCCTTTCAATTTTTATAAGAAGTTTTTGGTGCAGGTATCTTTGCCCTTATGGCGCGTTGTTAGGATTAATCGGATTCTTAAGCCCGAACAAGATTAAAAGAAATCCAACGAGCTGTATCGATTGCGGATTATGCGCAAAAGCATGCCCATCTTTCATAAAAGTGGATAAAGTAATTACTGTTCAATCCGACGAATGTACAAGCTGCTTAAGCTGCGTTGATGCTTGTCCTGTTGCCGATACGCTCGATGTAAAGAATGTTTTCGGCGGGAATAAAGTGTCGAAGAAAATAATTGCTTTCGGTGTTGTTCTAATATTTATCTCGATAACTGGCGTTGGAATGCTGACCGGGCATTGGCATAATAACGTATCGAAGGAGGAATATCTTTCAATTCACAAAAACCTTGATGCTATTGGCCACCCCACAAGTACTGCCGAAATACGGGAGATGAACAAGGCATCGCAAAAACTTGGTTCGCAAAACCGGCTTAAAATTTCACCGGAAAAATAATTCGCAATAATAAATTTTGCCCCAGCGTTTGTAGGCCGTTCTTATCTCTGTTCGGCCTTTTTTATTATCTCGCAGTCAAATGCAGAGCTTGTTGAATGGCATCTTTCTCTTTAAATTTATTTTACGATTTATGATTTGCCTGGAGACAATTCTTAAGTGAAAATTTCAATTTCGGACTGCGCAAAACTGGACGAGCTTTTACCTATTGCCATAAAGTACAATGTAGGTATTGAAGTACAGGAATTTACATCGCCGGATTTTTTAGACGATAAACAATTTCTCGCAAAAGAATTTAGCGAAAAGATTAAAAATATTCCGCTGAGAGGATTTCATGGGCCTTTCTCGGAAATGGTTCCGGCAAGTAGGGATAAATTGATTGCTGAAGTCACGCGTCAAAGATTTGATACAGCTTATCGACTGGCCGCCGTGATTAATGTGCAGCATCTTATTCTTCATACCGGATTTATTCCCAAGACCTACCCGCATGAAGAATGGATAAATAACTCGGTGAAATTCTGGACAAACTTTCTTTCCGATAAAAATGATTCAATAGAAATACATATCGAAAATGTTTACGAAGACGATCCCTCAACAATTTTAGAACTGCTCGATAAAATAAATGAGTCGCTGCAAAGAGAAGCCGTAAGCTCTTGCTTGGATATCGGCCACGTAAACGCGAATTCATCCAAGACTCACAAAGAATGGATTACAACTTTGGGGCGCAGAATAAAGTATGTTCATGTTCACAATAACGGCGGAATATTTGACGATCACTGGGGACTTTGGGAGGGCACAATAAATGTCGGCGAAGTTTTGGACTTATTAAAAGAATATTCTCCTGAATCGGTTTGGATGATTGAAGCGCGACAGCCGTTTATTAGCGATTCGTTGGAGTGGCTAAAAGAGAGAAATTATCTCGGATAGAAAAAGCTTTTGGCCATCCAATAATTTTTTTATTGCCCTATAGCAAGAATCTATCTATGTTATTCATGAGATAATTGTGAGCCGTAAAATCTTATGAATGAAAATGAACTGGAATGCTCTCGATGTTCGGGCATGGTAAATGCCGACGATGATTTTTGTCCTGAGTGCGGATCGCTGTTTGTAGAAGATGCAAAGTGCATCAACCATAAAGAAGCCGGTGCAGCAGGCGCGTGCGTAATTTGCTGCCAGCCGTATTGCAAAGACTGCGGTTTTTTTGTTAACGACAGAATTTTTTTGTGCAACGAGCTCAGCGAATACGAGATCTACGAGGGAATGATAAGAATTTACGGCTCGGCCGATTTCGCTCAACTTGAATATTTAAAAACATGTCTGGAACAATCCAACCTTCACCCGCTCGTATTTTCTAGAAAAGCCAGTCCGCTGCATCTCGGCGGATCGGATTATACATTGTTTAACGCTTCAGGCGAGTACGACGGGCATATTATCAACGAAATAAAATTAATGATTCCGCTGCAGGAAGTTATTGAAGCTGAAAAAATATTACGGCATCTGAACATTTTATCTTAAACGCAGGAGGCAGCATGACCTCTCAATTGAACGCAAGGTTCAAATTTATCAGCGTTACCAATGATCTTGATCAAGTTTCCAACAAAAAGCTGATCGATGAGTATGAAGCGTTTTTAAAAAATTACGGCGGCGAAGCAATACAAGATTTTAACGATGAGAGCGTCCTTCCGGTATTTATTGTTGTGATGAACGGTGGTACGGAAAACAAGATTCTTGATTTGTGGAAGAAAGCCGATCAACAAAATAGTTTCAAACCATTCTATCTGCTCGCGCATTCCGGTAACAACTCGTTGCCGGCAGCGTTGGAAATATTTGCCAGATTAAAGAATGAAGATGTGAGGGGAAAAATTATCTACCTTGGCGAGAAACCAGACAAAGATTATATAGAAGATCTTGAACTGGCGATAAAACATCTTTCAATTTATAATAAGCTGAGAAAAACAAGAATCGGGTTAATCGGAAAACCATCGGACTGGCTGGTTGCGAGTATGCCGGATCCCTCGATAATTAAAAAAGTTTGGGGCCCTGACGTTATATCAATCGATATGAAGGAACTTGAAATTCTTATTGACGAAGTCAAAGATGAAGAAATAGATGAAAGTCTTTCCGGGTTTACTATGAGGGCCGCCGAAACAAAAGAACCGACTAAAAAAGAAATTAAACAAACCGTTAGAGTCTATGCGGCAATAAATAAACTTGTCGGGAAATATAATTTATCCGCGGTTACGGTAAGATGTTTTGATCTTGTAACCGATCTTAAAACGACGGGATGTTTTGCGCTTGCAAAATTGAATGATGATGGAATAATTGCCGGCTGCGAAGGTGACCTTGTTTCAACGCTCGGAATGATTTGGGCTAATCTAATGACGGATCAATCAATCTGGATGGCAAATCCCGCGCAGATTAACGAACAAAACAACTCGCTTTGGTTAGCCCATTGTACAACACCGTTGAATATGGTGCAGACGTATAAACTGCGCTCTCATTTTGAATCCGGTTTAGGAGTAGGCATACAGGGAGAGTTCTCAAAAGGTAAAGTAACATTGCTTCGTCTCGGCGGAAAAGGATTGGAGAAAATATGGATCTCGAATGGTGAAATTTTGGAATCGGGCAACGAAGAAAATCTCTGCCGAACGCAAGTAAATGTTAAACTTCACGGCTCGGCTAAACCGGAAGATTTGTTAACCAACCCGCTCGGAAACCATTTGTTGTTAATGAGAGGAAGCTACACTAAAGAATTACATAATTGGTGGGAACTATTCGTTGGTTGAAAAGCAGTTTTGTAAATTTTTACGAGGGCGCAATGAGTAAATTTATTTTTAGCGTTTTGATAATTGGCATTTTGTTTTACGGCTGTTCTACTACTACCGTTCAGCAGACTTTATATTTGGGAGACGTAAAAGTTGACGCACCAATTACTCTTCCTCCGACTCACGTGACTATAAATAAAATAGCGGGAGATATTACGGTCTCGCCTAAATTTATGTTTAACACTTTAAAGTACATCGATTCCAGCATTGAAGACAGGTATCAAAACACAATCGGGCTTCCGGACAAAACATATTATAGAACTCCTGAGAGCAATTTAGAATGGAGGTTGCCTGCCGTTGTCGCCGGTGTAGATATAGACGCCGCGGCATCAAATAATTTTGCTGTATTCGGCGGAATTCAATATTCCAATTATGGCAACGGAGATTTAATAGGCGGTAATTTCGGTATTGGAATTTACAGCCAGGGTAAAAATCCGGCGGCACGGTTTGATGTCGGCATGTCGTTCCAAAAATATTTTTATGACGCCGTAACAATTGTGCAGACAAAAACAACAACCGACGGACACACGGTTGAGGATTTATTCATGTTTCATGATCGTGGCAACACAACAAATTTGAATCCGTTCTTTTCTTTTACTCTTAATTCTTCAAACGAAGAGGAGCCGGTTAATTATTTTCTATCTCTAAATTATTTTACTCAAAAACTTCTCAACTTTGAACCTCGCGAGCATTATATTGATTATACACTTTTCGGAACAAGGGTGATTACGACTGATTTACGTTCGGAAATAACATGCGGATTTTTAAGCATTTGCCCCGGTTTAACTTACGAGTTTAACGATAAGATGAGATTTGTAGGAAGCGTAAAAATCTTAAAGGAAGTATTATCGTTGAAAAGTTTTGGCGAGTGGATTATTATTCCCTCGATCCAAATGGACTTTCATTTATAACATATTAAGACAGCACAAACATGTTGATATATTACAACGGAGAGGTTATCGAACTCTCCAATGTACAACTCTCGCCCTTCGACCGCGGATTTCAATTCGGCGACGGAGTCTATGAAGTAATACGTTATTACCCTCAAAAATTTTTCAAGTACGAAGCACATATAAATAGATTAAAGTACAGTTTGAGGGAAATGGAAATTCCGGCGCCTGACTTATCCAACCTTGAAAATATTTTGTACGAGTTGATAAACAAAAACGGATTGAAGGATAAACCGGCAATAACGTATTTACAAATTACTCGCGGCATTCAATTCCCCCGCAGACATATTCCCGATAACGACATAAAGCCGACTTTTTTTATTTACGTTGAAAAATTCCCGATCAAGACTAATGATATGCTTAATGGGGTAAAGGTTGATCTCGAGAAAGATATCCGCTGGCAACGGTGCGATATCAAAACTATAGCTCTTATTCCAAACATACTATCTAAGAAAAGAGCTGCTGCAAAGGAACTGTTTGAAATAATTTGGCACCGCAGCGGCATTATCACGGAAGGAACTCAGACGAATGTTTTTTTTGTGAAAGACAAATTGTTGTTTACCCATCCGCTGAACACAAATATATTGGCGGGTGTAACGCGCGCAATTATTATTGAACTATGCAGGCAGTTTTCAATTCAGTGTTACGAAAAGGAAATTCGTGTTGATGAAATAAATAGCTGCGAAGAAGTTTTTCTCGCAAGCACAACTTCGGAAGTAATGCCGGTGATTGAGATAGCCGGAACCGTTGTTGGAAACGGATGCGCCGGACCAATAACCAAGTTTTTACAAAACGAATATTCCAAACTACATAGTTGAATCCGTATTTATTTAAATCCTTCTATTTGGCTTAATCTTAAAAACATTGTTAAATTCAACGGACTATTTTCGATAATAAGGTTAAAAGAACGGCTCTTTCCGATGAAAAATATTTTCAAAATGATTTTGGTACCGATTTTAATCTTGATGCTGTCGGCTTGCTCAACGGTTATGAATACCACCACGCAGGAAGTGGAAATTAAAACGACCCCTGCTAACGCTAAGATTTTGATAGACGGACGAAAATTCGGTACTACGCCTCAAACAGTGAATATTGAAAGAGGACGCGACCATGTTATAAAATTAACTCTTGACGGTTACGACTTGTATGAAACGCAAATGACCGGAAAGATCTCGTTCTGGTTTTGGTGCAACGTTTTGAACGGAATATTACCCGGAATGGTTATCGACATGATAACGGGTTCGATGTACAGTCTGTACCCGGATACAATTAATGTTGAACTGCAGCCGACAAAACCTGCCGCCCCGACAAAGAAACAGTATTAGAAAAACTCCTGCATTTCCTCAAACAGAAAATCCCCGAACTGTCTTCGGGGGTTTATCTTTTATTCCAAGACACGGCTATGAATTAAAAACAAGATCTTCAACTCTATCGGCATTCCCGGCATTTCGTGCGGCTAAAACTAATTGTCATATTGTTAAGGATACAGATGCATAAATGTCGTTGCCAATTTTTTGCAACACATTCTAATTATTGCAGCGCCGAGAATATGGATCTATAAGTTTTGTAAATCGAATCGTCTGTTGGCAATGCGCCGTTGATGCGGCAAATCTCCGAAGCAAACTCGTTGGCAAGCTCGTTGATCTTTTTCAGCGGCAAGTTGTAAAGATACCCTATGCAAAAAACTGCGGCGTAAGCGTCGCCTGCGCCAAGAGTGTCCGCCACTTCCGTCTGTTTCGATTTGTATTTATTAGTTTCCCCGGCGGTGTATATTTCCGCGCCGTCTTCGCCAAGAGTAAGCGCGGCAATTTCTATATCATACTCATTTATTAATTGCCGGATGGCCGCACTGCGGGACTGATCGAGATCGAAAAATTGCTGCAGCTTATACAATTCTGCATCGTTTAGCTTTATTATATGCGTTGCACGCAGCATTGTCTCAACCAACTCCTTGGAATAAAAGTTATGGCGAAGATTTAAGTCGCAGAAAAATTTTAGATTTTTATTCTGAAGAAGGGACAGAACGGTTTTGCGTGAAACGGAATTGCGCGTAGTTAATGTTCCGAAATAGAGAAGATCGGTTTCTTGCTCAATAACATTTTTAGTCTTTTCGTTTAGTTCAATATAATCGTAACTGCTCTCAGGAGAAATTACGAAACAAGGAATTTTATTCTCATCCAGAGCTACTTTCACAGTCCCGGTCGCGTGTTTCTTATCAATAGTAATAGATTCCGTGTCAAACCCGATTGACGAGAGATAATCAAAAATTTCGCGGCCGTTTTCGTCGTTGCCCACGCTTGATATAAAATTCGCTTTGCCGGTTAACTTCCAAACGTGATAAATAAAATTAAAAGGAGCCCCTCCCAATCGTTTTTTATCCGGGTAAACATCGTAAAGAATTTCTCCAACGGCGGTAATTTTTTTCAATTTCTGTTTCTCTTTTTTATCTGAACAAGAACGGCACCGGCAGCCGCTATAATCATACCGGTTCCTTCATTAAAATTAATCGTCTCGCCTAAAAATATCCATGCGAGCAGGGCAATTTGGATCAACATTGTTCCGTTAATAATGCTCGATTCCATAGCGGTTAACTTACGTAGAGTTAAATTCCATAAAGTGAAAGCGAGCGCTGTGTTTATTATTGACAGCCAAAGCAAATAAAAGATATTTGTTAGACTAAGCGGCGGAAGGCCTTGAAAGATTAATCCTACCAGCAAAATAATTATCGAGCCGATTCCCATGCTTATAACCGTAATGGTAAGCGGAGAATATTTTGCGCCTCTGTTAATATTACGCCCAAGTATTGCCGCAAGTGAATTAGAAAACACACCAACTATCATTACCGTTATCCCAAGTATTTTGCCGGATGAAAGCGAAACGGGAAAAAAATAAAAAAATATTCCGAACAAAAATAAAATGGCTCCAATCCACTGCAGCCGGGTCGGTCTTTCCGATAAAATAAAAATTCCCATAACGGCAACAATTAACGGGGTAAAGTTGAGAAGCAAACTTACTGTTACCGAAGGCAAAAGAGACAATCCTAAAAATTGCGTACCCTGTGTGAACGTGTAAAATACCAATCCAAGCGCGGCTAATTTTTTCCAATCCTTAGCGGTTATTGTTTTTACTTCTGTAATTTTTTTTGGAGAAAACATAAAAGGAAGCAAACATAAAAATGCGAGAACGTAACGCAGTCCGGCATAGGTAAGGGGAGGAATATCCCGCAGTCCCCACTTAATTATGATGAACGATGTCGACCAGAGAAAGGCAACAAACAAAGCTGCGAATACCGAAGCTGTTCGGGAAAGTTGTCCGGAGAAAATAGCTCACCTTTATTTTATGTAATTAATTTTATCCATCAAAATCCATCCGTCCGGATCGATCTTGAATTCGGAACCGCCCGGTAAAACTATTTCGCCGTTATTGTTATTCATCTCAACCCTTTCCGTCTTGCCGTTAATTTCGATGTCGACCGGCAGAGGAAACGGCAAATTATTTTCGGTTTCCCAGCTTAGTTCAATTTTATTGTCTGTTTGTTTTACGTTCAATTCAGGCAACGGTGCGTGGCGGAGGTAAACTTCGAAGAACCAAGCTAATTTTTTGCCCGAAATTTTTTCCGCGATGTTGAGCATGTCATCGGTAGTTGCAAGCCGGCATTGTCTTCCGTCCGTAATCTTTTCTATTTCCTTAGTCGGGTATGCCCATCGCCTCAGCACTTTAAAAAATGTTTCATCGCCAAGGTAGTATCGAAGAGTGTGAACAAACCATGCGCCTTTATAATAGATATCAAGATCGTAGCTTTCGCCGGCAGTTTTGGTTTCTCTTGGAGCTACGGGTTGTTTATTGGAAAAACGTTTTATGCTCTGTAGATAAGCAAAGTATTGATCCTTGCCGAAAACTTTATCGAGG
>DAIEQA010000127.1:0-3451 GCA_027348115.1 Ignavibacteriales bacterium
AGGGTGAATAAAGTAATTGTATTTATTTTGTTCGGTCAACCCTTCCATCCACTCGGACATGTGATTCCAAATTTCAATGCCCGTAAAATCCTCTGTGTTCCATTCAGTCCATGGATACGGGGGATGTTCCTTCATGGAATTTCTTTTTTCATGGGGATGAGCTAAAAAACCAATGCCGCCGGAATCTTTAACTCTTTTTACATATTCAACAGCAGGCAACCTTGTTGAATATGGTTCTTGTATGCCGAAAGCAAGGTAATGATTTTTGTTTTCTTTATCGTTTATCTCGCAGCCAACTAAAAGAAGAGTCCGCCCGTACCATCCTTCGTAGCCCTCATTCAGCGCGCGCAGAGTATTATGATCTGTAAGAATTATATAATCCAGACCCGATTCATCTGCAAACCCGGCGATGTCTTTTACTTCACCGGAGCCGTCGGAAAAAACCGAATGGATATGTAAGGCACCTATGTACTCAAACATTTAAATTCCAGGATCATGTTGGAGGGTAATGATCGCTGCAAAATTCAACCAATTAAATTATGCGTTATTAACTTCAAATAAAGTTGTGTATTGCGTTGATTGTTCCTTTATCATGTCCGAAAGTTTTGTCATAAGTATATCAACACGTTCGTCCGTGCTGTCTTCAAAACTTTCATACGATTCCTTATTCTTGAAAACGTAAATCTCTTCAAATGAATTTTGTTTATTCTTTTGTTCAAACACTGAGTAACTTTCCAGTCCTTCCGCCTTCACTATATTCTTAAGCTCCCGAACGACATCTAAGTACTCTTCTCTTCTCTCCGGAAAGATATTGTAACGAATTGAAAAGATGACTTTACTCATTTATTTCCTCAATTAATTGTTAATTCACCTTTAAATGTAATATCGGCAGGACCGGTTATGGAAAGATCCTTAAATTGATTATCCCGATATTTAAAATCCACAACGAGCTCGGCTCCGCTCTTAGCAAGAAGAGTAATCGGCGGTTGAAGCCCGACGTTTATAAATGAAACAATTGCCGAAGCGACCGAACCGGTTCCGCATGAAAGGGTCTCTTCTTCAACACCGCGTTCGTAACTTCTGATTTTAATTTTTCCGTTTTCTACCTGAATAAAATTCACGTTCGTACCTTCAGGTGCAAAATCCGGAGAATATCTTATTTCTCTACCTAAATCAAAAACAGGTAATTCAGATATTTCCCCGAAAAATGAATTAGGTTTTCTGTTATCATGAAGAACATCGCTAACATTAATGACCACGTGCGGCGAGCCGGTATTAACATACGAAGCGTTAATTAACTGTCCGCCTGCCTTAATCTTAAAATTACGTTTCAAATCTTTTGGTTCGGCTAAATTAAACTTAACAAGTCCGTTTTCAAAAACCTGCCCGGAGTAGCAGGTTCCATTCACAATAAAATCCGCAGTCTGGAACCCGAATCTGCCGCTTTCTTTTCCGTACTTAATAGCGCATCGTGCGCCGTTTGCACAGAGACTCCCGGTGGAACCGTCGGAATTAAAGTACTTAACAGTATACTTTGATCCGTCATTGTTTTCAATTAACAGAACGCCGTCTGCGCCAATACCGGTGCGTCTTTGGCAAATTTTATTAATTAATTCAGCGTCAAGCTCAATATCCGGGTTAATTTTCTTATCGAACAGTATAAAATCGTTACCCGCGCCGCTCATTTTTGTAAAGAAAAACTGCTTCATATTGCATTCAAATTTAAGCCATTAAAAATCCTGATGCAATAAAATTAGTTGTATTGGCATGATTTTTAATTAATTGTATGCGAGCCGCCTTAACAATGAAAGCTATATTTGATTTGTCGGGAATTTTGGGGATTTAGCCATATCGCGTATTCAAAAGAATGAACGAAATACTTGAATCGTGAATATGGAGTTCAAAGTATTTTCTCTTACTTAAAGAAATTACTAACGGTCATTAAAAATTTCTACATTCAGGTTTGATTATCAGTCTCGTAGTTAGATAGAGTAGTTTCTATTGAGACAATCAGTTCCCGGTTATCGAAAGGTTTGATCAAATACCCGAATGGACCAACTTTCTTTGCCCGTTCAACTGTTTCTGGATCCGAGTAGGCCGTTAGAAATATGAATGGGTAATCTGCAAATTTTTGTATTTCCTGTGCAGTAGTAATTCCGTCAATCGAATCGCCAAGATTTATATCCATCAAAATTAAATCCGGGCATTTTTGCTTCGCAAATTCGATGGCTTGCTGTCCGTTCAAAGCAATACCCACAACAGAAAAACCCGATTTAGTAAGAAGAAATCTACTGCTTTCAGCAATTAGAAGGTCGTCATCAACAATCAGAATATTTTTTTTACGATGTAGCCGATCCGTCAATTTGTGATCCTCCCTTGAATTTAAAAACGAACTTCAATCCATTCCGGTGTTGAATAATTTCCATCGAACCTTTCAATTGTTTTGTAAATAAATTTATAAGTCTAAGTCCAAGCGAATTGACATTTTCAAAGTCTATCTTGTTTTCAACGCCTACCCCGTCATCCGAAATTTCAAGACGGTATTCGTCGTTAACCTTACCAAAACTAATGTTTATATTCCCATCCATCTCTGAAGGGAATGCATACTTAAACGAATTTGTAAGTACCTCGTTAATAATTAATCCGCAAGGTATAATCGATTCGAGATCAAGATTGTGGTTTTCCAAATCGAGATTCAGCTTAATCCGATCGGACGTGGAATACGTTCTAAAAAGGTATCGCGTAAGATGTTCAACGTAATCTTTAAAATTGATCGCCGCAAAATTACCGGAGCCATACATCAGTTCATGAATTAAAGACATTGAACGCAGTCTTGTTTGTAAATCATGGAAAATTGAAGTCACTTTTTGATCCGTAATAAGTTCTTCCTGAAGCGAAATTAGGCTGATAATTTTTTGGAAATTGTTTTTTACTCGATGATGAATTTCTTTTAGGAGAACTTCTTTTTCTCTAAGCGAATTTTCAATTATATCTCTTGCGTTTTTCTTTTCTGTTATGTCCTGAATAGTTCCAAACATTTTTACAAGATTTCCTTCAGAATCAGATTCCAAACTTCCGAGTCCATGAACCCAGATTTCTGTGTTGTCCGTTTTTCTCAGTACTTTATATTCCTTATCGAAGTATTTCTTTTCTCTCATAATATCATTAGCAAGATATCGCGCCATTTCATTTCTGCTATCCGGATGAACACATTCGAGCCATCCATTAACATCGCGAACGTAGTTTTCGTCTATCCCGAATATTTCGTCAAGCATTTCGGAGTTAGTCCATATACCGGATCTAATATCGAAAACATAGTAACCAACACGGGCAACCCTTTGCGATTGCTTTAACTGCGATTCGCTTTCCTCCAAAATTTTTTGAGCGGCCCGTTCTTTAATTTGGTCTCTGAAAACAAGTACAACTCCGTCTATATCTCCCTTTTCATTTC
>DAIEQA010000133.1:0-18832 GCA_027348115.1 Ignavibacteriales bacterium
TGAATAAGCAGTGTTAGGAGAAACAGTATTGAACCAGGGATTATTTGCGGCTGGTCTGTTGTTTGCACTATCCCAGTATAATTGCGCCATTGAATTTGAATTATACGCGTGGTTCAACACAATATCTTGTATAACAGCAATTCCGTTTTGATGGCAAGCATCAATAAACGCTTTTAGATCATTCTCAGTGCCGTAATATTTATCCGGTGCAAAATAAGTTGTAGGATTATAACCCCAGCTGTCATTACCGTCAAACTCTATAACAGGCATAAGTTCAATGGCATTTATTCCAAGTTTTCTGAAATAGCTGAGTGTATCAATAATAGTTTGATACCAATGAGTGCTTACAAAATCGCGGATCAGCAATTCGTAAATCACAAGTTTATCCTTCGGTGGGCGGGTAAAAGACGGAACCTTCCACGAATATTGGGGCTGATCAGTTTGAAGAACCGAAACAAGTCCGCTTGTTTTTCCGGTAGGGTATGCTTTTAGATCTGGATAAACCATAGCAGGAATGTAAGGATCGTTATTTGCATCAAGAATTTTTTCCGTATAAGGATCATAAATTCGCAAGCTTCCGTCGACTAAAAATTGGTAACTGTACTCTTCGCCAGGATTTAAATTCGGAATTGTAATCCACCAAATTACGCTGTCCGGTCTTACTTGATAACGGTTCATATAAAATGATTGATCGACTTTCCAATCGTTAAAATCGCCAATCACGTAAACATTCTTTTTGTACGGGGCGTAAAGAGCGAGCGTAACGGAAGAATTGTCGCTGCCGTAATTAATTCCGATTTGATTTCCTGCCGGAAGCGGTGCGTCGTTAACCGGTGGATTTGTTACTATTGCAAATTGAGTGCTGTCCTTTTTGCCGGTTAGATCTTCCGCTATGATCTTTACAATGTTTTTCCATGAAGGATTATCGTTGGCAGAAAACAAGTATTGCAACGTACTTGTATTGCTTTGGTACTTTTGGTCACCGTTAATATATAATGTTACAGATTTTGTGCTGGGACCCGCCGTAGAAGTAGCGGAAATTGGGAATGTAGTTCCCGAAGAAATAAAATACGGAGAACGCATCGGATCGCCGTAATTCAAATTTATTTTTGGAGAATTTAATACGACTGAAATTCCGGCACTGTATATCGGAACATGAATATCCTCGGTTTGCTTCGTACCGTCGGCGCTTCTTAAAACAAAATTTAGAGTAGTGATGTTTTCCGATGATGATGTAACTCCATAAAAATTTCTCGGATTCCTAATCACTATTGAATAAACATTACTGCTTACCCTTGTCATTTGTGGTTGTGTTGAATTGTTTCCCCATGTTCCAATTACGTGTTTCCAAGTAGAGTTGTCATTATTAACATAAACTCCCGTATGCGCATAAACGCTTCCGGAGTAACCTACTAAAGTTCTTGAATCTGTTTGGTGTGTTACGTCGAAAGTGATTGTTATCGTATCTGTCTGCGTAGGATATTGCGGCGAAGTAGTAACAACGGTTTGGGCATATACATTTGTTATTATAAAAAGTAAAAGTGGGATAAAAAATTTCATTGCGGATCCGCTTCTTATGAAAAAAGTATTTGTATTTATCACCGGTGAAATTACTCAGGCTCACAAAGTATATCAAGGGAAAGAATCACGTCATACGAATAAACTAAGTTAACGTTTACTTAAATTGTACGCGTGTCTCCGCAATTCCGCTTTTAGAAATTGAGGGAAATGTTTAAGTTAAATCCAACCAAAAATATTTCAATGTGGAGAAAGAATGTTAGCTATCCAGAAAAAACTATCGAACACATTCTACACGCTGTTAAGTCTGCCCGCAACAGCAATGGGCTTTGCATTATCAATTCAGATTTCCGCGCTGAGCTGGATATTAAGCACAAAGTATGGTTTGAACATCGACGACGTAGGTTTAGTTTGGGCATCCGGTCCGATTGCAGGAATACTTGGACAAGTAATCATTGGTGTGATCAGCGACAAAGTTTGGTTCTGGAATGGAAGGCGAAGACCATTCATATTTATCGGCGGAATGCTTGCCGCATTAATGCTTCTTGCACTTCCAAATATTGATGTGATTTCAAGGTCGCTGGGCTTCGATGGAATTCTCGGTGTTGCAATTGCTGTGGCTCTTACCCTTGATCTCGCAATTAACGTAAGCTTTAATCCTACGAGATCAATCATTGCCGACGTAACTCCGGAAGGAGTTGAACGCACAAAAGGTTATGCCTGGATGCAGACAATCTCCGGAACGTTTGGAGTCCTTGCTTACGTAATCGGCGCGGTATGGAATAATTATGTATTGATTTATATAGGAGTCGGATTGGTTTTGGTTCTCTCAATCATTCCTCTTTTCTTTATTGAAGAACCAAGGGAACTTGAGCAGAATGACAAAAGCGATAATAAACAGGCCGGGTCAAAAACTTCATTGGTAGAAATTTTAAACAACATACAGCCGTTGTGGGGATTTTTATTGTATGCCCTGTACGCAATCATCACAAGAATGCTTCATGTAAAAGTCGTCGGGTACTATGCGGAAATTATTTGTGCGGCAATAACGCTTTATTTTATCGTCAGGGTATTGATGAAATCCGGCGAGGGAAAATCGAAACATGAGGCCGGAATAATAGGATTCAAAAAAGTCCTTGCAGCTCATTCGTTTACATGGATCGGCATACAGACAATGTTTGTTTATATGTTCGCTTATGTTCAATACAAGGTTTATAATTACGCGGCTGGCAGCCAGGTGCCAAGCGATATTCAATTCGAAATGGGAAGGATTGTCTCCATAAGTTTTCTCATATTAAATGCTGTGGGTGCCGTGCTTCCGGCATTTGTGCTCGAACCGATCACGCGCAAAATTGGCCGGGTTAAGACTCATGCTATCTGCATATCAAGTATGGCAGTTGCTTATGCCGCTATGTTGTTTTTCGGCTTCACGCCGATTGTTATCTATATTATAATGGCATTGCTCGGTATCGGATGGGCTTCCACTATCAGTCTTCCGTTTGCTATAATGTCGCAAAAGGTAGATCAGGCACGGATGGGTTTGTATATGGGACTGTTCAACCTTGCAGTAGTTCTTCCGCAGTTGGTCGCGAGTTTTGGAGTCGGGCAGGCAGTAAGCAGTTCACCGGATAAGAGCTTGATCTTCATTATCAGCACGGTTACACTTGCAATCTCCGGCACACTTTGGTTTTTTGTTAAAGAAGATTAATATTCAATCACATGGGAAATTTTAGATGTCACGAAATACAAAATCCTTCTTCCTCTTTCTTATAATTTTTATTTACTCAAACAGCTTTGCTCAATATTCAAAACTTGATGATGTTATTGCCCCGGTAAAACTTATTGCCGGCAAGCCGGATACGATTTTAGTCTCCGATCTTTATTACTCCGATAATTACAACATCTCTTTTGATAAACGGAAGGGCATTTCTGTCGATTATAACAAGAACAATTTAGAGCTAATAGTTACTGCCGATTCCGCGCTGGAAGGAATTACCTCTTTGAATTTTGAAGAGCGGAATAAAACTTATTCAATACCGATCTTCATCAAAAAAATCAACAAGCATACTTTTTCTTTCAAGCCGGGTAAACCTTACAAGTCGATATACCTGTTCGGAAGTTTTAATTCGTGGAACCGGCAGGAATTTCAAATGAAGGATGATGGGAGCGGCATTTATAAAGTATCGGTTCCGCTTGAACCGGGCAGATATGAATATAAATTTTTTGTCGATGGTGACGAAATATTGGACCCGCAAAATCCTGAAACGGTACCGAACGGAATAGGCGGGATTAATTCCGTAATAACAATTCCCGATCCTCATTCGGAAAAAATTTTTCTGCATAAGATTAATTATTCGCCGGGTAAAACCGCCGGTGAGTTTAAGTTTTATCTTGAAACTGAAAAACCTCACAGTCTCGGAGAGTCCAACATATTTGCCTGGATCGATAATCTTTCGCTCGACAAAAAAAATATTGGCTTAGATAACGGTTATATAAATATTACTATTCCAAATTCCGAACTAGCCAAGTCGAAAATGCTGCGGATAGTTGTTTCGATTAACGGCTTAAACAGCAATGTTCAGATGATTCCTTTGCAGAATGGAAAGCCGGAAGACGGTAAAATTTTTTCATGGTACGACGGAATGATTTATTCTCTCATGATCGACCGGTTTAACGACGGTAATAAGAAAAACGATTTGCCGGTTAAGAATGATTCTCTTTCTTGGAAAGCGAATTATCAAGGCGGGGATTTTGTTGGAGTGACGCAAAAAATCAATGCCGGTTATTTCGATTCGCTCTGTATCAACACCATTTGGATTTCTCCTGTTAACGATAATCCCGACGAAGCATTTAAAGAATCTCCGCCGCCTCATCGATGGTTCACCGGTTATCACGGTTACTGGCCTATAAGCGCAACAAAGGTCGAAGAGAAATTCGGCACATTCAACGATCTCAAAAATTTAATTAAGACTGCGCACAAGCATCACATTAAAGTGCTGCTGGATTTTGTATCCCATCATGTTCACCAGGAAAATCCATTATTTAAAGAGCATCGCGATTGGTTCGGCCATCTAAAATTACCTGATGGTACATTAAATCTTCGTATGTGGGACGATCATCGTTTAACGACATGGTTCGATCCTTATCTTCCTTCATTTGATTTTATCAATTCCAGGAAGGCGGTGGATTTCATGAGCGATAATGCGATTTGGTGGCTTGAAAAAACCGGCGCCGACGGTTTCCGTCATGATGCGGTTAAACATGTGCCTAATATCTTTTGGAGAACTCTTACCAAAAAGTTGAAGAAAGAAATTGAAGTTCCGCGTCACGAAGATGTTTACCAGATAGGCGAAACATTCGGCAATTACGATCTTGTTAGCTCGTACGTAAACAACGGTCAGTTAAGCGGCCAGTTTAATTTCGAACTTTACAATACGGCGCAGGCGGTTTTTATCGATCCCAAAAGATCATTTAAGGATCTTGAGACGGAGATGGATAAAACAATCGATGTCTATGGTCCACTTCATTTGATGGGAAACATTATGGACAGCCACGATAAAAATCGTTTTATGGCTTACGCCGATAATGAAATCGATTTGAGTGCGTGGAATGCAACCGAGGAAGGATGGAAAAATCCGCCAACCGTAAAAGATCCGTACAGCTACAAGAAATGCGAATTGTATTATGCTTACATGTTCTCGATTCCCGGTTTGCCTGTAATCTATTACGGCAGTGAATTTGGAATGACGGGATTATCCGATCCTGACAACAGAAGAATGATGCGTTTTGGAAATCAGTTGGATAAGAATGAAAGGAAGATGCTCGACGTGGTTCGCCAAATTGTAAATGTGCGCAAAAATAATTTGGCCTTGCGTTACGGCGATTTCTATACCCTGCGGGCCGATGACAAATTCTATGCTTTTATCCGCTCGGATTTTTATGAAAGAGTTTTGGTGGTGCTGAACAAGAGCGATGAAAAACAAAATCTTGATTTAAATATTCCTGAGATTTATTCTTCCGGCACGGCTGTCAACTTAATTGATAAGTCGGTTTATCAAGTTGAAGGTAATAAAGTAAAAGTCTCGCTGGAGCCGCGCGGCTGGATGATGCTGAAACTGAAATAATACCGTGATTATAGTTTACTTAACTCATCGAAGAAGGTTGGTTATTTTTGGTTCATTAAACCATTTCTACTTTAGGTAATAGTGAAGTTGTTTTGTTAAATTAATAAGTAGAATTGTAAGAAAAATAAAAGTATAAAGGACTTAATGTGACTGTACCAACCTTAAGTTATCTAAAGCAAAATGTTCTTTTCCCGAATGAACGAGAGAAACTGCTTGAAAAGTATAAAGATGTTATTGAAACAGATTTTAATCTTGACCGTACGGTAGTTAGTTTTCAAGCAAATAAAAAGGAAGCATTTTATAGATGGTTTAAATACAAAGAAGGTTTTTCGAAGAAGCTGATTGAATATTATTTAGATAAGTATCATCCAACAGCAGGGCATATATTAGATCCATTTGCGGGCTCAGGCGCAACCTTATTTACTGCACGCGAAAAAGGTTGGCAAACTACCGGCATTGAATTGCTTCCTATAGGTATATACAATATACGGGCAAGATTAATAGCAGAAAAAACTTCCTTTGATGAGTTAAAATCTGAAATAAGTAATTTCTGGGAGTTGATTAGCGAAAATCTAAATTGCAATAAAAGGATAAATCATATCTCCATAACTCAGGGTGCCTTCCCAGAAGGGAATGAAGAGAAGTTGAATTGCTTTCTTTCCGCTTGTGAAAAAGTTAAAAAAGAGAATATAAGGATACTTATAGAGTTTGCGGCTTTTACGGTGCTCGAAGAAATTAGTTTTACTAGAAAAGACGGTCAATATTTGAGGTGGGATTTCCGCGCGAACAGATCTTACGGTAACACAGAGTTTAATAAAGGTGATATTCCCGACTTCAATGAAGCAGTAAAAGGCAAACTGGAAGAAATGCTTGATGATCTGGCAGGCAGTACAGAATTAAAATTGTTTGCAAATGATAAACCTCTTCTTGATCTAACTGATCCTATTCTGTTGCAAGGGTCTTCGTTGGAAATTCTGCCCACTCTTAAAAGCGACACATTCAATTTTGTTCTGACTTCGCCGCCTTATTGTAATAGATATGACTACACACGCACATATGCTCTTGAGCTAATTTTTCTTAATCAAAATGATGAAGATGTCAAAAACCTTCGCCAGACAATGTTAACTTGTACGGTAGAAAACAAAGAAAAATTAGAACTACTTAAAAATTTATACGACAGCTTAAACAGGCTTCCCGATTTTAATTTTATTAACAACTTATTTTCTTCTCATCCGGCAATCAGAGAGATAAACGATACGCTTAATCGTCTCAATGAACACGGTGACTTAAATAATTCAAATATCCCGCGGATGGTAAAGAATTATTTCTATGAAATGCTTTTTGTTATTTACGAACTTTATCGCTTGTTGACGAATGGCGGAATGGTTATTATGGTAAATGATAATGTCCGTTATGGCGGCGAAGAAATTCCGGTTGACCTGATTTTATCGGATTTAGCCAGTGAAATTGGTTTCAAGATTAAAAAAATTTGGACTTTACCGGTTGGTAAAGGAAATAGCAGTCAGCAAATGGGCGAGCACGGCCGCTCGGAACTTCGTAAATGTGTCTATGTATGGGAGAAATAAAATAAATGCCTTATAACGAACACATAACTGGTTGGGAAGATTTAGTAACAACACAAGAAGCTACAAGGAAGGGATTCGTTGCTTTCGCGTTTGAAAAAAATATTAAGGGAACGCCGTTTATCGAAGAAGCAAAAAGTTTGAAAATAATAGCTACAAAAGTGAAAAATCCTAAAGATCTATTAAAATTAACAGACATTTATCCATCATTGCTTGCTGCAGCAGGGTTAAGTGAAAAATCGCTTGCTCACTTGAATGATAACGATAAAACTACCGCAATTGTTGAATTAATAGAGAAGTTTTTAGAACCTGCCGGAAAAGATTTTGTAGATGAACTTGTTTATAGATTTCTTTTGACGAAAGGAGATGCTCTTGGCGGCATAATGCGAAATTTAGCTGGTAGCTTGGGCGAGAAAAAACTAATTCGCAGTTTGATTTCTACCTTATCATTAAAAGGCACTTCATTTAAATATCTTAACAGACAATCCAAAAGTTGGCTTGATGGCGAAATTACAGATACCACGATCGAAGAAAACACTAAAGGACTTTATTGGAAAAATTCTGCCGGAAACAGGACACTTCTCTTTAATATTACTCCTCCGTTTCTTTTGAAAAATGTTGACCTATGTTTATTTAACGGTGACTATATGGAATTCAACAATTCAAATGGAGATTCAATACATAAAGAACCAAGCAAGTACATTGCCTTAGGAGAATTGAAAGGTGGTATTGACCCTGCTGGAGCCGATGAACATTGGAAAACCGCCAGCACTGCTTTAGATAGGATTCGTTTATCATTTGCTGAACATAAGCTGCACCCATATACATTTTTTATCGGAGCTGCGATAGAAAAAAGTATGTCTCAAGAAATTTTTTCTCAACTTGAATCGAAAGTTTTAACGAATGCAGCAAATCTTACTGTAGATGAACAGTTAGTTTCAATCTGTAATTGGCTTTGCAGTATTTAAATTGATGTTGGGTAATTCTATTAAAATTAAAATGCCGGAACAGTAAAACCATTCCGGCATTTTTTCATTAGCAATTGTAATTAATCTTTATCATCTACAAGCGTTACCATTATAGCCGCAACTATCATCGAAATGCCGCCGAGCACTACAGCGTAAATTGCTTCATCCTTAAAAATAGTTCTAACAAAAAATCCTAAAATTGCGGCAGCGGTGATTTGAGGAATTACAATAAAGAAATTGAAGATGCCCATGTAAACGCCCATCTTCTTTTTAGGAAGAGAACCGGTGAGGATTGCGTAGGGCATTGCCAAAATTGAAGCCCAAGCCAAACCAATACCGAGCTCTGAAATTAAAAGCATATCCGGATTTTTAATGAAGTAAAACGAAATCAATCCTATACCGCCGCAGATTAAGCTGATCATGTGGACGGTTTTTCTATTAAATTTTTTCGCAAGCCACATAATTACAAAAGCCATTACGGCTGCAAAACCGTTGTAGACAGCCATTAGAACCCCGACCCAATCGGCGCCTTTGTTATAGAGAGATGAAGTTGTATCGGTAGCGCCGTATATATGATGCGTAACCGCCGGCGTTGTATAAATCCACATGGCAAAGAGCGCAAACCATGAAAAGAATTGAACATAAGCCAATTGCACCATTGTCTTCGGCATTTTATAAAGATCGTTGATAACAACTACAAATCCGTTACCGGTATTTTTATTTTGAGTAAGCCAGCCGACAATTAACTGCAAAACTCCGAACACAAAAATTCCTCCGAAGAAAACGCCGAGTCCGTAATCCATGTAAATGAAAAAATAAAAAGCGAGAAACAAGATAGCGCCAAATACAACCCAGGCTAAACCGTATTTATAAAATTTCAAATGCGATATAAATCCATCGTCAGAGCTTGATGCTGAATGAGATTCGCTTTCGATATCTCCGAACTTTTCCATTTCTTCGGGTGAATATTCTTTCGAACTAAATACGGTCCATATAACGGCAAGAAGAAAAACCGCTCCGCCGATATAAAATGAAAATTTAACGGAAGCAGGAATTTCTCCAGAAGGAGCTGTGTTGCTTATTCCAAACCAGTTTGTCATTACATAAGGAAGGGCTGAAGCAATTATAGCGCCGGTGCCGATAAAAAAACTCTGCATCGAAAATCCAGTTGTCCTCTGCTCGGATGGAAGCATATCACCTACGAAAGCGCGGAATGGTTCCATTGAAACATTAATCGAGGCGTCCATAATCCATAACATCCCTGCGGCCACCCAAAGGGCAGGGGAATTTGGCATAACAAGCAAAGCGAGCGAAGCTAAAATTGCGCCGGTTAAAAAGTACGGCCTTCTTCTTCCTAAACGGTTCCAGGTTTTGTCGCTCATATGACCAATAATAGGTTGAATGATTAAACCTGTTACCGGCGCGGCAATCCAGAGGATCGGAATTTCATCCAGCTTAGCGCCGAGTGTTTCGAAGATGCGGCTTACATTTGCGTTTTGAAGCGCAAACCCGAATTGGATTCCAAGGAATCCGAAACTCATATTCCATATCTGCCAAAAACTTAAACGGGGTTTTTCCATTTTGGATTCCTTATTCATTATTTAGAATAGACTTTGTAATCCCAGGGAGTGAGGTCGAAATCCGCTTGAGATTTCAGTTCTACTTTTTCATTTCCGCCAAAGAGATTTTTGTACGATCCTTCCATCAAGCGGTTATCCAATTTTATTTTTTGATTTGACTGTGAGAAATTAAAAATTGCGAATACTTTGTTTTTCCCTTTCTCGCGGACAAATGCCAAAACATTATCATTGCCGGTTTTGATGAATCTCATTTCTCCGCCGTAAGTTCCGTTCCACAAAGCATGATTTTTTATTTTCAATGAATCGAGCTTCGTATAAATTTCTCTCATTGGTGAAGGTTTCCAATCGATTGTGTCTTTATCAAAAAATCTTAACCGTTTGGTTGAGCCCGCTTCCTGTCCGCTGTATATTAACGGCATTCCTTTAACCGTTCCGCATAAAACCGCAAAGGATTTTACGCCGTCGCCTAATCTTTCATATTCGGAACCGTTCCAGGAATTTTCATCATGATTCGATGTAAATACCATGCGATAATCATTCGGCTTAAATTCTTTTCTCTCCTTTTCGAAATAAGAAATTATATCCGACGCTTTCTTTTTACCTTTTGCGATATCATTCATCAAGTCTTTCAAAGGCCAGTTGTAAGTCATATCGAATGCCTGGTGAAGATAATTCTTGTCGCCTTCAGCAAGCATAAATACTTTTTTAATCCGGTCTAATTTGGTACGTACTTTAATCCAGAAATCGGTGGGAACCATATCGGCAACGTCGCAGCGGAAACCGTCGATGTCAAAATCTTTAACCCAGTACTCCATTGCGCTGTACATGGAGTCGCGCAGTTCTTTGTTGCCGTAATTCAAATCGATAACGTCTGTCCAATCGGCTACGGGTGGAACAAATTTTCCATTGGCGTCCTTGGTATAAAAATCTGGATGTGTTATTGTCCAAACATTATCCCATGCAGTGTGATTCGCGACCCAATCGATAATAACGTGCATCTTTAATTCGTGAATTTTTTTTATCAATTGTCTGAATGTACCTACAGTTCCAAACTCCGGGTTTAACGATTTATAATTTTTAACCGAATAGTAACTTCCCAGTTCGCCCTTGCGATGTGAAATTCCGATCGGGTTTATAGGCATAAGCCAGATAATATCGACGCCCATTTTTTTCAACTCGGGAAGTTTTGTCTCAAAAGCGTTGAATGATCCTTCCGGTGTATATTGCCTTATGTTAACTTCGTAAATAACGGCATTCTTACTCCATGAAGGATGTACTAATTTGCCTTTGGCGTAAATGGGACTGCTGGACAATGCCGCATGTAGAAAGAAGGACGATACTAGAAAAATAGAGAACAGAATTGCAGATACTTTTTTCATAAATATTCCTTTTACTTTGATGTAAACTTTTATCTCTTTAGGCAAAATAAGATTTTTCAGGTGCAAAAAAGAATGAAACATTAAAAGAAAAAACTGATGCAGCGGAGGGTTGCGGCTTTGAGTTTCTTGATCTAAAAACTATTGAACTTAACGTTTGCTTATGCAACTATGTGAATTTTAAAAATAATTTCCCAATATTTATAATTGATAACGTTAACCAGTTTGAAATTTAAAGGTACTGCATGCAATCAATTACGGTAGATGACTCTTTGATTTATTAGATTGCTTCGGAAAGATAACAAGCTAAGATGCGCCGGATAATTTTAAGGTATTGCCGAATGAAATACGGTATAATCGAATATATAACAACAACAATCGTCATTGTATATTTTAGCATGGTTTATAATATGGAAGCATTTGCTCAAAACATGAATGGTGTTCTTGTTCATGAAATAACCAAAGATTTATTCGAAATTAAAATGGACAATATTTCGTTCGTGGTAAAACGGGACGGCGGAAAAATTATTTCGTTTAAATACGGTGATACAGAGATATTGGCGCCGAGAAATATCCATAACATGTACGGCTCTACTTTATGGCCGGATCCGCAAAGCTCTTGGAATTGGCCGCCCCCGCCGGTGTTGGATGAAAATCCTTACGAAGGCGGAATTAAAGAAAACTCGATTGATTTAATAAGCGAGAAAGACAAAAGTACCGGCTGGCAGTTTCAAAAAATATTTTCTCCCTCTGCGGTAGATACTTCCATAAGTATTGTCTATCGTATTAAAAATATTTCAAATAAGCCAAAGAGCGTTGGCGCCTGGGAAATTACACGCGTGCCCGTAGGAGGATTAACTTTTTTTAAGCAAGGAAAACCTGCCGATTTGCCCGCTTCCGATCTTAACAACATTTCTATTGATGATGGAATTGTATGGTACCAACCGGATAATACCCCGTTTCCCGAAGGTAGAAAATTTTTTTCGACTGAAGCAGGGGGATGGTTGGCGCACATTTATAAAAATTTATTGTTCATAAAAAAATTTCCAACCATCGATCTAAAGTATCTCGCTAAAGGACAGGGCCCTATCGAGATTTACGGCAAGGGTGATAAATCTTACATTGAAATTGAAAACCACGGCGAACATAAAGAACTGCTGCCCGGCCAGGTTCTGGAGTACACAGTAAAATGGTATTTGCGGATGCTGCCTGCAGACATGGAGGCAAGTCCGAAAAATAAAATTTTGCCAGCTATTGTCTCAGACATTGTAAAGAATTGAGCGAGCAATCCAAATGCCTTCTTGATTGAGGATAAATTGAATCAATAACTTTCCTGCCCCAATAAAAACTTTAATCTGAAAAAATTAATTATCTATCCATACTAAAAAAAACTCGTCTGCAACATCCACAGCCCGTTCGGAACATATTGCGAAAACTTTTTCTACTTCAAAGCGATAATGATTACGTAAAATCTAAATACTGAATAATTAATTAAAGAGGTGGGTTGGTTTAAAG
Organism: Ignavibacteriales bacterium; assembly: GCA_027348115.1. Taxonomy (GTDB): domain Bacteria; phylum Bacteroidota; class Ignavibacteria; order Ignavibacteriales; family Melioribacteraceae; genus Fen-1258. The sequence continues at coordinate 12,665 of DAIEQA010000133.1, forward strand.
CCTGTTCAGCGGTTCAAAAAGGATGCAGCAGATGGAACTCAATAATATCCAGGAGTTTCAGATATTAGAACCAGTAGAAGATTTTCAAAACTATTCTAATAATTTGGGGGTCTTGGGAGAACTGATTACCGAATTTACGGTCGATTCCGAGAAAACTTTTTTAGAGATTGGAAATAAACTCAGAAGTTTTCTAACGACTTCCCGCTCTTCCGCGCAGCTTGCCGGCAAAGCCGCCGATGCTATCTCCGATGAGATACTTCAAAAAGGAATTAATGAGCTAAACGGTTTTCTTACCGACTTCGGCAGTTATCTTCAAACATCCATCAATGAAATAATTAATGATAAGCATGAACTGCACAAAATAATTCCGAATATAGAATCTATAAACCTCCAACTCGCCGGTTTCGATAAAATTGTTAAGCAGTTACGTATGCTTGGCATTTCAACTAAAATAGAAAGCGCGCGTCTTGGTTCGGAAGATCACGGCTTTTATGCGCTTGCAGAAACAGTGGATAGACTTGCAGGACTCATCACAGAAAAAGCAGTTACAATATTAAAAAAATCCTCCGTGTTGATTGACGAGTTGAATAAAACAATTGCCAATCTTGAAAAACTTGAAAGAGAACAACACGAACAATCCGAATCCATAATTCAAAACAGCAAGAAATCGCTCCAAACCTTTAATCTGAAATATGCCGAACGAGTTGAGAAAAGCGAAAAAATTTCTGTTAGCTCGAAAAAGGTTTCCGACAATATTAATGAAATCGTTATGTCGATACAGTTTCATGACATAACGCGTCAGCGGATGGAACATGTAAAGCACGCACTGGATGACGCGGCAGAACAGTTGAGAAAATATATTAACGCCGGGAATGATGCCGGGGCTGTGCCGCTTTTCGAAACAGTTTATGATGTATGCGGACTTCAGATTGTTCAGCTTAAAAGTTCGGTGGAGGAATTTAACGATGCGGTTTTTTCGATTCTGAATAATTTGAAATCGGTAGGCGAAAATGTAAGTCAAATTCTTGCCGAGACCACGACCCTGCTCGATGAAAACGATCTTTCCAAAAAAAGTTCTCTTAAAAAAGTGCAGGAAGAATTAAAAGCAATTTCGGTTGGTCTTAACAAGAACATGGAAATAGACAAGGAACTTTCGGAGTCGATTAATGCGGTTGTTAGCGTGGTAGATGATCTTTCGAATTATGTATTGGAAATTGAAGACATAGGAAGCGAAATAGAAATTATAGCGTTGAACGCCCGTGTAAAAGCCGCTCATACCGGGTCGAACGGCTCAGCGTTAGGCGTTTTATCGGAAACTATCCAGCGGCTTTCCGTAGCTGCTAAATCTCAAACTACAACCACTTCGGAAATACTAAATCGCATCAGCGTCGATTCCAAAAATTTAAGAATAAGCGTTGAATCGGGAGCTTATAAAGAAGAAAACACCCGCATGATTTCAACTGCCGATAGAATTAACGACTTAACTGGCACATTAATCGAACTGGAAAAGGAAGCCGAGAAATTTTTGGACGGTTTGACGCACAGCATCGGTTCCTTACGCGAGGAAATTTTTAATACTGTAGATAAGGTAACCGTGCCCAAGTATGCGGAAATGACTCTTGAAAAATCTATTTCAGGTTTGAACGAGATTATTACGGATATAGCGCACAAGGGAATTGTAAGTTCCGATAGAGAAGTTAATACCAAGGAGTTAATGAGAAAGTACACAATGAAGACAGAAAGAAAAATTCATCAAAATTTTACCGGCAGGCATCAAGACGAAAGAGAAACAGGATTGAATAATACTGCCGGCGGCAGCGACGATTCACTCGGCGAAAATGTAGAACTTTTTTAAGGCGATAGAACATGTACAAGTTAGATTTTAACGAACCCGATTCAAAAGCTGTGTTAAGTTTCAACGGACCGCTTACAATTCAAAATATTTCCGCGATCAGGGAAGCGATGCTTTCCGCTCTTAACAAAGCCGATATTGTGCTTATATATCATTACGGCGTGGAGGAATTCGATATCTCCTATTTGCAGATTCTTATCGCCGTAGAAAAATCCATGACTATGGCCGGTAAAAAATTGATAATTAAGAGCGATGGAAAGGATGCGTTTCGCAAATTTTTAGAAGACTCGGGCTGCAGAAATGTTGGATGGCGCTACGAAAATGCCGATCTAACCGAAAGAGGAGGCGAAAATGAGTAAGACTATTATGACGGTTGATGATTCCGCCAGTGTTAGGCAGATGGTAAGTTTTACTTTGAAGGAAGCGGGATACAACGTAATTGAAGCGTCGGACGGAAAAGACGCGCTTTCAAAGATCCAAAACGCGGAATTAAATCTTATTGTAACTGATTTGAACATGCCGAATATGGACGGCATCGATTTAATTAAAAATGTAAGAACTAATCCCAAACACAAATTTGTGCCCATCATCATGCTTACTACGGAATCTCAGAATGAAAAGAAGATGGAAGGGAAAAGCGCCGGTGCGACAGGATGGATTGTTAAACCGTTTAAGCCGGAACAACTATTGAATGTTGTTAAAAAGGTGATAGGATGATCGACGTTCATAGACAGGCATTCATAGAAGAAGCGACTGAACTCCTTTCCGAATTAGAATCTACACTTCTTGAACTGGAAAGCGTACCGGATAATCAGGATTTAATAGCAAAAGTTTTCCGCGCCTTGCACACAATTAAGGGTTCCTCCGGGATGTTTGGCTACGATGAAATTACAATGTTCACTCACGATATAGAATCGGTGTACGATCAGATTCGCAAAGGCAGCATAAGAATAACAAAAGAAATTATTGATCTTACATTGGCCGCAAGGGATCAGATAAGCATAATGCTTTCGCCCTCCGGCGGCGCAGATGGTATTGATGAAAATTTAACCCGGCAAATAATTCAGTCGTTTCGAAATATTGCCAGTATTTCATCGCCCTCGGCAAGCAAGCAACCGGCCTATCACAAAGAGGATCGGAAACCGGAAAATTTGGATGATAAAAAAGAAAAGATCTATAGAATTATTTTCAACCCCGCCCGCGATATTTTTTTATCCGGAACAAATCCGCTTCTCTTGCTAAACGAACTGCAGTCTTTGGGCGAGTCGATTATTCTTACGCGGCGCGATGATGTGCCCGCCGCGGAAAATATAAATCCGGAGAAATGCTATTTGTCGTGGGAAATTATTTTGAAGAGTTACGGCGGAATAGACCCGATAAAAGACGTATTCATTTTTGTGGAAGATCAGTGTGCCATAACCGTTGATGAAATAGACAACGAAGGAAAACTTTTTAGAAACGAGGATTTTGAGGATTTCAGAAAATTGATTTATGAAATCGCCGCAGTAAAGTATCCCGACATACAAACCATATTAACTGGTTTCGAAAATTCCCCGGTACAGATAAAAGTAAGTCAGCAACCCGGCAAAGGCCATAAGAAAGTAAAAGAAAATACTGAAGGCGATTCCGTTTCAAGTCTAAGAGTAAGCGCCGAAAAATTAGATGAGCTCGTTAATCTTGTAGGTGAGCTTGTCACCGTTCAAGCGCGGTTAAGCCAGCTTGCTCTTTCGAATAACGATCCGAATATAACTTCGGTATCCGAAGAAGTTGAAAGAATTACTTGGTCGCTCCGCGATAGCGCTTTAAACATTCGTATGCTGCCTATCGGTACAACGTTCAGCAAGTTCAAACGGCTGGTAAGAGATCTCTCCAAGGAATTAGGCAAAGAAGTTGAGTTAACAACGGAAGGAGCCGAAACCGAACTTGATAAAACCGTCATTGAAAAATTAAACGATCCGCTTATTCATATCATCAGAAATTCCATCGATCACGGCATTGAATCTCCTGCTGAAAGAGAATCCGCAAATAAAAAGCGAACCGGTAAAATCGAATTATCGGCGTCGCAATCCGGCGGCAATGTAATGATAAAAATCAGCGACGACGGAAAAGGAATGGATAAAAACGCTATAAGGGAAAAAGCCGTAAAGATGGGATTGATAACAGAACATGCTGAGTTATCCGACAACGAAATATACTCATTCATTTTTGCGGCAGGTTTTTCAACGGCAAAGAAGGTTACAAATGTTTCCGGACGCGGAGTAGGAATGGATGTGGTGCGAAGAGCCATTGAAGCGCTTCGGGGAACAGTAGAAGTTTCAAGTACGCCGGGTGCCGGAACCATAATTACGTTAAAACTTCCTTTAACCCTTGCTATCATCGATGGGCTTTTAGTAAAAATCGCTGATGACCATTATATTCTTCCTCTTACAACAGTAGAGGAATGCATAGAATTAACAAAAAAGGAATCCGAATCTTCGCACGGAAGACAACTTGTAAATATTCGCGGACGAATCGTTCCTTACATAGACCTCAGAAATAGTTTCGGGATAAATAATAATCGCCCAGAGATCGAACAAATTGTAATTGCTCACATTAACGGAAACCGAATTGGATTTGCCGTTGATAATGTTCTTGGTCAACATCAGACCGTGTTAAAATCCTTAGGCAAGCTTTACAAAAATATCAACGGTATTTCGGGAGCTACAATATTGGGTGATGGTACGGTAGCGTTGATTCTGGATCTTGCCAAGATAGTCGAAGGCGAGGAGATTAAAGAAAGGGCTAACGTATGTTGATTTTGAAAACCATAGAACAAACACCCGCATTTATTTTGAAGTTAAGAGCTGCAATGGATGCATTTGTAATCGATAACGGCAGCATGGGAATTTCACACTCCAGTGATTATAGAAAACCGATGACGAATATTGAAATGCCAAATTTGCTGTCTAGTCTGAAAAGCGAACTAAACGCAGGTGGAAGAAAAAGCAACAGCTTTTTCTCTGCTGAAAAAATCACAGTTAATTAAAAACAAAAGGTTCAGTCATGAAATGGTTCATAAATCTAAAGATCAGCACGAAACTTATTATCGGCTTCGTGTTTATTGCGGCAATAGCGGCAATAGTTGGGTGGGTAGGCTTAACCGAAATGCACAACATTGCTCAAGATGACACAAAATTGTACGAAGAAGCTACTGTCCCGTTAAGTCAATTGCAAAAGATTTCGGTTGCGTTCCAAAAGGAAAGATTAAACTTAAGCGACGCCGTTAATTCAAATAACAAACAGGAAGTTGAACAATGTGTTCGTTCAATTGAAGGACTTAATTCGCAAATAGAAAAATATGTTAAGGAGTTTGAAAAAACTCTTAGCGATGACGAAGAAGTTAAAATGGCGGAAAGATTCAAGGAAGTTGATAAACTCTATTACGCCGATATGAAAAAGATACTTCAACTGGATGCCAACGGAAATGAAGGGGAAGCCAAAAAATTTATAAAGGGGGAGGCAATGGCGCATGTTGAAGCCGAGGAAGACTCCCTGGACAAATTGATCGACTACAATGTTAAATCGGGTAAAGAGATTTCGCAGAACAACACTTCCCTTGCAAAAAGCGCCACGACAACATTGTCAATTATTATAAGTCTTGGCGTTCTTATGGCAATTGGACTTGGCCTGTATATCGCCCGCATAATTAAAACACCGGTAAATAAACTTGTCGGAATTGCGAATCAACTTGCACTTGGTGATGTTGAATTAACCGTTGTACGAGAATCGAAAGATGAGATTGGGGATTTGATGAATTCTTTTGCCGAAATGATAAAGGCAACAAAAGAACAAGCCGGAATCGCTCTGAAACTTTCTGAAGGCGATTTAAATGTTAAAATAAATATCAAATCGGAAAAAGATGTGCTTGGAAAAAGCTTTTCTGCAATGGTGGATAAGTTGAGAGAGATAGTAGAAAGCGTAGTCGGCGCGTCATACAATGTAACTGCCGGCGCGCAGGAATTAAGCGCCAGTTCGGAAGAATTATCTCAGGGTGCAACAGAGCAAGCCGCCGCTGCCGAAGAAGCGTCTTCGTCTATGGAACAAATGACGGCCAACATTAAACAGAACGCCGATAATGCTCAACAGACGGAAAAGATAGCTCTCAAATCTTCCGGCGACGCTAAAGACGGCGGTAAAGCCGTTGCAGAAACATCCGAGGCAATGAAGGAAATTGCTAGTAAAATTTCGATCATAGAAGAAATTGCAAGACAGACAAACTTGCTTGCTTTAAATGCAGCAATAGAGGCGGCAAGGGCAGGCGAACACGGTAAAGGTTT
>DAIEQA010000136.1:0-14391 GCA_027348115.1 Ignavibacteriales bacterium
GCATGCAGATGTTGCCATTACGCTTAGTCTTGGCGAAAGGGGATTCGATGAATACCGTGCATGGAAATATGCCGGGGCAGACCGGTATTTGTTGAAACATGAAACCGCTAATGAATGGCTCTACTCGATTTATCATAAGAAACAGCGGCTTGAAGAACGGCTTAATCATCTTCGTTTTTTGAAAACGCTCGGCTATCAAATCGGTTCGGGCAATATGATTGGACTGCCGATGCAGACGGATGGAGACCTTGCCGATGATCTTCTTCTGTGCAAAGATTTGGATCTCGACATGGCCGCTTTTGGACCGTTTATTCCTTCTCCTCATACGCCTTTCCAAAACAAACAAAGCGGCGAGGTAGAGCTTACTTTAAAGGCAATGGCGGTTGCCCGGTTGGTGTTAAAGAATGTTCACATACCGGCAACTACGGCGCTTGCAACCCTTAAAGACGACGGCCGGATTCGCGGTCTTAATGTCGGCGCTAATGTTATTATGCCGGATATGACGCCTATGCCTTACAGGGAGAAATATCAAATTTATCCTAACCGGAAATGTATCGGCGATAACCCTCTGACATGCAAATCCTGCCTTGAGCTCCAGGTAGAATCGATAGGTAGAAAAATTTCTAACAAACGGGGCGACTCTCTAAAGCAATTCGTTTCCGACCAGCAGGTTTAATCCGTTACGGATAATTCTATTTTATCATATTTCATTTGATTGTATATTTCCGCACAAAATTTTCAACTAAAGACAGAGTTTATTCCATGAATAAATATTTTTCCAAATTAATATTGTTATCGTTGTTCTTATCCGGCAGCATATTGTTTCTTACAAATTGTTCCAACCAGCAGGGTGCAGATGCCTTTGAAGCGGCTTCCAAAAAGGTAAAAGATAAAAAGTTTGCAGAGGCAGCGCAGGATTTTGAGAAAATAGTTAAGAATGACCCTAAAAGCGAGTACGCGGCTAAGTCGATGCTCGAACTTGCCGCTCTTTATTCCAGCCACTCAATAAATAATTTTCAGCGTGACGAGGATTATAAAAAAGCGTTCGATTATTATACAAAGGTTTATAACGAATTCAACGATTCTCCGGAGGGAGGAAAAGCTTGTTTTGAGATCGGCAAATACTATCAAAGCATGCTTGAACCAAACTTAACAAAAGAACAATCGATGAGAAAAGCTATTGCTAATTACGAGATAGTAATTAATAAATATTCTTCAATACATGAAGCAGAACCGGCGTTGTTTATGATAGGATTTATTCATGGCAATGAATTAAACCAGCCCGACTCGGCAAAAATTTATTATCAAAAATTTGTTGATAAATATCCCGGCAGCAACCTTGCCAAATCCGCAAGAATGGAACTGCAGACTTTAGGGCAGAAGCCGGAAGATATATTGAATCAGAAACAGCAGAAAGTAAATTAATGATTGTTAGAAGCAAAGATTTTAAAACCTATCTCGCTCCCTCGGTAATTTCCAAGCTAAAAACCCTGGAGCTGCGGGCAAGGATGGTTGTTGAAGGATTTATGGTCGGTCTTCATAAAAGTCCTTATCATGGTTTCAGCGTGGAATTCAGCCAGCATCGACCATATATGCAGGGAGATTCGCTGAAGAATATCGATTGGAAAGTTTATGCCAAGAGCGAAAAATTTTTTATTAAACAGTTTGAAGAAGAAACCAACCTTCTCGGGCATATTTTTATCGATGTAAGCAAATCGATGGATTACAAACATTCTTCGGATGTAACAAAGCTGGATTACGCTATTACTCTTGCGGCAGCCCTGGCTTATGTGATGATGGATCAACAGGACTCTGTTGGATTGGCCGTCTTTTCGGATAAAGTACATAATTATCTTCCGCCGAAATCGAACCGCGTTTATTTGAAAACGCTTTTAACAGCGCTTAGCCAAATTAAACCGGCGGGAATTACGAGCACAGCTAAAAGCTTGGATTCGATTGCCGATAAAATTAAGAAGCGCGGACTTACAATTATAATCTCGGATTTCTTCGACGATCCCGATTCAATACTTACGGCTCTAAAGCATATTCATTTCAAGAAGAATGAAGTAATAGTTTTTCAAATTCTCGATCCGGTTGAGAAAAGTTTCGGCTTCGACCGCGACGCCGTATTTGTGGACGTTGAAACGGGCGAGCAAATGACCACGCAGCCGCACCAGATTCAACGCGCCTACCGCGAAGCCATGAATGATTACCTGACTAAAATTAAAAACGGCTGCCTGAACTACGGAATTGAATATAATTTGATCGACACAAGCCAGCCGTTCGATAAAGCATTGATGAGTTATTTTGCCAAGCGGGAAAGAATGAATTAATTTCTTTCGAGATCGGGTGTGTAATAGGAAATTAAGAATTGAGAGGAAATAAATATGAGCTCGTTTTCATGTCCTCACCTGGATTTTCAAAAAGATTATTGCCTGCGACTTAAAAAAGATTGCGTGCCCGGAAGACCGGGATGCGTATTGGCTTCCACAAAATATCAATTTGCAATTCCTGCCGAGAAGCGGATTAAAGAGAAAGAAGCTCAAAAGAACAAGACGGAAAAATAAGCCGGCCTTACCGCCCGTTTTATAATAAGAAATTAAGAAATTTACCGAACGGGGTGAATCATTCTCTTGCCTCGCAAGCAAATTAGTTTTTAATCCCGTGTGATAACATTAAAATTATCAGCTTGGAATAATCGCTAATTAAACCTTCCATTTTCCGTTCATTCATTTCTACAACCTTTTGAACGTTTAAGGCGTCTGATGTGCAAATAGTTTATTCTTTTGCGGTCGTCTTAATTAATTCATTATTAAAATTAGTCGGTGAATTGATGGAAACACATGTATGCCCGGTATGGATTGGTTATTTGCTGCTAAGCCCGGTAAGAAAATTATTCCAGAATCCATATCAAATTCTAAATCCTTATGTGAAGTCCGGCATGTCCGTGCTTGACATTGGTTCGGCAATGGGATATTTCAGTCTGCCTTTAGCCGAAATGGTAGAAGAAAACGGCAGGGTAATCTGTGTGGATTTGCAGAAAAAGATGCTCGAAAAATTGGAGAAGCGTTCTAAAAAAGCCGGTCTGGCAGATAGAATTGTTCCGCATCTTTGCTCTTCCGATTCCCTGAGGTTAGAAAGTTATAACGGAACGATTGATTTTGCTCTCGCATTCGCGATGGTTCACGAGGCGCCCAACCCGGATAAATTATTTTCCGACATATTTTATTCACTAAAAAACGGGGCGGGACTGCTTGTCGCAGAACCCAAAGGTCATGTTGATGAAGCAGCGTTTACAAAAACAATTTCTTTAGCCGAAAAAAATCATTTTATTTTCATCAGCCGCCCTTCAATAGCAAAATCTCACAGCGCTTACTTTATAAAAATGTGAGGGGAGTTGCATCGTGATTTATTATATCACCAGCTTTGTTAAGAAGTATTCGAATATCATGACAATGAGCAATAAAAAAACCCGCGTAAAAGCGCGGGCTCAGAAATTCCTTCAGTAAAATCCAATCAAAGAAGTTTAGCCGCTTTTTTCCAGTGCGTTAAAAATTCTTCTGTTTCGTGTTTAACCTCCCTGAACTTCTCGTTTTGTTTATACAGTTCACAATTCTCATTGCTTAACATTTTGATGCAGTTCATCAGCGAACGTCCTTCGTGGTAACACGCTTTCCAGATATGCCCTTTAGGCCCTTTCTTAAGATGCGGTTCTTTATCCGTACCGCCTTCAAACCATCCGCCGTATTCATGATCGAGAATATATTTGTCAACATAATCGAGCTGCTTTAAAAAATGGTCGTAGTATTTTCTTTCTTCGGGAAAGATTCTGGAGAATAACAAGAGTGCGTTTAGAGCTTCGGCCTGCGCCCACCAGTTTTTAGTATCGATTATAATTGAGCATTTGTTGGAACCTTTGAAGTAATAACCCGCTTCATAAAATCCGCCCACAGTTTTATCGAAACCGTTTTCAATGGCGTGGTTCATCATTTTCTTTGCAGTCTGCAAGGTTTTAATATCATCTTTTAAACCGAGCGTGTATGATGCCTCGAGAAGAAGAAATGCCGTTTCGTAGTCGTGGCCAAAAGAAACATGATCGAGATTGTAATTCTTTTTTCTTTCTTCTTCGCCTAACTCCCTGAAAGATACCGGATTCCAATTCTGATCGAAAAACAAATTCATGTAGCCGAGATCGGTAGTTATTTTATCACGGATTAGCGTTAGTAATTCAAACAGACGCGATTTTAATTTTTCATCTTTCCAAACATTATACAATTCGGTGTATGCCTCCAGCAGATGAATCGAGCTGTTCTGATCTTTGAACCCGGCTTCTACAGCGTCGGAAGCTTTTGTGGTTTTGATTTCCTCCGGCCCAAAATATTTTCCTTCTCTTGTCATAAACTGGTAATACCCGCCGTTTACCGGATCGTACGCGTGTTTTTCAATCCAATCAAATCCTTCGATCGCAAAGTCCAACACTTCTTTTTCTTTTGTTAATTCGTAAAGAGCGGCAAGGGCGTAAATTCCAAAAGCGTTTCCGTAAGTTCGTTTCTCCTCAAAGTAGCCGCGGTAATCGGAAATATCTCCTTGCTGACTACGGGTTGTAAAATAACCGCCGTACTGTTTATCCCACATTACATCCTTAAGGAATTTGTAACCGTGCCATGCTGCTTCGGTATAACGACTGTCGTCCGGGAAAAAATGCGCCGCTTTTGAAGGAGTCCAGGTATGTCTTGCCTGCGTAACAATCATTTTATCTTGAGGATCTACAAATTTCCAGTCATAGGAAAGATTGCATAAGAATCCGCCGTAATTCTTATCAAGAATCAGCGGGTAAAATTTTTCATAAAGATCTTTAGTAAGCATTGTATGCAGCTTTTTAAGAATTTCTTCTTTAGAAGCCTCAAAAATATTTTCCATTTTTATCCTTGGTTTGATTTAATAGACAAATGATTATGCAAAAATTGTGCTCAAAATAGATGTGCTTATAACTTCATAAGCAAAGATTTCTTTAATCTGCTTTTAACAAAATAATAAAGGATTATTTATTTGATAAAATGCTTGCACGCAATATTCCCATTATCGTAAAAATTCGACGCATAATTATGGTAAATAGAGGCACTATTTTTGTCGTCTTTTTTGTAAGAGTTAAAATAGGAATAAGTATGAACGCGATCTTATAAATTCAATACCTTGTACGTTTGTACCGGCTGTTATTTGGTTTCTTATTGATTTCTTTCTGTGATGTCTCGATTACCGAAAGTATTTATAAAACTTTCTCCGCTTAAATAGGAAATGAGAAAATGATTGTCGCAATAACCGGAATTTTCAAAAAGGCAAGCGTTTTAATTTTTATTTTGTTGATCGCAATTAGGGGACAGGGATTTCAGCATTTCATAACCGTCGATAAAGATAAATTGAAAGACGGCGATAAGGATTTTCGATTTGTGTCTTTTAACATTCCGAATCTTCATTATAACGAAGATTATATGAAGTTTGATGAAACAAATCCATGGCGCCTGCCGGATGAATACGAAATTAGAGACGGGTTAAGAGCGATAAAGCAAGTCGGCGGCAAGGTAACAAGAATCTATACGCTTTCCGTAAGAAAACCGGGTGAATCCGAAAATATAATCCGCCATGTTTTGGGTCCCGGTAAATTTAACGAAGAAGCTTTTAAAGCTTTGGACCTTGTACTAAAAGTTGCCGACGAGGAAGGCGTTAGAATAATATTCCCGATATTGGATAACTGGTGGTGGTGGGGCGGTCCCAAAGAGTACGCCGCTTTCCGCAACAAAGTAGCGAGCGAATTTTGGACTGATACTTTGCTCATTTCGGATTTCAAAAAGACAATTAATTTTCTCCTTAATAGAAAAAACACTTACACCGGCGTTTTGTATAAAGACGATAAAGCAGTTCTGGGGTGGGAAACCGGCAACGAACTTGAATGTCCTTACTTATGGATAAAACAAATAGCCGCTTACATAAAAAGTATCGATAAAAACCATCTTGTCATTCAGAACTCGCACGTAAAGATTGTTGACGAAGATGAAATTACGGATCCGAACATTGACGTTGTTTCTACGCATTATTATACAAATGCCGAGACCGCTATCGAGGCGATAAAACGGAATCGTGAAAATACCAGGGGAATTAAACCTTACTATGTCGGCGAATTCGGATTTCAACCTACAAACGACATGGCCGCGGTGATCGATTCAGTAATCAGCGACAGCGTTTCAGGTATAATGCTTTGGAGTATGAGAACCCATAACCGCGACGGCGGATTTTATTACCACGCAAGCGATAAAGCATGTTACCGTTGGCCTGGTTTTTCCAGCGGCAATTATTTTGACGAAAAAAATGTCGAAGAGATGGTTCGCCAACGCGCTTACAAAATCGACGGACAAACCCCTCCGCCTCTGCCTGTACCGGACAAACCTACTATGCTTCCAATTGAAACCCCTTTTAAAATTTCCTGGCAAGGATCAACCGGAGCTTCCTTTTATACAATTGAAAGAAAAACGGAAGGGGATTCGGATTGGAAAATTATTGCCGATAGTGTTTCCGATGCCGTATGGGGTTACAAACCGCAATTCTCGGATACAACAGTTCAAATCGGAAAAAGTTATTCATACCGTATAAAGGCAAAAAATATTTCTGGCGAGTCGGATTGGTCCGAAGCCGTTGGCCCCGTTGCTGTTAAGTACAAAATTTTGATTGATGAATTTGAGAATGACAGAAAAATTTTTAAGAAGGAAGGATCGTTTGAATTTTTAACCCGTCAACAATTGGTGCAGGCTAAAGAAGATAAGAACCGGTTAAACGGGAACGAAGGCGATTACATTATTTATAAAATTCCGGGAACGGTCGAATCTTTCAATGTAAATTTCTTTATGACAGGCGGCGACGGCAGTACTGAATTATCCGGCAGCAGCGACGGAGAAAATTTTATTCCCCTTAAAGCAACCAAACAAATATTTGTGCCGGAGCAAAACGAGTACAAATTTTTCATCGGTGCTTCTTACATTTGTAATGAAATACAAAGCGATTATAAGTATTTCAAATTAGTCTTTGGCGATGGCGTTCAACTTTGCAAAGTTGAAGCTTCGTATATCGATAATAAATAGTATGAAAATTTCTAAGGATGCATAAAATGAAAATGAAATTAATCTTGTTTTTCGGTTCAGTTCTACTTTTTATGAGCGGCATTAACGCGGCAGATAAAAAATTTGTTGAAGTGCCCGCTCTCTTTTCAAACAATATGGTTTTGCAGCAGCGTTCGAACGTGCCGTTTTGGGGAAAGGCATTACCGGGATCTAAGATTTCCGTTAAGGCCAGCTGGGGCGCAGTTGCAAAAGGAGAAGCAAAGCCGGATAGTAATTGGATGGTGAAACTGAAAACTCCGAAAGCCGGCGGTCCATTTACTGTTGATTTGCAGATAGGCGATTCAACAATTAATTATAAAAATGTCCTTGTCGGAGAAGTATGGTTATGTTCCGGACAATCGAACATGGAAATGCCTTTAGCCGGCTGGCCTCCGCATGATACTATTGCTAATTCATCAAAGGAAATAAAAGAAGCAAATTATTCCAACCTTCGATTGTTCACGGTTGCAAGGGCATACTCGATTGAACCTGAATTTAATTGCAAAGGTTCGTGGAGCGAATGTACACCGGAAAATGCAGCCGGATTCAGCGCCACCGCGTTTTTCTTCGGTAAAAAATTAGCCGAGACATTGAAAATTCCTGTCGGTTTAATTCATTCAAGTTGGGGAGGCACAACGGCAGAGGCATGGACTTCCAAAAAATATCTTTCTCAGTTCGAGCAATTTAAAGATGTATTGAACAAGATCGACGAAAGCAAACCGATGATTAAACAATTTGATGAATGGTTAAAAAGTCACCCGGTTATTGATGTAAGCGCGAAAGATCCTCAATCGAAATGGAAAGATTTGGATTTTGGAGATGCGGCTTTGGCAAACCCCGACTTCAATGATAACGGTTGGAGAAAAATGGAACTGCCTCAATTGTGGGAAGGAACCGAGGTTGGAAATTTTGATGGCATTATCTGGTTCAGAAAAAAAATTGAAATACCGAAAAGTTGGATCGGAAAAGAATTGATTGCGCATGTGGGCCAGATTGATGATATGGATATCACCTTTGTAAACGGTAAGAGGGTTGGCGGTTACGAACAAGACGGATTCTGGCAGACAGATCGTATTTATACTGTGCCGGCTGAATTGGTAAAAGATACTTTGCTTACTATTGCCGTAAGAGTGCTGGATGACCAGGGTGGCGGAGGAATTTGGGGAGTAAAAGAAAAAATGTTTCTTCAACCTAAAGACGGCGAAGATAAAATTTCAATCGCAGGCGAGTGGAAGTATTTGCCTGTTGCATTATACTTTAGCAATAAATTTTATGTGTTTGGAATAAAAGACGATGAATATTTCAATCGTCCAAAACTTCCTGTAGATATTTCATCAGCGACTCCAAGTGCGTTGTACAACGGAATGATAGCTCCTCTGATCCCTTACGAAATTAAAGGCGTTATCTGGTACCAGGGGGAATCAAACGTCGGCGCCGCCGAGCTATATAAAAAATTATTTCCGGCAATGATAGAAAATTGGCGTAATGATTGGAAGGAAGAAACCTTGCCCGGCAGGCAGGCAGTTTTCCCGTTCTATTTTGTTCAGATAGCTCCATGGAATTACGCGCCGGGCTCCGGTTCGCAAAAGATAAGAGAAGCGCAAATGCTTTCGCTTTCCACTCCTAATACCGGTATGGCCGTTACTCTCGATATCGGTAAATCATATACAATTCATCCGCCGGATAAGGAAGATGTTGGCGGACGCCTTGCCCTCTGGGCTCTTGCAAAAGATTATCATAAAAAAATTGTTTACTCCGGGCCGATATATAAATCGATGAAAATTGTGAAAGACAAAATTATTTTATCCTTCGAGTACGTAGACGGCGGACTGGTTCTGAAATCAAAGGAAGGCGAAAATAATTTTATGATCGCCGGCGAGGATAAAGTTTTCAAAAAAGCAGAAGTGAAGATCGAAGGTAAAAAGCTAGTTGTATTTTCACCGGAAGTAAAAAATCCTAAGGCGGTTAGATACGGATGGAGCGAATACGTGGATGGATCTTTGTTTAACAAGGCCGGCTTACCGGCATCATCATTCAGAACAGATGATTGGAAAGATTAAATATAATCTTTTAAGAAAAGTGCTTTCGGATAGTGCGACAAAGCGAGTGATCGTTTCGCAATATCATAGTGCGCTTTCAATGATGAAGGAAGCAATTGTTAAATGCAGCGATGAATTGTGGAACAGCGACAGGTACAAAAACAGGTACTGGCATATTTGCTATCACGCACTTTTTTACGCCGACCTATACTTGTCCGATGACGAATATTCTTTTTCGCCGTGGACAAGACATCGAAAAGAATATCAATTTTTGGGCGAAGTTCCTTATCCGCCTTATCATCAACCGCACATAGAAGAATTTTATTCGAAAACGGAAATTCTGGAATACTTAAAAAATATAATTAACTCGCTTGAATCGAGAATAGCCAAGACGAATCTCGACGGAACTTCGGGATTCTTCTGGCTTCCTTTTGATAAATTGGAACTCCAGGTTTACAATATAAGACACATTCAGCATCACACGGCACAGTTAGTCGAAAGGCTGCGGCAGGAAAATAATGTCTCCGTTGAGTGGATTGGCTGCGGAGACAAACTTGAGTAAAATTATTTTATTAAGTTCATACCGGATTATTCGTTGCTCGTTAAAATAATTTTGCCGTATAACTTTAGTTCGATTTGATTCGATTCCGGGAGACGGGACTGCTTAACCATCGTTAGTATTCAAATTTTAGAATAGATGATCTAATACAAGGAATGTATGATAATGAAGGAGGAATCAAAATGTACCGAGTTATTATATCAGTGTTTATCGGATTGTTGTTGATTGGTTGTATGCATCTAAATAATCCGGAATCTTCCAATGACTCTGCAAAAAATTATTCGGGTAATGGAACTTTACCGGCAGAAAACAAGCCCGCCGGAACTTCCCGTCCCCAAGTCGATACTTTAAAGAGTTACGTTTCCCATTCGGCAAATGTCGGCGATGATTTTGTAATCGATATTTCTCTGCCGTCAAGTTATTCATCTAGCGGAAGCAAAAAGTACCCGGTGATTTATCTAACCGACGGGAATTGGCGAAGACCGCAGCATCAGCCGATTCACGATATGTCGAAATCAGACGACGTAAGAGAAATGATTGTTGTCGGCATCAGTTATCCGGATTCTTATAACCCGAATTCAATTCGCGTAAGAGATTTAATAACGCATGCGGATAATTATCTCGATTTTATCTGCAGTGAACTTATTCCTTACATAGAAAAAAATTACCGGACTGACGGCCTTAGAACTTTGTGGGGTTCTTCTTACGGAGGTTATTTTGTAATGTATGCTTTGTTTCAATACACCGAAAAGACAAAAGATGTTTTCCAAAATTATATTGTTGCCAGTCCGACATGCTACCAAACAACCGAATATAACGGAACGAATTTAGACCTCTTTGGTTATGAAGAAAAATTAGCGGCTAACATTACCGAATTGAATTTGAATTTGTATATGACAGTTGGAGGTTTGGAAGACTCATATTGGTTTATAGAACCTTTTAAAAAGTTAGTTGCGCGCCTTGAAGGAAGAAACTATAAAGGTTTCTACATCAAATCGTTTATTGATCCGGGTAAAGACCACATGACGGTTTGGGAACCGACTCTATACGAGGGAATCCGGATGTTTTTAAAAAATGAGGTTACGAGTGTAAGGTAAAATGTCCGCTGCTTAATTAACCCAAGAAAACAAAATTTATTTTGATGCTAAACCGGAAGGGTGAAATTTATTAATCACGGGCATTGAACCATTTTTTCCAAACTGCGCTCTTAAATGTTAATGGACAACCCTGTTGGCGGGAAAATTTTGTGTCGAAATTCTCTTTACCAAAAGCACAAATTTGAATTAAGAATAATTAACTTTGTGCGGCAAGAATTTAACGATGGTTTTGTTTGTGTATGATAATTAGTCATCTGCGGAGATTTAATTTATGGGAACAAAAATGAGTTTGATTTTTTCTGAACTGTTGAGTCTAAGCATCCTTTCTATTTTATTCTGCGCGGTATTCGCTTCCTCTAAAACTTCTGCTCAGGGCGGTTACGTATATAAACCATTCCGACCGATAATTGGTTTTGATGCTGCCGGCAGGAAAGCCGATCGAATACTTTTGCGGATGAGCGTTGATGATAAAATACAATTGCTTGGAGGGCATAGATTTTTTTATATCAGAGGATTTGAAAAGTACGGTATTCCGGAATTATATCTCTCGGACGCTACACAGGGTGTGCATATCAGGAAAGATCTTAACTCTCAGTTGAAAAAATCTACGGCTTTCCCTTGCCCTAGCGCGTTAACAGCAACATGGAATATAGAACTTGCTAATGAATACGCCAAAGCAATTGGCGAAGAATGCCGTGCCGGAGGAATAGCGGTATTACTTGGGCCGGGAATGAATATATATCGTATATCTCAGAACGGGAGAAACTTTGAGTACTTCGGTGAAGATCCTTTTCTTGCTGCGCGAATGATTGAAAATTATGTCTCTGGTTTGCAAAGCACCGGAACTATTGCCACACTCAAACATTTCCTTTGCAACAACACGGAATACTTCAGGCGCAAATCAAATTCGATTGTTGATGAACGTGCTATTCATGAAATTTATACCCCGGCTTTTAAAGCAGGAATAGATGCAGGCGCAATGGCTGTGATGACATCGTATAATCAAATTAACGACGAATGGTCGCCGCAGAGTAAATATGTGGTAACAGATTTGCTGCGTAACGATCTCGGCTTTCAATGGCTTGTTATGTCGGATTGGTGGTCAACGTGGGATCCGGTTAAAACCATTAAATCCGGTCTTGATCTTGAAATGCCCGGAGAACCAGGCGACAAAATGGAAACATTAAAAAAAATGGGCGACATATTTGTGAAAGGCGCAGCCCCGAAGCTGTTAAAGGAAGGAAAAATTTCAGAGGGTGATATAAACCGGATGGCAAAAAATATTCTCCGTACCGCAATTGCTATGGGATTGTTGGAAAGAAAAGTTAAAGATGAATCGTACTTGAAAAAATTTTCCGATCATGAAAAGACAGCGCTGCAAACCGCCAGAGAATCAATTGTTCTGCTCAGAAACGAAAAAAATATTTTGCCTATCGAACCGGAAGACAAATATAAAATTCTTCTCACAGGTGATTATGTCGAAAAAATTCCGCGGGGCGGCGGCTCGGCAGAGGTTGAGGGTTACAATCAAATAACAATGCTCGACGCCCTTAAAAAAATCTATGCCGGCAATCTTAAATATGCTAAAGACCCAACGGACGAACAGATCAAGTCCGCCGATGTCATTCTTCTTAGCGTAGGCACACACGATAGCGAGGGCTGGGATAAACCGTTTGGATTGCCGGATGAAATTGAAAACAATATTCTTCACTTAGCCGAACTCAATTCGAATGTGGTTGTTATTGTTAATACCGGCGGCGGAATTAAGATGACAGGCTGGAATGAAAAAGTGAAGGCAATCTTATACGCATGGTATCCGGGACAAAACGGCAATACTGCCTTGGCAGAAATAATTTCCGGCAAAGTGAATCCTTCCGGCAAACTTCCGATTACAATTGAAAAAAAATTTGAAGACTCCCCTGGCTACGGATATATTCCTTCCGGAGAAAAACTTTATAATAATTGGGCAGACGACATGAGTTCGGATATCCCGATTAGAAATGTCGAGTATAAGGAAGGAATATTTGTCGGCTATCGCTGGTACGAGGAAAAAAAGATAGAGCCGTTGTATCCGTTTGGATTCGGATTATCTTACACAAAATTTAATTACAGCGATTTGAAACTGTCAAAGAAAGTTTTTAAAAAAGGAGAGACGGTTACTGCGGTATTTAAAGTTAAAAATGCCGGTAAAGTTGCCGGCGCAGAAATAGCGGAACTTTATATCCATGATGTCGCCGGTTCGGTTCCTCGTCCTATAAAAGAATTGAAAGGATTTAAGAAAGTCTTTCTTAAACCGGGGGAAACAAAGGCAGTGCAAATTAAATTAAACGAAAAAGATTTTTCGTACTGGGACCCGTCGAGGAAAGATTGGTATGCCGAACCCGGAGATTTTGCAATAATGGTAGGCCCGGCTTCTAACAATATAACTCTCACAAAAAATGTGACGTTGAAATAAAAATATCGGAAGGAAAATTACGTGAATAATTTTATTTCACAGCCGTACAAACTTTATAATAAAATTCAAAATTACGATTGGGGGACAAAAAATGAGGACGCGTTCATTCCCAAATTTTTAGGAATTGAAGCAGAGCCGGATGTACCCTACGGAGAATTGTGGATCGGCGCGCATCCAAAGGCGTCTTCTGAAATTGAGTTGAACGGCAGACGAATAACACTGGCGGAAGCGATTAGACGGTTCCCAAAAGAATTACTCGGCAGTTATGTAATTGAAAAATTCAACGGGCAATTCCCGTTTCTCTTAAAAGTACTTTCCTCTGCACGGGCTTTATCTATACAACTTCACCCGAATAAAGAGCAGGCTGAAAGATTGCATTCGAAAGACCCCAAAAATTATCCCGATGATAATCATAAACCAGAAATTGCTATCGCCGTCGATTTGCTGACTGCCGTCGCGGGTTTTAAACCGGTAGATAAAATCATCAGAGCTGTTTCGGAATTGCCTGAATTAATTCTTCTTGTAGGAAAAGAAGCGGTTACCAATATTTTAAGCGCGCAGGTTCAGACAGAAAAGGAAATCAAAATTAAAGAACTCTACTCGGCAATTATGAAGTCGAGCAGCGATGAAAAAAAACTTTCGGCATGTATTACCGGAATAGCTGATCGGCTAAGCGGGAAATCTGTTCCAAGTGAGGGAGAATCACAATTCCTAATTCAGCACAAACTTTACGGTAACGATGTTGGACTTCTTTCATTTTTCTTTTTCAACATGGTACATCTAAAACCGAACCAGGCTATATTTACGGATGCAGGCATTCCACACGCCTACATCAGAGGAAATATTATTGAATGCATGGCCAACTCCGATAATGTAGTGCGAGCCGGCCTCACAAATAAATTTAAAGATGTAGAAACTCTTCTCGAAATTGTGAGATATGATTTCAGCGAGTACGGTGTGCTAAATTCCGCGGCTGCTAAAGACGAAGTGGTATTTAAAACTTCCGCCCGGGAATTTCAAATCTCGATGTTTGAAAAGGCAAAAGGATTTACAAAAGAAGAGACGGGGAACAACAAACCTGTAGTCTATCTGG
>DAIEQA010000155.1:0-4396 GCA_027348115.1 Ignavibacteriales bacterium
AAAACTCTTTATCTTGATCTCAAGGCAAGATACATTTACGGCACCGAAGAAAGATACCTTACTGAAAAAGGCATTGTAATAAATCCGGCAAACAGCCAGGTTTATTATTTCCCGCAGAAGTCCAAGACTGATTTGCTCACATTCCACATTGGAGTGGTGGCGTACTTTTAATAAGCAATTTCATTAATTAATAAATGGAACGGATTAACTATGACTAATTACAAAGAACTCGGTTTAGTAAACTCTAAAGAGTTATTTCAAAAAGCCGTAAAAGGCGGATACGCAATTCCGGCTTTTAATTTTAACAATCTCGAACAGTTGCAGGCAATTATCGGCGCATGCGTAGAAACGAAATCTCCGGTAATACTCCAGGTATCCAGCGGCGCAAGAAAATACGCAAACCAAACGTTGTTGAAGCATCTGGCAAAAGGCGCGGTAGATTACGCTCATGAACTCGGCTTCGATATTCCGATAGTGCTTCATCTCGATCATGGCGATACATTCGAATTGTGCAAATCGTGCGTTGAATCCGGATTCTCATCTGTTATGATCGACGGCTCGCATCATCCTTACAACAAAAATGTTGAACTTACCGCCCAGGTTGTTGAATACGCCCACAAGCACGATGTATCCGTTGAAGGCGAACTTGGAGTACTGGCAGGAATTGAAGACGAAGTTTCCAGCGAGGTTACACATTATACAAAACCTGAAGAAGTTGAAGACTTTGTAAAGAAGACCGGCGTTGACTCATTGGCTATTTCAATCGGTACATCGCACGGCGCAAATAAATTTACCCCTGCTCAATGCACACGCAATGCAGACGGCATACTTGTTCCACCGCCTCTCCGCTTTGATATTCTGGAAGAGTGCGAAAAGAGAATTCCCGGATTTCCAATTGTTCTTCACGGCGCTTCATCCGTACCGGCAGAATTAGTAAAGATTATCAACAGCAACGGAGGTAAATTGAAAGATGCGGTTGGCATTCCGGAAGAACAACTTCGCCGCGCAGCTGCTTCCGCGGTTTGCAAAGTTAACATCGATTCTGACGGCCGACTTGCAATGACAGCAGCCGTTAGAAAGGTATTCAATGATAGTCCGGCCGAATTTGACCCGCGTAAATATTTGGGACCGGCAAGAGACGCATTGAAAGAACTTTACAAACATAAAATTGTGAATGTACTTGGAAGCGCAAACAAAGCATAAATTAGTATAAAGTAAAAACGTGAAATAAAAAAAGTAGGGGCGACTTTTTGTCGCTCCCCGCTCTTTAAAACAAAACCCGGAATCACTCCGGGTTTTTAGTAATTTCAATTTAATTCGAGTGCTAACGCGTCATCAAATAATCAGCAAGTTTGCCCAGCATTTTAACATCAAGATTGTTAAACGAAGGCATAACTACGTTTTTATACTGCGCGCGGTACTGTTCGAAGCGTTTATCACCGCTATATGATGAAGGATTACGTAAATAATTAATTAACGCGTCGCGCGTCCAATGTTCTTTTAAATTTGCAAGCGCCGGCGCAATTTGAGTTCCCTGCAAATCTTCGCCGTGACAGGAGATACACCCGACTTGTTGGGTCAAAGTTTTCCCGTCGGCATCGCCGCTGACTTGCGCGCTTTGATTCGACATCTGTCCCATCATCGGTGGCATTGATTCCTCTTCCTTACGAGTAAGCCGACCAAGCAAAAAGAGTAGCAAAAACAACCCTAAGAACGCGGCAATCCATTTTTGAGCATTAGTCATTACAATAAAAACCTTTCTTTCTAAAAATTAATTGTGCAAAGTTAGTATGATGCAGTCGGAATAACAAATTGTTGAGAGCTGATTCAATTTCCAATTTCTTTATCGTAGTATTCTTTGTATTTCTTCACCGTATTAAATATAGCCTGAGCAATTTCTTTTTGGCCGTTATTGCTTTTAAGATAGGCCTCGTCCTTTCGGTTGGAAAGAAAACCGGTTTCTATCAATACGCCGGGCATTGATGCGCCGACAAGGACATAGAATCCCGCCTGCTTAATTCCCAAAGAAGGAATTTCAACTTCCCGCTTCCAATCTTGATTTAACAGATCGGAAAACTTTTCGGAAAAGCGCATGTACTGCGAGTGCGCCATACTCACCAGAATAAAGTTCTCATCGGTTAGTTTTTGGTACCGATCGGGATTATCTTCATACTTTATAACGCTGTTCTCAAACTCCGCAATTTGTATTGCTTGCTTGGTTCTTCCAGGTCTAAGCAGGTAAACCTCGAAGCCCCTGTTCGCAATATCTTTTTCTTCGGTCGAATTGCAATGGATAGATATGAACAACTTACCGCCGTTTTCGTTTGCAATCTTTCCGCGTTTATACAGCTCGATAAATTCATCCGTCTTTCGTGTATAAATAACTTTCACACTTGGTAAATTTTTCTCGATTAATTTGCCAAGTTTAAGTGCTATTGCAAGATTAATATTCTTTTCCTTTACGCCTGTAACTCCAATTGCACCGGGATCTTTACCGCCATGTCCGGCATCAATAACCACGGCATCAAAGACCCATTTTGATTTGGCGGTTTCAACTTCCGGCGACGGCGTAAAAAGTTTATTATGAATTGTAATCAAGATATCGTCCGTGGCAGGATCCTGATATACGTCAGTTGACGAATATCCGCTTGTAAGAGAAACTTCTATCTGAACATTTTTTTTTGAGAGAACAACGTTTTTAATTTCTTTAATTAGCCCTGCAGGTTTTACTTTTTTAGCTAATCCGGGATCGACCGATACGTTGCTGAAGAAGAGATAAAGTACACCTTCGTTTACAGAATACCTGGGCGCCGAAATTTTTTTTCCGCAGCTTAATGTTAGAAGAGTGCCATTAGCTTTTTCTTCCACCGAAATTCCGTATACATCATATTTGCTGCGATTGTTTTTTAAAACGGTTCCCTCTGCACTTTCGATCTTAGATGGCGCTGCGGCTGTTTTGTTTGCAGTTGCTTTATCGGCGGCAATTTCTTCGCCGGTTATTTTTAGATTTTTATTATCCGCATCGTAAACAAGTTTCTTGCCGTAGCAACTGCTAAAATAATCAGTACAATAAATCAAGGGGATAAAAATATCGTCTTTGATCAGTAATGTTGATATCGGGAGCTGATAGACACTAAGTTTTTTATCTGATTTCCTGTTTATTATCACAAATTGATTCTTGGCGGTAAACTTCAAAGTATAATCTGCAAATTTTATTTCCAGCTTGCCTGTCTCTGCATTAAAATATTGATCCGCAGAGAGCAGACTTGCCAGTTCCTTAGCCGGGACAAAATCAATTCCATTTTTATTGATGAAGGAAAGGTTTTCTTTTCTATCGGCAAACTGGACGGATATTTTATATAACCGCTGAGCAAATGACGAGGAGGCAATAAGTATGATTATTAAAAAAACAAGTTTTATTTTCATTGAGCTGCTAACCGATGAAAGGAATCATGAAACCGCTTTTCTTTTTGTAGTTCAGAAATTTTTCGCCGAAGTGTTTTTTAAGTATTCTCTCTTCAAGCCGGGCCCTCATTATAAACAAAGGGACTTCAAATAAAACAACAACGGGCAACACAATATAACTTAGAAGCGCCAGCCCGACTCCAAAGTCGCTTAAAATTTGGCTTAGGTACTGCGGATGACGAATATATTTATAAATGCCGGCGGTATAAAGTTCATGTTCTTTTAACACTACAATATCCTGCGCATAATTTTTGCCCAATGATTTATAAGCGGCTACCTGCACCCACGAAAAAACCAGAAACAAGCCCAAACCAACTATGCGAACAGTAAAAAACTTGTTTTGCGGGTCGTCCGGTACAGTACCAATTTTAAAGACGCTTACAATTGTAAGGATCAAAATCAGCGCGGCAACGTTGGGAGGTGTTTTTTGCAGAAACGACACCGGCCTATCCGTAACCTTTGTAACCGAGGTCTTCAAACCTTTGCGGGCGCCGGAATAATTAGCGCTCATTGAGACGAAAAGATTTATAGCAATTATTATGTTAATCGGATCCATGGAAAACTTTTTGAAAAATTCGATTATAATATAAGAACTTTGATTTTAATTTGAAGCGGCACAAAATGAGCAACTAAATAGATTAAACATACTTTTTTAAAATCAATCCTTAATCGCTCAGCGCAAGAAAAAAATTTTTAAAAAATATACGAACGATTCTAAAAATAAGATGACATACATCTTGAAATTTTTTAGTTTATGCAAGGTACGAAAAGGAAATAGATGAATACCGGACAAACAATGCTCACAATTGTGGCTTTGATGCTGCTTACTTCGGTTATACTAACGACCAACCGAGGATTTCTTACCACAAACACAACGATGAGCGAGAATAGAATTGATATTCTTGGAATATCGGTGGCAAATTCGATAATG
>DAIEQA010000160.1:0-4470 GCA_027348115.1 Ignavibacteriales bacterium
AGCTGGCTGGAAATTATTCATCCCGATTTTAAACTTGAAATGGCAGATTATCTGGCTAATCATATTCTCAGGGAAGGAAAAGATTTTAACAAAGAATACATGATAAGGCGGATAAGCGATAAAAAAGATCTTTGGGTACAAGGTCTCGGCTCGCTGGAGTTTGACACGGACGGGCATCCTATTAAAATGTTCGGCACCATACAGGATATTACCGAGCGTAAGGAAGCGCAGAATCTAATTTTTACTTCGCTGAAAGAAAAAGAGATTCTCCTCAAAGAGATTCATCACAGAGTCAAAAATAATTTCCAGCGGATCATTTCTCTTATAGCGCTGCAGACGGAATTGATTTCCGATGAAAAAATTCTGGATATATTCAGCGATTTGCAGTCGAGACTTAAATCGATGTCCCTCATTCATGAGCTGATGTACAGAAGCGACAATTTTATAGGAGTAAACATTAAGGATTATATACAGACTCTTACACAGCACCTTATGGGCACATACTCCGCATCGGAAAAGATTAAACTGGAATTGGATCTGGAAGAGCATCAGCTCGATCTTGAAACAATAATTCCGTGCGGATTGATTGTAAATGAAATCATAACCAATTCTCTAAAATATGCGTTCCCAGGCGATGCGGAGGGGACTATCTCTATCTCCCTAAAAAAAGCAGACGGTGAATTTTTCTTCTCATTTTCCGATAATGGAATTGGAATAGACGGCAAAGTTGATATTGATAATGTTACATCGCTTGGGTTGCGTCTTATCAGGTTACTGACCATGCAGATTAAAGGATCTTTAGAGATCGTTCAGCCGGAAAATGGATTGCAGTATATAATCAAGTTTAAAGGAGAAGGTTGAATTGGAGACCCAGCTCAATTCAAAAGCTCGTCTTATGATTGTGGATGACGATGTTCTCATCGCCGAAAGCAATAAATTCTTTCTTAAAAGAGCCGGCTATAATATAGTCAGCGTTGCTCTCAATCCGTATCAGGCAATTGCCGATGCAAAAGAGAAATCCCCCGAACTCATTCTGATGGACATTAATTTGGCAAGCGATATAGACGGAATTGCCGCCGCGGAAGAGATTCAGAAATTTGCAGATATACCTATTATTTTTCTCACCGCTTATTCGGATCCGGCTACATTCGAACGCGCTAAGAAAATTGGCCCGTTCGGGTTCATGATTAAGCCGTACGACAATAAAGAACTGCTCGTTACAATCGAGACATCAATCAACAAGCATTTGTTCGAAAAGAAGATAAAGGAGCAGGAGCTTTTATTCAGAACGATAGCGAATTTTGCATTCGAATGGGAATTCTGGCTGATGCCGGATATGCAGTTTAAGTACTGTTCTCCAAGCTGTAAAAGAATTACCGGATTTGAATCCGAAGAATTCATGAAAAATCCAAAACTGCTTCTGGAAATTGTGCATCCGGAAGATATGGAGAAATATTCTCAATTCGTGGAGGAATATTCAAGACCGGATAAATACAATGAAGCAGTTCAAGAATTTCAGTTTAGAATTATTGATAAAGAGGGTACTGTAAAACATATCAGTCATAGCTGCATCTCCATCTTTGACAATAAAAATAATTATCTGGGGAGAAGAATTACCAACATTGATATTACTGAGCGAAAAAAAGCGGAAGAGTCTTTGCGTGATAGCGAAAAAAATTACAGAGAGATATTCAACTCGACAAGTGAAGCCATTTTTATCCACGATGCAGATACATTTCAAATTGTGGATGTGAACGATTCTATGCTTTCCATGTATGGCTATGACAGCAAAGAAGATTATATGTCAAATCCGGAAGACACTTTCAGTGTACCCGATCCTCTTTACAACAAAAGGACAGCATTCGAAAAACTTAGAAAAACCGTCGAAGAGGGTCCGCAGTCATTTGAATGGCTGGCTTTTAAAAAGAATGGCGAACCGTTCTGGGCGGAAGTATCGCTGAAGCTTACTGAAATAGGCGGCAAAAGAAAAATATTGGCGGTAGTTAGAAATACCGATGATAAAAAGAAAGCTCTCGAATCGGTAAATGCCGTCAATGAAAGATGGCAAAGTCTGTTCAATAACAGTCCGGATGCTATTGCAGTTTATAAAGCAGTGGACGAAGGTAATGATTTTATATTCAATGATTTTAACCTTACCGCTCAAAAAACTGATAATATAAACCGGGAAAAGGTAATTGGGAAAAGAGTAACTGAATTATTCCCCAATGCCGAGGAACTCGGCTTTGTTGATGTTTTTAGGAGAGTCTGGAAAACGGGGAAAACAGAATTTATAAAATCTAGTTACTATAAAGATAATCGGATTGAAGGGTGGCGCGAAAATATTGTTTATAAATTGAAAACGGGAGAGATTGTAGCAATTTACAATGATGTTACCGATAAAATGCTTGCCGAAATGAAACTGCAGGAATCAGAACAAAAATTCAGATCATTATTCGAGAGCGCTCCCGACCCGATAATATTGTTCTCTATTAAAGGTGCAGTCCTCGATGCCAATCCAGCTGCCTGTGACCTGCTCGGTTATGAAAGAAGTGAACTGAAGGAACTTAGTATCTATGAGCTTAACAGGAAAGATTATAAGACAAATGTGGAAGACCGTCTGAATTCTTTTAGTCCTGAAGGGAAAATGTTCTTTGTTACTTCTCATTATACCAAGAAAGGGGAAATACTCCATTTTGAAATTAACAGCACTCTTCTTGAATTCGAAGGGGAGAAGAGAATTCTGAGTGTTTACAGGGATATCACTGCACGAATGAAGACCGAAGCCGAATTAAGAGAAAGCCAGGAACAGTTCAGATTAATTTACAATCTCTCTCCGCATGCAATTGCCATAACCGAGATTGAAACCGGCAGGTTTGTCGAAATTAATGAAGCATATCAAAATATACTCTCTTATACGCGCGATGAAATAATCGGCAGGACTTCTCTGGAACTGAACATCTGGATCAATCCGGACGACAGAATATTGCTTACAGAGCCGCTACGGAGTGGGGGAGTAGTCAACAATTTAGAATTGGAATTCAGAACAAAAGATAACCGGATTATTGACTGCCTGGTATCCGTAAGGATAATTCAAATCAATAACAGAAGCTATATGTTGTCTATTGTGAATGATATAACCAAACTCCGGGATGCGGAGCGAAAGATTAATGAGAGCCAGGAAATATTCAGAAGCATTGTTGAAACAGCGAACGAAGGGATCTGGATGCTCGATGAAAACAACATCACAACGTTTGTTAATCCGGCATTGGAACAGATGCTTGGATATCCGGCCGCCGAAATGATGGGGAAGAGCATAAAGGATTTTCTTGTAGGGGAAGATTTAAAAGATTTTTATAACCGTCTCGCTCAAAGGAAAGAAGGGAAACGGGAAATTCTTGAAAGAAGATATCATCATAAAAACGGCAGTATCATATATGCTTCGGTTTCAGCCTCGCCTATTTTCGACAAAGAAAAAAAATATATCGGTACGTTTGCTATGATTACGGATATTACGGAGATCAGACGTTTTCATGAAGCTTTAAGACTGAATGCGGAACAATTTGAACTGCTGACCTCAACATCACTGGACGGATACTGGAAAGTTGATCTGCACGGTAACATAATCGATGTCAACGAGGCTTATTGCAGGATGACCGGTTACGGAAAAGATGAGATCTTGAATATGAGAATAATGGATCTGGAAGCCAACGAGAAAGCGGAAGAGACGGAGAGAAGGATTGAAAAATTATTGAATGATAAGTATGACAAATTTGAAACGAAGCACAGATGCAAAGACGGAATGATAATTGAAGTTGAAGTGAGTACGGTTCACGCGAAAAATTTGGGGGTTATTCTGGCGTTTATAAATGATATCACCGAACGGAAGAAATATGAAGCCGAACTGATACATCAGATGGAGGAGATTAACAGGTTTAACAAATTAATGATTGGCAGGGAAGAAAAAATGGTTCAGCTTAAAGAAGAGATAAACCATCTACTGTCGGAACTCGGACGCCCTAAAAAGTACGAACAAAAAGAAAATAATATCTGATACGACGTTTATGATGAAATAATCTGCTTTTTAATGCCCTCAAATATTCTCCGGAAGGCGGTAAAATTGTTCTGCAAATAGAAGAAGTGAAAGGGAAACTTGTTATAACCATTTCCGACCGGGGGATAGGAGTGCCCAAAGAAGATCTCCCTTATCTTTTTGAACCGTTCCACAGGGGCTCGAATGCCGAGGATATAGAAGGCACCGGATTGGGTCTTTCAATAGTGAAACACGCGGTAGAACTGCACCGGGGTAAGATTAGTGTGGATTCTGTTATCGGTGAAGGAACAATTTTTAAAATCGATTTGCCTTTAATTCCGGAATAGGTCAAATTTAAATACTTTCATAAATAAGAAAGATTTAAATCTGTTTCCCAAGAATGTTTTAACGGAATTGAAATGAAAAGAATTATTTTCCTA
>DAIEQA010000180.1:0-4095 GCA_027348115.1 Ignavibacteriales bacterium
GCCGGGCTGTTTCCATCGGAGATAGAAAAAAATTACCCCGACCTGTGGAGTTCGATGTCCGACGACGAGAACAGCATGAACAAATACGAGAAGGATTTGCTGCAGCACCTTCTTAACAGAAAAAAAATATCTCTGCACAACGAGTTGAAATATGTGAAGATAATCGACCCGGATGTTGGCAGATCGTTTGAGCAAAATGTTCTCTCTCACAGGAAAACTAATTTGATGGCTGTTGTGGTCAACTTTCTTGATATGATTGCGCACGGCCGGTCGGATTCCGATATCTTAAAAGAAATTGCGCCGGATGAACCGGCTTATAGATCGCTTACAAATAGTTGGTTTCAGCACTCGTCTTTGCTCAACACGTTTAGAGCAATAGCTACAATACCTAAAGCAAGAATTGTTCTTACCACCGACCACGGAAGTATCCGCACCCAGCGCGGTTCAAAAGTTTTAGGCGATAGGGAAGCATCTTCAAACTTAAGATTCAAGTTCGGGCGCAATCTTAAGGTAGAGGATAAGCATGCTATCTTTGTAAAGAATCCAAATGATTTTAAACTTCCCAAGCGAGGTTTAACTATAAGCT
The DNA here is from genome assembly GCA_027348115.1 of Ignavibacteriales bacterium. Classification (GTDB taxonomy): domain Bacteria; phylum Bacteroidota; class Ignavibacteria; order Ignavibacteriales; family Melioribacteraceae; genus Fen-1258. Next base: position 587 of record DAIEQA010000180.1, read on the forward strand.
ATATTATTGCCAAAGAAGATTTTTATTTTGTGTACCCGACCGATTATCATAAGTATCTAAGTCATTACAAAGACAGTTTTCAGCACGGCGGCATATCGATGGAAGAAATGATATTGCCGGTTGTAACAATGGAGTCTAAAGCGTAATTGGAATACCCGGTTGAAATAAACGTTGCTTCTGAAAAAGAAACAGCTTTGCTCGCAGCACAATTTGCGGGCGATTTGAACTGCGGCGACGTAATCCTTCTTAACGGCAATCTCGGAAGCGGGAAAACTTTTTTCGTAAAACAAGTCTGTTCCGTTTTGGGAATCGATAATGTAACCAGTCCGAGTTTTGCAATTGTTAACGAGTACGAAAGCGGCAGGAAAATAATTCATTTCGATTTCTATCGCATTAAAAAAGTTGCCGAACTTTATGATATTGGAATCGAAGATTATCTTGTAGGCGCCGACTCGATTGTTTTTGTTGAGTGGGCAGAATTATTTCCGGAAATCTTGCCAAGAAAAAATTTCCAAGTCGATTTCAAATTTGAAAACGAATCTTCAAGAAAAATAAGAATCAAAAAAAATGGATAGCTTTTTCCCAATCCTGGCAATAGAGACATCGGGAGATTTATGCAGCATTGCAGTAATGATGGATGTAAATGTTTTTGTGGAATTAAATTATTTGCAAAAGCATATTCATTCGGAAAAAATTATGGGTATGATAGAAAGTGTTTTGTCGAGCACTTCGATTGATCCAAAGAATTTAAAGGCAATCACTGTGTCAATTGGGCCCGGCTCCTTTACCGGTTTAAGAATCGGACTTTCCGCAGCTAAAGGAATGGCTTTTGGATTGAAGTTGCCGTTGCTTCCGGTTCCGACCGACTATGCTTATGCTTTACAAATTTCTCAATACTTGCCGGATAATTCTAAATTTATATTGGTGTCAAATGCCAGCACAGACGACGTTTATTTTTCCAAATTTGTTAAAAGAGGAAAGCTGGTTGATGTTCTTGAAGGATTGAAACTTGTGGATAAAACCGATCTAATAAATCACATAGCTAATAATGAAACCGCATTCGGGAATATTGAGAATGAAAATATTATAAAATTAAACCATGGCTTAAGCGCCGCATCGATTGGAAGATGGGCTTATTTATTTGGAAAGGATTTATTAACTTTTGAATACGATTATCTGGAACCAAATTATTTTAAGAAATTTGCAGTGAAGGGAAAATCATGAAGAAAATTTTTGCGTTTGGATTATTTTTAATTGCTGCTTCCGTCTTCGGACAAAATTCGGTGCCTAAAATAGAGGCCAAAGAAACTCATCATGATTTCGGTACCATTATCGAAGGTGAGATGGCTAAACATGAATTTATTGTTCAGAATGTCGGCAATGCAGATTTGGCCATTGGGCGGGTAAACGCCTCATGCGGGTGTACTGCTGCTAAACCGCAAAAGTCCGTACTCAAACCGAATGAAAAGACGGCTATCCAGGTCGAATTTAATTCTCAAAATAGATTGGGCCCCCAGGAAAAATTTGTTTATGTATTTTCGAACGACCCGCAAACCCCGGAATTGAAATTGTCTTTTACCGGTGTTGTAGTTGATAAAAACACGGCTATGTCTAAGGACGGAAAGTCAGCAAGAATGAAACTGGGAGTTGCCTCTCATGATTTCGGCGATGTAGAAGAAGGCAAAATTGTTGAGTTCAAGGTAGAATTTAAGAACATTGGTAATGCCGTACTAAACATCACGGATGTAAAAACATCTTGCGGTTGTACGGCCGCATTACTGAGCAGCAAATCGTTGCAGCCGGGAGAGTCCGGTACATTAAGAATTGATCTTGACACATCCAACCGCGAAGGAAAACTTACAAGAACCGTAACCTTGTACTCCAATGATCCCAAGGAACCGAATCAAACCGTTACATTATTCGTCAATATCGAGAAGAGAAAATCTTAATGGCCTGGTTTAAAAGAAAAAAAGAAAACATCTCGCCAAGCAGTATAAAGACGGATATACCCGACGGGCAATGGGTAAAGTGCGAAGACTGCGGAGAAATAATTCATACAAAGCAGCTTGAAGTGAATATCTGGTGCTGTCCCAAATGTAATTATCATTTTAGAATAGGCAGCGAACAATATATAGAGATTTTACTTGATAAAGGCAGCTTCAAAGAACTTGATAAGAAAATGAAATCCGGTGATCCGTTGGAGTTTACTGATACTAAACCTTATGCTGATCGTACAGTAGCTACAATAAAGAAAAGCGGGCTTAACGATGCGGTGAAAACCGGAGTTGGAAAAATTGAAGGTAAAAAAGTTGCTTTTGCCTGCATGGATTTTAAATTTATCGGTGGCAGTATGGGCTCGGTGGTTGGAGAGAAAATTGCCCGGTGTGCCGACGTCTCCTACGAAGAAAAAATTCCGTTGATCATTATAAGTCAAAGCGGCGGCGCTAGAATGATGGAAGGCGCGTATTCATTAATGCAAATGGCTAAGACCAGCGCCCGGCTGGCCCGTCTGGCCGATGCGAACATTCCTTATATCTCGGTTCTTACGGATCCTACGACGGGCGGAGTAACCGCAAGTTATTCTATGCTCGGCGATGTAATAATTGCCGAACCTAAAGCATTGATTGGTTTTGCCGGACCAAGAGTCATCAAGCAAACTATCGGGCGTGACTTACCCGAAGGATTTCAGCGCTCTGAATTTTTACTTGAAAACGGATTTCTCGATTTTATTGTGAACAGAAAAGATATGAAAGAAAAACTTTCTTCCTTAATTAACTTCATGACTTGAGAATGTATTGTTGAGGAAAGTTTTGATCCTAGGAAGCAAGTAACATCATATGCGAAATTTCTTTTCGAATTTTTCCAGTACTTCTAAAACATAGTCCACTTCATGTTCGGTATTTTGCTGGCCAAAAGAAAACCGACTAGTTCCATTAGCGTCTTCCGTTGAATAACCCGCTGCAAGTATTACATGCGACGGCTTTAATGTACCTGAAGTGCAAGCAGAGCCGTTGGATGCCGCAACACCGTTTATATCCAGGTACATCAACATCGCTTCGGAATCATTATTATAAAATTCCGATTTGAAAGTGACACTTAAAATGTAGGGAGAGGAATCTTCACCGCCGTTGATTCTAATTCTGCCGTCGGCAATCGATTTTAATCCGGCGAGCAATCTTTCCCGTAATTTTTTTACATGCCTTTCATTTTCTTCGATGTTCTCTCCCGCAATCTTAATTGCTGCGGCAAAACCAACAATAGCAGCCGCGTTTTCCGTACCACCGCGCCTGTTGCGTTCCTGAGACCCTCCGAATATAAGCGAGGAAAGCGGTGTTCCGCTTTTGACATACGCAAAACCTATTCCTTTTGGTCCGTTTATTTTATGCGCAGACGCGCACAATGCATCAACTCCTAATTGCTTAACATCGATTATCTTTTTGCCGAAATTTTGAACTGCATCGGTATGAATGAAAATATTTCTGTCTTTGGCGTGAGCGGCCAATTCTGCA
>DAIEQA010000183.1:0-2091 GCA_027348115.1 Ignavibacteriales bacterium
AAAATTTCTGCAGAACCTTTCATGCCCGCTTCAACGGGATCCATCCCGTCTTCTATTTTCTTATAAATGTTTTCGAGCACAACAATTGCATCGTCAACTACCAGGCCGATCGCCAGGACAATTCCGAGAAGAGTTAATACATTAATTGTAAAATTGGAAAAGTACATTATAAAGAATGCGCCGATAAGAGAAATCGGAATAGCAAGAATCGGAATTATTGTTGTGCGCCAATCGCGTAAAAATAAAAAGATAATTAAGATCACGAGAATGAAAGCTATAATAATCGTTTCTTCAACTTCACTGATTGATCTCCTAATATATTGAGTCACATCTAATCTGATTACACTTTCGATGTCGGAAGGAATATCTTTCTTAATCTGTTCCAACCGTTTATAACATTCATCTGCAATTTCAATATGATTCGATCCCGGCTGCGGTAATAGTACAACGCTGATCATTGGAATGCCGTTGATCTTTACAATCGAGTATTCGTTTTCGGGACCAAGTACCGCATAACCGATATCCGAAAGCCGAATATATTGTCCGCGGTCCTCGCGAATAATTAAGTCGTTAAATTCTTTCGGAGTAATCATTCTTCCTTTTGTGCGGATTGTTAATTCGGTATTTGTACCTTCAATTCTTCCAGAAGGAAGTTCAACATTTTCACTGCCGAGAGCAGCGCGTACATCCTGGGGAGATACTTTGAACGAAGCCATTTTATAAGGATCAAGCCAGAGGCGCATCGAATATCTTTTCTCGCCAAAAATATTAACCTGACTTACACCGGGGATTGTCTGTAATCTTTCCTTAAAAACATTCGATGCAATATCGGAAAGCTCCAATAAATTTTTTGTTTCGCTCTTTAATGTTATGAACATAATCGGATTAGCGTCTGCATCGGTTTTTGTAACTACCGGCGGATCGGCATCCGGAGGCAAATTTGAAACAGTACGCGAGACTCTATCGCGTACATCGTTGGCGGCATCTTCTAAATTAGCATCAACGCTAAACTCAACTGTAATTTGACTTCTTCCGTCCCGGCTTACGGAAGTGATTGACCGAATACCGGCTATTCCGTTAATACTTTCTTCGAGCGGTTCGGTTATTTGCGATTCGATGATCTCCGCATTAGCTCCGGTGTATGAAACACCGACCGTAATTATCGGCGGATCAATGCTTGGAAATTCTCTAACGCCTAAATAAGTAAATCCAATTACGCCGAGAAGAATAATTGTCAAAGACATTACAATTGATAAAACGGGGCGGTGTATGCTTAATGATGAAAGACTCATTGTTTTTTTTCTCAAAATTTATTTGTTGTCTATAGAAGTAATTTTAACCTTTGCTCTTGGTCTCAGCTGCATAATCCCCGAAGTAATTACGGTATCGCCGGGTGAAAGGCCGTTTACAATTTGAATTTTGTTTTCCGTCCTGATTCCGCTTTCAACTTTTTTAGATAATGCAACACCGTTTTTATAAACGAAAACCTGTTCGCCTGTAATATCCAACGCTAGCGCTTGTGTCGGTACAGTGATGGCATCTTTCACATCATTCAAAGAAAGATTTACCGTTACATACGAACCCGGTAAAAGTTCTCCCCGGTCGTTACGGCAGATCGCCCGCATTTGCAATGCTCTTGTAACCGGATCTGCTTTGGGCTCAAGCGCATATATCTTTGCTTGATATAGTTTACCCGCTGCAGTTTTAATAGATATGGTATTACCTGCCGAAATTGAGCCCGCGTATCTCTGCGGAATTGAAAAATCTATTTTTACAGGATTATCATTTTGAAGTGTTGAAATCTTTAATGACGGTGTTATATATCCGCCTTCACTTATATAGCGTAGCCCTATCTTACCATCAAATGGTGCGCGTATTTCTGTTTTGGCAATTTGCGCTTTTATATTTTCGATATCCGCTTTTGCGGAATTAAGATCGTTCAGCGCGGTCTCATAAGCTTCCTGACTGATTCCTTTTTTCTCAAGCAAAGATCTTTGTCTGTATTCCTTATCTTCGGCAAGTTTTTTTCTTAGTTCTGCTTTTTGCAATTGCGCTTGAAGATCGGCGTCGTTTACTTTCAAAAGAAGGTCG
>DAIEQA010000114.1:0-3131 GCA_027348115.1 Ignavibacteriales bacterium
CAATTCGGATAGACTGCTCGTTCCGTCGTACTGCCCGGCTAGTAATGCATCAATTATTGAAACCTGGTATAACTTTTCGGAAGGAACGTAAGATTGTTGCTGTGCGTTCATCGAGGAGACGAACGCAATAACATAAAACGATACAGCTAAAATTTTTTTCATACTGAATATTCCTCCCTTGAAATTAGTTTACGGAAAATTTAGAACCATGCTTTCACAACCGAACAGAGATTAAACGGAGCCGATTACTTCCCTATTTGACCTCAAAAACAATTGCCACGCAGGTAACATAATTTTCGGAATGGCTCATAGAAATTTTCAACTGTCTTTCGCCGCCTAAATAATTTTTAAGCTGACCGAATAATTTCACTTTCGGTAAACCGTTAGGTTCGTTATAGATTTCGATATCTTGCCAGCTGTAAATTTTATCGGTATCGTTTGAGAGTGCTTTATAAATAGCTTCCTTTGCAGCAAACCGCGCCGCCAGGTGTTGATATTTATTTTTCCTTGAAAGCGAATAATCTATTTCTGTCTGCGTGTAAATCTTTTTAAGAAAACTTTCGCCGAATTTATCAACACTTTCCTTGATGCGGTTTATCTCTATTATGTCGATTCCGATTCCTAAAACCATGTACGCGTACTTCTCCTGAAACGATGGTACTGTCTAACTTTGATTATTAAAAGATGTGAGCATTAACCTCAACACCCTTGGATTTCAATTGTTCGACAAGAATCTTGGTAAGCTCTTTAACTTGCGAAATCACTGATTTCAAATCGTTCATCAAGTCCGGGTCGTTCAAAATTTTGCCAAGGTTATTTTGCCCGGCATTTGTCTCGTCCATCATTTTGTTGATCTTGATCAGGAGTTCCTTGGAAGTTTGAAGTGCTTCGTGGACTGAAGAAATTGTTGTTGAAATAGAATCCCGGTTTGTAACTATAAAATCGTTAACATTTCGAGTCAACTCGTTCCCGGCTTTTAGAAGTTTGTTGATCTCCGAACTGTTGGTAGTTAGCAAGATATTCAAATTATCTGTCAGCTTGCTTAAATTGGCAACGGAAGTTCTCAGATCGTTTTGAAAATTTTGATCGGTTAACGTTTTGTTGAGAACCGTTAAAGATGTTTTTACTTCCTTTATAACAACAATTAAATCGTTTTGAACCGTACCCAGCATGGCCATTGCGGTAGCAACGTCTCCTTCAAACACTCCGGTCTGTAGTTTTGAATAATCCAATTCCAAGGAAGAACTGCCGGGAATAATTTCTACTTTTTTCCCGCCCATAAGATCGAGCATCATTACAGAAAACTTTGTATTGATAGGAAGTACAACATCGGGATCCAAGTTTAAATTGGTTATAACTTTGTTGCCGGCGACTTTTATATCTTCCACGTATCCTTTTTTTACGCCGTTAACTGTTACAGGATCGCCGACTCCCAGTCCGGCGACAGAACTGAATTCGACCGATACATTTTTGCGATGGGAAGAGAGAGTAAAATTTTTAGCCCACCCGAATATCCAGAGGAAAATAATGAATCCTAATATAACGGTGATGCCAACCTTAATTTCTGTTTTTCGTTGATCTTTCATATTTAGTCAGAGTTTTTTTAAAGTGGTTGTATTCCTGCGAATCTACTTTTTTATCCTTGATTATAACCCGGGCCTCGTCAATCAAGTCGCCGAATCTTGTCATCAGAGTGTCGAAATCCAAGTCTTTGTTATTGTCGAAAAAATTATTTAGATCATTCTGCAGCGAATCTTTGTAAACAGACGGGCTAACCTCGCTCATCTTTTTGTTCAAGTCATTAATTGCCAGGTGAGCTATCTTATCCTTGGCAAAATCCTTGAATATGTTCCGTTTGTATTTATAAAGATAAAAAACTATTCCCACTGCAATTGTAAATAAAACTATTACAGTTAAGAAGCATCCTCTTTTCATTCAGGAATATCGATCTTTTCTATTAAAACCTTATTAACGCGATTGTTGCTTACATCCTTAACGGTAAACTTATAATTATTGAATATGAAATGAAAACCTTGCTGTGGAATTATTCCGGCATGGTTAAAAATAAAACCGCCGACAGTATCGTAATCGTCGTTCTCGGAAGAGAAGTTATCGCTAAGCAGTTCGTTAAGTTCATCGACGGAAACTTTACCGAGTACTATAAAAGTTTTCTCGTTGATCTTAGTAATCTCATTTTCTTCCCTGTCGTACTCGTCGCGTATCTCGCCGACAATTTCTTCCAAAATATCTTCAAGGGAAATTAAGCCGGAGGTACCGCCGTATTCGTCTACAACAATGCCGATGTGCATGTTCTTTTCCTGAAACTCATGCAGAAGGTCTTTAATCATCTTTGTCTCTGGAATAAAAAGCGCTTCGCGGCAAATGTTTCTTAACGATAAAGTCTTTCGAAGCTCCGGCGTTTTAAGATATGGCAGCAAGTCTTTCGAATATATAATTCCCAAAATATTATCGAGACTGTTTGCAAACAGCGGTATTCTGCTGTGGCCAGATTCGTTTATTATGTTTATTAGTTCGTCAAAGGAAGTATCGATAGAAGCGGCAACTATATCTACGCGGGGAGTCATTACTTCCCTGGCAGTTACAGTTTTGAAAGCCACTATGCCGTGAATCAGTTCGTTTTCATCCTCTTCAATTGTACCTTGTTCCATTCCAAGATCGGCAAGTTCTTTAATCTCTGTTCCATGCAAAGCTGTTCTGGATTTATCGAAATCGAATTTAGATGTGACGGCTTTAAGAAGGTCGGTTAATATTTTTGAAACGGGATAAACAAATATTCCAATCCAGTAAAGGGGTATGGCAATTGCTCGTGAAAACTGCTGCGGATATTTGGCGGCCCATAGTTTCGGCGTAACCTCGCCAATGAAAAGCAGCAGGATGGTTAGAACAACTATTTGTACAAGCAGAGCAACTTCAGTCGAAATCCTAAGAGCAGCGGCGGCCTCTAAAGCAAGCATCACTGCAATAATAGAAGCTAATACGTTAACAACTGTATTCCCGAGCAGGATAGTTACAAGCAGTCTTCTCGGATTTTCGAGCAGCGATTGAATGTAACCTCCTGTAATACGGTACGCTTTCTTAAATTCACGTAATTTCTTTTTATCGAACGAGAA
>DAIEQA010000209.1:0-2155 GCA_027348115.1 Ignavibacteriales bacterium
GGTTTAATTCTGTAAACGATTTCAGCACCTTTCCGTTTGCTGGGTTGATTGTTTGGATTGACATGTGTTCTCCACTTTAAATTTTTACTCCTGCCAGTAAGTAAATCACGATTCCTTGCTACAAAGAAAAATTTTTTATTATGTTCCATCTGAAATTACACAGAAATTCTTACACAATAAAAATTTTTAACAATCGGAATACGGACATGCTGACGAAACAATCCATCATTCGATATATAACTTTTCTTCTTCTTTTTTGCAGCGAATTTTCTTCAAGCCCAGATTAAATCACCAGCTATATTTGGCAATAATATGGTGTTGCAGCAAAAGACTTTAGCGCCGATCTGGGGGAAAGCAGCACCTAATCAAATCGTGTATGTAAAAACAAGCTGGGGCGCCATGGCGAAAACTGTTGCCGGAAGCGATAGTCTTTGGCAAATTAAAATTAAAACGCCGAAAGCAGGCGGACCTTACGAAATAAGAATTCAAACCGACGGCGACACTGTAACTTTTACTAACGTGATGATTGGAGAGGTTTGGATTTGTTCCGGTCAATCGAATATGGAAATGCCGCTTGAAGGTTGGCTTCCCGACGCACCGGTAGAAGGTTCTGACGAAGCAATTAAGAACTCAACGAATTCAAACATAAGATTTTTTACCGTTGCCCATTCAGTCTCTGATAAACCGGAATTCAGCTTCAAAGGAAGCTGGACTGAATCAAATCCAGAAACCGCTGCTCAATTCAGCGCTGCAGCTTATTTCTTTGGGAAAAAATTATACGACGAATTAAAAATTCCAATTGGTCTAATTCATACCAGTTGGGGCGGAACTCCTATCGAGTCATGGATAAGCGGCAAATACATTTCGCAGATCGATCAATACAAATCTATTTTTGAAAAAATTCAAAATGGTAAGGGGGAATTGCAAGCATTAAATGCCTGGCTGAACGCAAAACCAATTATTGATGTTTCTAAAAGAGAAAAAATTTCCCGTTGGCAAAATCTTCATTTCAATGACAGCACATGTTCTTCCGTAGAATATGACGACAGCCGTTGGAAAGAAATGAAACTTCCCGGCGATTGGGAAAATTCCGGGGTCGGAAATTTTGATGGGGTCGTTTGGTTTAGAAAAAAAATTGAGATCCCGGCGGCTTGGCTCAATAAAGAATTAATCCTCGAACTCGGTCCCATTGACGATATAGACGCCACATACGTGAACGGAGAAAGAGTCGGCGGATACGAAACTGAAGGAAATTGGAAAACGAATCGTGTTTATGCTGTTCCGGCAGAACTTGTTAAAGAGGATACATTGACCATAGCTGTCCGTGTAATTGATTATGGTGGCGGAGGAGGATTGTGGGGAACGCCCGAACAATTGAAGTTGCATCGCAAAGACTCGGAAGAAAATATTTCTCTCGCCGGAAATTGGAAATATCTCCCGGTTGCAGAATACGCAAACGAAAAATTTTACGTCTACGGTGAGTTGGGCGAGGAGTATAATAATCGTCCTCATCTAGAATTTGATTTTTCAGCATATTCTCCAACAACATTGTACAATGGAATGATCTCGCCATTGATTCCTTTCGCTGTGAAAGGTGCAATTTGGTATCAGGGCGAATCGAACACTGAGCATCCCGAATTGTATAAAACTCTTTTACCGTTGATGATTTCTAACTGGCGCAATGATTGGCAGCAGAAAAATTTCTCGTTTTATTTTGCGCAAATTGCCCCTTTCGATTACGGCGGAACTGTTCAATCTCAAAAAATACGCGAGGCACAATTTTTTACATTATCAACACCGAAAACCGGAATGGCTGTCACGCTTGATATCGGCAACAGTGATAATATTCATCCGGCAAAAAAACAAGAGGTGGGAGAGCGGTTGGCGTTGTGGGCGCTGGTAAAAGATTACGGGAAAAAACTTGAATACTCCGGGCCAATCTACAAATCGATGAAAATTTCGAATAGCAAAATTATTCTTTCGTTCGATTATGCAAACGGGTTGCAATTAAAATTAAGTCATGAGAAAAATAATTTTCAGATAGCCGGCCCAGATTCGATTTTTAAAGATGCGGTCGTTCACATCAAAGGGAAAACCATTGCTGTTTCCTCACCGGAAATTCATGACCCCGTTGCGGTTCGTTACTGCTGGGGAA
>DAIEQA010000218.1:0-2226 GCA_027348115.1 Ignavibacteriales bacterium
CGCCATCTTTGGTTGGAAATAAAATTTCCGAGCGAATACGCCACAATACCCTCAGGGAAATTCCTATCCTTCGATTGAAAATATTGTACCGGCTCAATAACATGCGGATGACTGCCGATAATTATGTTTGCGCCATAAGCGATTGCGTGTTTTACTATTTCTTGTTGATACGAATTCGGCTGCCGCTGGTATTCCATACCAAAATGAAAGTATACGAGAATTACATCTATGCTTTTAGCGCGAGCGCTTCGTATATCATTTTTAATTCGAAGGGTATCTATCAAGTTAACAAGGTAGCCGGCATTCTTTGGAATATAATTTCCGTTTACACCGTAAGTGTAAGCCAATACAGCTATTTTAATTCCGTGAACATCAAAAGTTCTGATTGAATCTCTGTCATGTTGGGATTCGTTTGTACCGGCGTAGCTTAATGAATTATCTCTGATTTTTTTAATTGTGTTCAAGATTCCCTTTTCTCCGCGGTCCATACAATGATTGTTCGAGGTGAACAAAATATCGAAGCCGGCGTCTTTAAGCGCGTAGAGCAATGCCGAAGGAGAATTAAATAACGGGTAACCGCTGTACTTAAAATTTTTACCGGCAATAGTTGTTTCGAGATTACCGAAAGTTAGATCCGAAGAAGAAAGAAAATTTTTTACTGCTCCAAACATGGGGCGAAAGTCAAAACTATCGGCTGCAACTTTAGCGGATTCAAATTCCGGCCCATGACACATGATGTCGCCAACAAAAGTTAGTCTAACAGTCTGAAGCGAATCGGGTTGAACATGCTTTACATTAAATATTCTCTCCGGTTTAATCAAAAACGAGAACGTTAGCCCGATAAATATAACTACCAGAGAATATTTCATTTAGTTGAGTGCCAAAAAATAATGCGCCGAAATAAAAATCATTTAATTCTTTACGCGGTTATAAAGAATCATTTAACAAAAAAAATAGGCCGGGTTAATTGCAGCCCGACCTATGAAAGAAGCGCGTAGAGAATTAGTTGCCGCCCTTAGCTGCTTTTCTCTGCGATTTAACTTCCTGAACATCGTTGCGAACATCTTGAGCTAATTTTTTCAATTCGCTCAATCCTTTTCTAAGACGTGTGCCCGCAGCGGATTGTCCTTTTTCGTAAAACTTAACTACATCGCCTTCAAGACTTTTAACAAAGTCGACGAGTTTTAAATATTTTTCGTTCATAGATCCTCCTTTTGGTTCGTTAGTGATACGTTTATTAGATCGAGTTTTCCAGTACTACTTCTGCGATATCTTTAACTTTTACTTCTTCGGATTTTTCAAAAGATTTAATTCCATCGGTAAGCATAGTCATACAAAACGGACAGGCCGATGCTACCGTACCGGCTTTAGTATTTAATGCTTCCTCTGCGCGATTAATATTTATTCGTGTTCCTTCGGTCTCTTCAAGGAACATTCTTCCGCCGCCTGCGCCGCAGCAAAATCCTTTATCCCGGTTTCTTTCCATCTCCACAAGTTCTAAACCGTTTATAGCCATAAGCGGCTCGCGGGGTGAATCATAAATATCGTTATATCTTCCAATGTAACATGAATCATGAAAAGTAACGGTCGACGCTTGGCCGCCATTCTTCAATTGAATCTTTCCATCTTTTATCATTTTAGAAATCAACTCGGAATGATGAACTACTTCAAAGTTTCCGCCGAATTGGGGATACTCATTCTTCAAGGAGTTATAACAATGCGGGCAACCGGTTACAATTTTTTTCACCCCGTAATTATTTAGAGTCTCAACATTTTCTTGCATCAACATCTGAGCAAGATATTCGTTGCCTAAACGGCGCGCGGTATCTCCGTTACATTTTTCTTCTATTCCAAGAATTCGAAATTCGATGCCGGCCTTTTGCATTAGCTGCGCAAATGCTTTTGTCACCTTCTGGTATCTAACATCGAACGAGCCGGCGCAGCCAACCCAAAATAAATATTCCCCGTTCGGATCCTCAGCCATAGTCTTGATATTCATTCCTTCGGCCCAGTTTGCCCGGTCTTGTGAATTGAACGCCCATGGAGTAAAATTCGTTTCGATATTTTTAAAAACAGTATTAAGCTCCGACGGGAAATTAGATTCACCCAAGACAAGGTTTCGCCTCATGTCTACTATTGAATCGACGTGCTCGATAGAAACGGGACACTCATAAACACACGCCATACAGGTTGTGCATGCCCACAGTTCTTCATCAGCAATATAAT
>DAIEQA010000223.1:0-46027 GCA_027348115.1 Ignavibacteriales bacterium
AATTACACCGTAGAGCACCATGCCGGCAAAAAAAATTATTACGCTACCGGATATATATAATATGTTCTTTAACACTATGAATCTTGCCGTTAAATCGTGGCTAAGACAAATTTATCTATTGTAAATATAAATTAGCGATAGGAATTATGAAACGGAAACAATTAAAGAATCCTCCCCTCCGGTAAGGGGAGGATTTACTCCTTGGAAGTAAGTTTATTTATGGTCTTTAGCGCCTACAACGGCAATTGCGGTAATATTGATGATATCGTTGACGGTATCTCCGCGTTGAAGAACATGAACGGGTTTTCTCATGCCCATTAGAATAGGTCCGATTACGGTTGCATCCGTTAATCTTTGTAAAAGTTTGTAGGCAATATTGCCGGCTTCAAGACTCGGGAAGATAAGAACATTTGCGCCGCCTTTAATAGATGCAAACGGAAAATCTTTTTCAAGTCTTTCGGGAACAACGGCGGTATCGGCTTGCATTTCACCGTCGATGGTTAATTCAGGATGTTTTTCTTTAACAATGCGAACGGCTTCCGCAACTTTTTGAGATTGAGGATACGGCGCGCTTCCAAAATTGCTGAAAGAAAGCATTGCAATTTTCGGCACAATATCAAATCCCTTAACTGTTTCCGAAGCGCTGATTGCAATCTCTGCAAGTTCATCAGCCGTTGGATCTACATTTACCGTGCAATCCGCAAAGAAAAATATCTTGTGCTTAATAATTACAATGTACATACCGGATACAACTTTTAAACCGGGTTTAACACCAATACACTGCAGCGCAGGTCTAATTGTATGGGGGTAATGCTGGTTTAATCCGCTAACCATCGCGTCTGCGTCGCCGGCATCCACCATCATCGCGCCGAAATAATTCGGCTCTTTTAAAAGAGTGCTTGCTTCCCTGGGTGTAATACCTTTACGATGTCTTTTCATATAAAAAGTTTCGGCGTAGAAGGAGGTTTTATGCGCCGTCTCGGGATCGATTATTTCGAAGTGTCCGGGGTTATAACCTAAATCCTCAATCCTTGTTTTTATTACGCTGGCATTGCCGAGAAGTACCGGTACGGCAATATTGTCCTCTCTAACCGAATTGGCAGCGCGAATAATTTTTTCGTCTTCTCCTTCCGGGTAAACAACCTTTTTAGGATTCTGTTGAGCTTTGTGAACCATCACGCGCGTAATCTCGGTGGAAAATCCCAAACGATCCTGGAGTTGATCTTTATATGTGTCCCAATTGGTAATGGGCTGACGCGCAACGCCGGTATCCATTGCCGCTTTTGCAACTGCCGGGGCTACATACCAAAGTACCCGCGGATCGAACGGCTTAGGAATTATATATTCCGGGCCAAAAGAAAACTCCTCGCCGCCGTAAGCGTTGATTACAACTTCCGGTACTTTCTCGCGAGCCAGTTTTGCAAGAGCTTTTGTCGCTGCCATTTTCATTTCTTCGTTAATCTTCATCGCGCGAACATCTAAGGCACCGCGGAAAATAAATGGAAATCCAAGCACATTATTTACCTGGTTTGGATAATCGCTTCTGCCGGTTGCCATAATAATATCTTTGCGCGCGTCGATGCCGTCAGTATATGTAATTTCCGGATCGGGGTTCGCCATGGCAAATACAATAGGATTCTTTGCCATGGATTTAACCATCTCTTTCGAAAGAAGATTTCCTTTGGACAAGCCGATAAATACATCGGCGCCTTTCATACCGTCGGCAAGATCTTTATATGGCGTTTGCTGTGCAAACATTTCTTTGTATTTGTTCAAGTCCGTTCTTTTTTTATGAACGTGACCTTTCGTATCGAACATCGCAATGTTTTCTACCTTAGCGCCGGCAGCTACATACAGTTTACAGCAGGAAATTGCAGCGGCTCCGGCACCCGAAACCACAATTTTTAATTGATCCAATTTTTTCCCGGCTATTTCCGCCGCGTTAATTAACGCTGCGCAGGAGATAATAGCGGTACCGTGCTGATCATCGTGAAAGACAGGAATGTGCAGTGTTTTGATCAGTTCTTCTTCAATCTCAAAACATTCCGGCGCTTTAATGTCTTCAAGATTAATTCCTCCAAAAGTTGGTTCCAGCATTTGAACTGCGCGTATTACTTCTTGAGGATCGTGAGTTTTTAATTCGATGTCAAATACATCGATATCGGCAAACCGTTTAAATAAAACTCCTTTTCCCTCCATTACAGGTTTGCCGGCAAGCGGACCGATATCTCCCAATCCAAGAACAGCGGTACCGTTCGAAACGACAGCCACTAAATTTCCTTTAGCGGTGTACTTGTAAACGTCCTCATCGTTTTTTTCGATTTCTCTGCAGGGCTCGGCTACACCCGGAGTGTAAGCCAAGGATAAATCCCTTGCGGTATAACACGGCTTGGTAGGGATGACGGCTATTTTACCTTTTCTACCTTCGCTGTGATACTTCAAAGCGTCTTCTTTGTAAGCGCTCATAGAAATTTTTCCTTATCTGATTATGTAAAATTTATTACACAAAAGAATTCTTCCAACGATTAAAACTTAGGTATTTATACTCAAACAAAAAACAGGCAAAAATTCCGTAAAAATTAATTTCCAATTATAAAAGACGCTGGACTCCTTACCAATTAAAATAAAAAGCCCCGAATTCCGTCGGGGCATTTTTAAACTTTATACTTATATGTTATACTATCCTCTTACACTTCCATAATTTCTTTTTCTTTATGCTTGATGAGATCATCGATTTTTCCTATATGCTCATCAGTAAGTTTTTGAGTTTCCTTTTCGGCTTCCTTTAACTCGTCTTCAGTCATCTTTTTTTCTTTTTCCATTTTCTTCAGATGATCGTTTACATCCCGCCTTATATTTCTCAACGCAACTTTAGAATCTTCGCCGAATTTCTTTACGAGCTTAACAAGTTCTTTTCTTCTATCCTCGGTTAAAGGGGGAATAGGAATTTTGATATTCGTTCCGTCGCTGATGGGATTAAGTCCAAGGTCGGAGGCAAGTATGGCTTTATCAATTAATTGTACCATACTTTTATCCCAAGGTGTAATTGAAATCGTATGAGCATCCAGAACCGAAACATTGCCAACCTGGTTTAACGGGCTTAATGTGCCGTAATAGTCGACTTTTATTCCATCGAGCAGAGCCGTAGTTGCCTTGCCCGTTCTAATTTTTGCAATCTCGATTCTGAACGCTTCAATAGTCTTATCCATTCTTTGCCGGGCATCTTTTATTTGCGGATGGTTTACCATTGAATCCTCACATTTTTATTCTAGTTAGAGTTTGCCGGTGTAAAATTTCCGACCGCGGTACCAATATTTTCGCCCGTTACAACTTTAAGAAGATTTCCGGGCTTATCCATATTGAAAACAATTATCGGAAGATTATTTTCTTTGCATAGACTTATTGCGGTTAAATCCATTACACGCAGATTTTTTTGAAGAACATCGAAATAAGAAATTTCTTCGAAGCGGTTGGCTTGCGGATTTTTTTCCGGGTCGGAATCGAAAACTCCGTCTACACGGGTTCCCTTTAAGATTGCATCGGCTTCAATTTCAACTGCCCTCAACGAGGCGGCTGTATCCGTACTAAAATACGGATGGCCGGTTCCTGCGCCTAAGATAACCACTCTTCCCTTTTCCAAATGTCTTATTGCCCTACGGCGAATGTACGGTTCGGCAAAGGCTTCCATGTTAATTGCCGTCATCAATCGTGTGAACATTCCCATATTCTCGCAGGCATTCTGCAGCGCAAGAGAGTTAATTATGGTTGCAAGCATTCCCATCTGATCGCCTGTAACACGATCGATACCTTGGCCGCTCGCATCCAATCCTCGATAAATATTCCCGCCACCGATTACGATACCCACTTGAACACCGAGTTCATGAACCTTTTTAATTTCAGAAGCGAAAAAGTTCAGAACCCTCGCGTCAATACCAAAATCGTTCTGGCCGGCTAAAGATTCACCGCTAAGCTTAAGCAGTATTCTTTTATATTTAAGTTGATTGCCCATATCGCATCTCCAATATAAAAAAAAAGGTCTTATTTGGAAATAAGACCTTTCTTCGAATCATTTCTTTTCATCGCTTAGATGAAATCTTCTGAATTTAGCCAGCTTTACCTGCGTTGAGTTTTTCTTGTTAAACTCGTCAACCAAGGCGCCGACTTTCTTTGTATTGTCTTTCACAAAAACTTCTTCTGCAAGACAGTTTTCATCGTAAAATTTATTGAGTTTTCCTATCGCAATCTTTTCAAGCATTTGTTCAGGCTTGCCTTCTTTACGGGCGAGCTCTTTGTAAATCTCGAGTTCCTTTTCAATCAAGGTTTTATCAACCTCTTCACGGTAGATTGAAATCGGTTTCATAGCAGCAACCTGCATAGCTATGTCTTTTAGAAGCGGTTGAAACTCTGCCGCTTTATCATCGCTTACATTATTTGCTTCCATAAGCACGCCTAATTTTGACCCGGCATGAACGTAATCTACAATCAAACCGTTCTCCGTATTATCAAGCGCGAAACGGGATACTTCAATCTTCTCGCCAATCTTACCAATAAGAGCGTTTAATTCTTCGGATACTTTTTTTCCGTCTTTAGTTACTTCGAGCAGCGAAGCAACATCTGCCGGCTTGTTTGCAACTACCACCGTTAGAACAAAATTTGCGAAGTTGATAACATCTTCGCTTCTTGCTACGAAATCGGTTTCGCAGTTGACTTCAACTATTGCAGCGGATTTGCCGTTGTTGAATACCTGTGTTAAAACAATTCCTTCGTTAGCTGCTCTTTCTGCTCTTTTAGCGGCAACCGAGGCGCCTTTTTTTCTTAGTATTTCAATTGCCTTTTCGAAATCACCGTTTGCTTCTTCGATTGCCTTTTTGCAATCCATCATACCGGCACCGGTTTTATCTCTTAACTCTTTAACTTGATTTGCACTAATTGCCATGATCTATTATACCTCTTTTAATTCCAATTCAATTTTTAGTTAGCCGATTCCTGTTTTGTCTCTTCTGCCCGAGCTTCCGGTTTGGATTCAGCAGCAGCCTCTGGAGCCGGTGCCGCAGCTTCGTTTTTCTTTTGATGATTTTGTCTATCTCCGCGTCCGCCACCCCTACGGTCGCCGCTTCTTCTATCGTCTCTGCCTTCGAACTTAACTCTTCTTACCTTTCCTTTCGAATCTTTCTTCTCAACTTCAAC
The DNA here is from genome assembly GCA_027348115.1 of Ignavibacteriales bacterium. GTDB lineage: Bacteria > Bacteroidota > Ignavibacteria > Ignavibacteriales > Melioribacteraceae > Fen-1258. The sequence goes on from DAIEQA010000223.1 coordinate 5,188, forward strand.
TTCTTCTTCCGTTGTTTTCTTCTCTTTTTCTTTTTCAGCTGCTTCGTGGGCTCTCAACTCTTTAGCTTTAGCATTGCCATCAACAACTGCATCTGCAATTACTTTTGTAATTACTTCGATTGCCCTTGAAGCATCGTCGTTTGCCGGAATAACATAATCGATCGGGTCGGGATCGCAATTTGTATCAACTATTGCAAAGATAGGAATGTTAAGACGTAAAGCTTCATTCACCGCAATCGATTCTTTCTTAATATCAACTATGAACAACGCGCCGGGCATTTTTGCCAGTGTTTCAACACCGTCCAAAACTTTTCTCAATTTATCTTTTTCACGGGTCAACACAAGACGTTCTTTCTTTGTAATTTTTTCGAACGTACCGTCGCTTTCCATTTTTTCAATATTCTGTAAACGTTTGATACTTTTACGAATCGTAGAAAAGTTTGTCAACATTCCGCCCAACCAGCGTTCGCTAACCCAGTTGCTGTCGGATCTTCTCGCTTCGGCGGCAATAGTTCCTTTGGCCTGTTTTTTTGTTCCCACAAATAAAACTCTTTTACCTTGGGAAACAATTTCGGTCATCGCCTGGGCAGCGGTCTCAATTGCTTCTTGACTTTTCTTTAGATCTATAATGTGAATGCCGTTTTTCTCCATGAAGATGAATGGCTTCATTTTCGGATTCCAGCGGCGTGTAAGGTGACCAAAATGCGCACCTGATTCGATGAGTTCTGTGAGTTGTACTCTTGACATGATTTCTCCTGTTTTTCTTCTACCTTCTTCTACTTTGTCTTCCATCCCTTTTAATGTGGGACACAGGCGGCAAATCTGAAGGTATGAATAATGTTAATTAATTTATTATCTCTTAGAGAATTGGAATCTTTTTCTTGCTTTCTTTTGACCGTACTTTTTACGCTCTACCATTCTCGGATCTCTCTTCAATAAACCTTCCGATTTCAAAGACGATCTGAATTCGGGATTGATTTCTTCAAGCGCTCTTGAAATACCGAGACGGATTGCATCGGATTGACCCGAAATACCGCCGCCGTTAACATTTGCAAAAACATCGTACTTGCCCGATGTTTCGGTTGCAATAAATGGAAGCAGTAAATTGTTACGATGCTCTCTTAATGGAAAATATTTTTCAACTTCTTGATCGTTAATGGTTACTTTACCGGAACCGTTTCTAAGATAAACTCTTGCAACGGCATTCTTTCTTCTTCCGACAAATAATTTGTCTGCCATCAAACTACTCCGTTTATAAACTTAATACTTCTGGTTTCTGTGCGCTATGAGGATGGTTTTCGCCTGCATAGACTTTCAATTTCTTAATTAATTTTCTTCCAAGTTTTGTTTTCGGTAGCATTCCTCTAACCGCGGTTTCCAATGCAAACTCAGGTTTCTTTTCCATCATTTCCGAATAGCTGCGAATTTTTGCACCGCCCGGATACATCGAGTGAGAAAAATATGTTTTTTGAGTTTCTCTTTTTCCGGTTAATCGGATTTTATCGGCATTAATGATAACTACAAAATCGCCGGTATCCATATTTGGCGTAAAAATAGGTTTATCCTTACCGCGAATAACTCTGGCAACTTTAGCGGCTAATCTACCAAGAACCTGATCTTTTGCATCAACTACATACCATTTTTGATCGGCATCTTCGGGTTTTACAAATTTTGTGATTCTTTCCTGCTTCAAAACATCCTCCAAACGCAAAATGCTATTTTTCAAAGGTTTCAAATATATTTCTAAGCGGGTAGAATGTCAAGAAAACGAACTTTAAAATTTATCGCATGAAGCTAATACGGCATTATTTTTAATAATTATTAGAAAAAATCAATGTTTTATATAAATTTGCAGCAAAATTTAGAAAGATCATGAATATTCTTGTTACCGGCGGCTCGGGCTTTCTGGGCATAAATATGATTAGATTCTTACTTAGCAAGGGACACAGAGTTGTTTCGCTAGATATAGCCCCTTTTGAATATATCGATGTCAAAGATAAAATCGTAATATATCGCGGAGATATTCGGAACCCCAAAATTGTTTCCGAATCAACCCGGCAAATCGATATCGTTATCCACACCGCGGCTGCATTACCTCTTTACAAACCGGATGAAATTCATTCCACCGAAGTTGAAGGGACAAGATTACTCATTGATTCTGCTTGCAACAATAAAGTGAAACGATTTATACATATTTCATCTACCGCGGTTTACGGAATTCCAGATCATCATCCGCTTGTTGAAAACGACAGTCTGGATGGCGTAGGCCCTTACGGCAGAGCAAAGATTGAAGCCGAGAAGATTTGTCTTAAGTATCGAAATAAAGGAATGTGCGTTCCCATAATTAGACCTAAATCGTTTATTGGTCCGGAACGACTCGGAGTTTTTGCGCTTTTGTATGATTGGGCAAAGGATGGAAAAGGTTTTCCGATGATTGGCACCGGAAATAACAGGTATCAATTACTCGATGTAGAAGATCTTTGCGAAGCGATTTATAATTGTATTGAATTGCCGGAAGAAATAGTGAATGATACATTTAACATCGGCGCTAAAGAGTTTACAACAATGCGGCAAGACTACCAGGCTGTTTTAGATTACGCCGGTTTTGGAAAAAAGATAGTCCCCCTTCCTGAAAAACCAATCATCGGCACATTAAAAATTCTTGAAGCGCTCAAACTTTCCCCTCTTTATAAATGGGTTTACGAAACAGCGTCGAAGGATTCATTCGTTTCTATAGATAAAGCCGAAAGGAAATTAAACTTCACTCCAAAGTACTCCAACAAGGACGCGCTCGTAAGAAATTATAAATGGTATCTGGATAACCTGGAGTCGTTCAAAGATAAAACCGGAGTAAATCACCGCGTGCCTTGGAATCAGGGAATATTAAAAGCCGCAAAATGGTTTTTCTAATTACTCTATAGTGCAAACCACATTGTTTGACGCCAGTAGAAGCAGGAATAATGAAAGCAGAATAATTACAACTCAAAAAATAATTCTGCATTCCCCGCTCTTCATTTTTACCTGACGTGGCGGGCTGCATTCGATTTAATTATATTTGCACACAGAAAAAAAAACAATAAGAAAAGGAGCAGTAAATGGCATCAAAGAAAGATTATCTGAAAGAAGTGATTAAGCACATCGATATAAAAGAACATAATGTAATCAAACTTGTAGATTCGATGGAACATATGGCTTTTAGCGCAAGAGATTTAAATCGCGCATCCAAGATTTTTGACATGATGGTCCGTGACGAAAAATGCTCGGTAATTTTAACCCTGGCCGGAAGTATTTTCAGCGCAGGTTTAAAACGCGTAGTCTTTGATCTTGTTAATAATAATATGGTCGATGCTATTGTTTCTACCGGGGCGCTTATGGTCGATCAGGATTTCTTTGAAGCACTCGGATTTAAGCATTACATCGGCTCTCCGTTTGTTGATGATAATGAAATGAGAGAACTCCACATAGATAGAATTTACGATACATTCATCGATGAAGACGAACTGCGCATTTGCGATGAGACGACACAAAAGATTTTCGATTCTCTTGAACCGCGTCCTTATTCTTCGCGCGAACTTTTATGGAATTTCGGCAAATACCTGGATGAAAACGGCAGACCTAAAGTTGAAGACAGCGTAATTTATGCCGCTTACAAAAAGAATGTCCCCATTTTTGTACCGGCTTTCTCGGATTGTTCAGCGGGATTCGGTATCGTCATGCATCAGCATAACAACCCGGGAAAACATGTATCGTTTGATTCCGGCAAAGACTTTTATGAATTAACACAAATTAAATTACACAGCAAAGAAACCGGCATCTTTATGATCGGCGGCGGCGTTCCCAAAAACTTTACCCAGGACATAGTTGTTGCCGCAGAAATACTTACCGAAGACGCTCCAATGCATAAGTACGCTGTTCAAATTACTGTTGCTGATGTACGCGACGGAGCTCTTTCTTCTTCAACATTGAAAGAAGCAAGTTCCTGGGGAAAAGTTGAAACAACCTTTGAGCAAATGGTTTATGCCGAAGCAACGTTAGCAATGCCGCTTATAGCCGGTTATGCTTATCATAAAGGAGCTCATAAAAATAGAAAAGCCAGAGAACTGCAGAAATTGTTTTTGAAAGATAAGGTTTCCATATAATTATCAATTTATTTTTATAAAAAAGGCTTGAATACTCAAGCCTTTTTTGTTTTACACTCGGGTTTCAAAATAAATTATTCGAATTCCGCCGTAGCTGTTTGCCCGTCGTATTTCAAAGTAATTTTCGCCCACTTGCACAGATCTATGTTTTCCCATTCGATGGCATTTCCATCCTTATCGGAAATTCTAAGATCCCACATGCAAACGTCCTCTTTCGGATGAAATTGTATATCGCATTCCTGACCGTTTTCAAGAACGTCTCTTCCAAGTATATCTTCGCCCCAATCATCCGAGTCGTGAGGGGAAATATAAACTTGGTGTATTTCTACTCCTGTTGAATTTACCAGCGTAAAATCCTGCTTTGAATTCTGAGCCGATATACTTCCGGCACAAATTAGAACGAAAACAGCCAACAATAATCTTTTCATATATTCTCCCAAGATTTAATTTTGTTTTTATACTTTGTGTAATTTTTATTATTAAGAAAAAGAAGCCGGTTCAAATTTGAGTAATTGAACCGGCACAAAAATTACAATTCAAAATGAACGCCTGCGGCAACAGTAAAGAAAGTCATCGTCGATTTGGAAGACTGCGACGTAGAGCTACCGGCGCTGCTTGTCGACATCTCGGTTCCAACTTCGATGTTATTGCCGTTTATCTTTCCGTTTATATCAATGCTAACCTTTGGAGCGGCTTTAAATAAAAATCCTACACCTACACCCCATGCCGGTGCGGCTTTGGACTGCGCTACCGCAGCATCAAACGATTGACCGGCGAAAGAAACTTTTGATGCACTTATAGAAATAATATGCATTCCTAAATCAACCGCAACATACGGTCTAATACTTGATTGGGTAAAGAAATATTTTCCGCCTACAAGAATCGGAATAATTTTGCATTTTGAATCGACGCTCAAATTAGCATCTATTCCAAATGCATTCAGCATCTCATTAAGTTTGCTGTTGTTGAAAGATAGTTGTGCGTAGCCCGAATTAACCGATAATTGAATCCTATCGGAAACATCGTATGTTAAAGATGCGAGTCCGCCGAATCCGCTTTTATAAACGTCTGCAAAATCTCCGGTGGGAGATACAAACGCGCCGCTAATGCCGATACCGAATTTCGACTGAGCCGATAAAACGCTGAAACTTAAAACTAACACGAGAACTGCAAATTTGATTTTTTTCATGACTGACCCTCTTGGTTAATGTTTGATATTTTTCCAATGATTTTAATACAGATTAATTCTTATCCATAAGATTGTTTTACTTTACTTCATTAATAACATCTTCTTTGTCTCACAGAATTTTCCTGCCTTAAGTGAGTAGAAATAAATTCCGCTCGACAATTTTTCATTACTTGCAGAGAACAAAGAACGATAGGTACCGGCTGTCTGAAATCCATTTACGAGTGGAGCTACTTCCCTGCCGGCTATATCAAATACCTTCAGGGTAACAAACGAATTTTCGGGCAATTGATATTCTATGACTGTAGAAGGATTAAACGGGTTCGGATAATTTTGAGAAAGCGCGAACGCTGTTGGAATTTTATTTTGATTTTCAACCGCCGTCGGTTCCAAGCTATAATCGAACGAGGCCGTCTCACCGTTAATTTTTATATTGGAAATATTAACGCCGCCTGCGTTTCCGTTGCTTAAGACACAAGCCGGATTTGTATTATTATTGAATTCGGTTCTGTTCGAATCCGGTGAAAATCCTGCAGCATTGATATCTCCGTTTTCGGTTGCCGATCCGCCGGGACGATAAATATAAACTTCATCCGGCGGCCCGTCGGGGTTGCCTTTCCCGTCCATCTCAGTATCAATTCTATAAATTATTAACCCGGTTGAAGGGATATTCGATTCAAAAGATAATTTTTTGTTACGATATTCAATCATAAAATATTCTTTCTCGGAGTTTGAAGATTTTATTTTATAGCAAATGTCGGTCGTATCATTTCCGCCGAGAGGATTAAGAGTATAAGTACCTGCCGAAGTAATTTCTGGTATGTTGTTAATCCATTTACCGTATCTGTATTTCATGTAAGCGGTCATGTTCTGGTTGCCGTCGTTTTCCATAAGATCCCAATTGCCTACCGGATTAAGATTTTTATTTTCAGGTTTATAATGATAAAGGTCGGGAGCGCCAAGTGTATGAAACATTTCATGGCAAAGAACGCTTATAGTCAAAGCGTCGTCGAACTGCATATTAAATTTACCAACCTTTTTACCGTTAATGGAGGCATCAAAATCAGCCGTTCCTTGAATAGGCCATAACACATCATCCCATCCTTCTACATTTCCAGCCATAAGAAAAACAACATTATCGATATTGCCGTCGCCATTTGCATCAATATTCAAATCGGCCGGAACTTCGGAAGCGATTTTTTCAATCGCCCGTTTCTGAAGAGCAGATAATCTTGTGTAACCCTCGTCAGTATTTGCATAACCGGAATCCGGGGCAACGGTATTGCTTCTGTAGTAATCTCTTTTGTGAATATCCTCGTAGGAAACCACCGCATCACCGTTCGATTTAGGATAGTAGTTGGAATTAATTGTCAATTGTTTATAAGAGACGCTCGCAAAATAATTTTTAAAGGAAACGGAAGTATCCGTCTTGCCATCAAATTTATTTTGGTAATAAGAAAGCGGGTTGCTAAACTCGTTTTGATCCGAGAACCGGACAAATATAACAAGATTGTTAATAATGCCTTTTGATAAATTTGAGCCGGATACTTTTAATAATCTTTGCTTGTTCAAACGTACTTGAGAAATCTCATACCTCGATTTTAGAACACTGTAATCCGGCATCAGCCATTTTTGAAGATTGATGGTTTTAGGATTAACTTTTCCGACAATAAAATTTGTCGGCTGCAGTTCAAGTCCTTTTCTTTCGGCATAGACCCAATATTTCGTAACCGGATTAAACGTAATTGTAAAACCGTCTTTATCATGAAGCCAATGGTAATACTCATCGCCGCTGGCAAAACATTTCACGATAGACCCGTCCGGCTGTACCAATGTTTGCGGAATATTTTTTAACGGCGCACCGGTTAAGATGCCGCCCACCGCCAACAGCAAAACGATTAATGAACAGATTTTCTTCATTTTTACTCCTGTATATTTGATTGATGGATTAATCGCTCGCTCTCCTTGATCGATTAAACTCATTAGGTAGTTTCATGTTTTGCTATTTATGTATTTTCTTACCCGCTCTGTTGTATCTGTCTTTAATTTTTTCCCAGCCGGGCAGCAGCCACTTTTTCAGTTTTGCTTTTTTAGGATCGCTTTTACCAACGATCAGATCCGTCGCTATTAAATCGTCCCCTTTTTTATCTGCGTAGACCCAATATTTAGTAACGGGATTAAGCGTAATTGTATAACCGTCTTTGTCGTGCAGCCAATGGTAGAATTCATCGCCGCTGGCAAAACACTTAACCGTATCGCCGTTGGGCTGAACAAGAGTCTGCGGAACGAAACGAAGCGGACCGCCGAATGTTAGGCCCGAACCGGCAATCAAAAGAAAAAAGAAGACATATTTTTTAATTATGTTATTCATTGTTACACCTATATCTTTTTGACCGGAAAATTATTTTTAATTATTTGATGCATCTCTTTCAGTTTGTCAAAACTGTCATCCATAAGAATTATCTCGGTATCTTTAATTATCTCGATCGATTCTTTAACTATAGGCGAAGCGAAAAAAATAATTTTTGTGGAGGGACAATTCTCTTTTACAAACTGCACAACTCCAAGATCGGACGGCAGAGAAACATTTAAGAACACGAGCCATTCTATATTTTTAATCCTCATAAATAATTTTATCACTTCTTGTTTTGAACTCGCCGAGTATACATTTACATCGGAATTATTTTTTAAATATTCTTTCAACTCAGAATTACTGCTTGGTATTTTCTCGTACAGTATTAGGTTCATTTTTTGCTTGTAGTAATGCGGAGCTTTATACAAAAATGCTGCCATTACAAAAGCACATTTAGTCTAAAGGGGCTGGGAGAACAATTTTGAAATCGAACGCGAAAATCAGAAAGAAACCGAATGATTTGATATCGTATGTAAAAGAAAGCGGAGACGAATTCTTTTTTATGCATATCCGGTTGCGGATAAATCTTACGAAACCGGATATACGCTTTCGAAATTAAACCACGATTAGTACTTTTAAATTACATTTATTGGTATTTGATGAACGTTCTGATAATTATCCTATTACTTTTTCAGGTCAAATCGGCAGACAAGATTCGCCGTGAATTTTCATTTTTAAAAAATCTTCCGCCCGAAAAACAGATACAAAAAATTATCGACACTTCCGATTACCTAAACAACAAAGATCCGAGAGAAGCGTTAAGAATTATCGGCAAAGGATTCGAACTGCTGAGGCAATATCCGAATGCAAAACAGGAGAGAGACCTTTACTATACCAAATCGTGGGCGTATATGGAGCTTTCGGAATTCAAATTGGCCGATGAATATGCCGAGAGATCATTTAAATTAAACGCCGATAGCAGAGACTTTTATTATCTATCTCAGTATTATAACTTAATGTCTTCGCTACAAATAAACCGTTCTCAATATGTAAAAGGAATAGAATATTTATACAAAGGATTGAAAGCCGCGGAAAAAAGCGGGGATAAGAATCGTATTGCAGTCTTGTACGGCAACCTCGGCAATGCCTACTCAAGCATAGGTAGATACGACGACGCGCTCAACTTCTATGAAAGCAGTCTTAAACTCTGCAAGGAAACTGACGACAAACCCAACGTTGCCATTTGGTATGATAACATAGGACTGATTTATTCCGCCAAGAAACAGTACAAAGAAGCGCTTACTTATTATTGGAAGGCAAACAGACTCTACAAAGAGGTGAACAACACAATAAATTATTACTGGAACTTCGCCTACCTCGGTGATACGTATTTAAATCTCGGCGATTATGCCAGCGCGGAGAAATATTTAAACTTCGGGTTGAAGGGTTCGGAAAAATACAATCACATCCTTGGAATAGTGGAAAATTCCGTGAACCTCGGCAAACTTTATTTTGCCGAAAAGAAATACAATGCGGCATTAAATATTTTGGAAAGGATAGAACCCAAAGTCATCGAGATTAAAAATCTCGATTTCCTTACTTCCATCTATAAAATTCTTTCGGATATTTACGGAACAAAAGGCAATTATAAATCGGCATATTATTATGCAGTTAAATACCAGCAGTATTCCGACAGCATTTTAACGCAAGATACTGAAAGAAAAACTACCGAAATTGAAGTCCGGTACAGCATGGAGAAAAAAGAGAACGAACTTGCCGTACTGAAGAAGGACAAGCAGCTCGACGCGTTACGTCTGCGCAAGGCAAATGTTACAAGAAATTACTTAATAGCAATTTTCGCTTTGGCCTTAACTTTCTTAATCGCCTTTCTTTATATGAAATCCAGGTCATACAAAAAATTAAAAGAAAAACAGGATGTAATTAACGATCAAAATGAAAAGCTCGCACATATTAATGAGGAACTCGTAAAATCTCAAACCGAACTTCAATTATTGAATATCGATCTTGAGTCAAAAATTTCCGATGAAGTTAAAAAGCGGGAAGCACAGCAACTTCTTATAATGCAAAAATCCAAACTTGAATCTTTGGGAATATTTTCAGCTGGCATTGCACACGAAATTAACCAGCCGCTTACCAGCATTTCATTTTCCGTGGAGAACATGCTTTTTAAAAAGCAGTCGAGCCAGCTTGACCGTGAATACATAGAACAAAAATTCAGCAGCATACTGGAAGATATACGAAGGATTACAAGTATTATAAATCACATTAGAATTTTTGCACGCGAACAGGGCAATGTAAAATTCGAAAGATTCGACATGAACGAGGTTGTTCTTAATTCCCAGATGATTGTTAATGCCCAATTGAAAAACAAAAACATAAATATATGTCTCGATCTCTGCGAAAAACCGTACTTCATTTTGGGAAACAAGTTCAGATTGGAACAGGTGTTGCTTAACCTAATCCTAAATTCGCGTTACGCGGTAGAAGCAAAAGAAAACTCGGCAAGAGATTTCAGCTACCAGAAAAAAATATTAATTAAAACATACAACGAAAACGGCAGCTCTGTTTTGATGATTGAAGACAACGGAATAGGAATACCTGCTAAGGTTAGAGCAAATATATTTGAACCCTTTTTTACTACCAAGGAACCGGAAAACGGTACCGGCCTCGGCTTATCGATTGTTTACGGTATTATTAAGGAACATAACGGCGAGATTTCTTTCGATTCCGTCGAGAATGAATTCACAAGATTCTTTATAAAAATTCCATCTACAGATTAAGGAATATACTATGCGGCAATTAAGCGTGTTGATATTGGACGACGAAACAAAAATAAGAAATGAGATTATCGAATTTCTCGGTAACCTGGAATACAAATGTTTTGGTGCGGACCGGCCTTCCGCCGCGCAGGAAATTCTCGATCGAAACGAAATTGATTTGATGATTGCAGATATTAATCTGCCGGAAAAAGACGGACTTACCTACTTAAGAGAAATTAAGGAAAAGAACGCCGATATCGAAGTGATTGTGATTACCGGCTACGCCAACGTAGACAAGGCGGTTCAGGCTTTGCGCCTGGGTGCAATCGACTTTTTAAACAAACCGTTTACTCTTTCTGATCTCGGCGGCGCAATCCTCCGAACAAAACGTTACATCGAGATGTCGAACTATATCCGTCACGCCAACGAAACTATTGAATTAATTAACTCGGAATTAAAGAAAGATACCGCCATTAATTTCATCGGGGTTTCACCTGCGGCAAAAAAAATTATTTCCGATATAGATATGGTAGCAAAGAGTTCCGACACTTCAGTGCTGATTACGGGGGAAAGCGGAACTGGTAAAGAACTTGTTGCGCGTTCAATTCATCTATTAAGTAACCGTTCGCAGAATCCTTTTCTTGCGGTAAATTCATCCGCCGTTCCGGAATCTCTTTTTGAGAGCGAACTTTTCGGCTTTAAAAAAGGATCGTTTACCGGCGCGTACGAATCCAAAGCGGGATGGTTCGAACAAGCAAACAACGGAACAATTTTCCTTGATGAAATAAGCGAGATGAATTGCGCCATGCAGGCAAAGCTTCTTAGAGTAATTGAGGAAAGAAAAATAAGACGCATCGGTTCCGACTCCGAACTGGATTTAAACGTGCGCGTGATCTCAGCTTCGAACCAGGACTTTGAAGAAATAATTAAGCAGGGTAAGTTCCGTACAGATCTCTACTACCGGCTCGCCGTATTCATTATCCATCTTCCGCCACTGAGGGAAAGAAAGGAGGATATACCTCTACTTGTGGAACATTACGTAAAATATTTTTCGGAGAAGATGAATAAATTAATCAGACATGTAGAGCAGCCCGTATTCGATATGCTTATAAATTATTTATTTCCCGGCAATATACGCGAGCTTCGAAATATTACCGAACGAGCAGTTATCTTATGTTCGGGCGACACTATAACCCAAAAACTATTTAATCTTAACAATATAAAAGCGCAAAATAATAACACAACTGCCGAATTCATTTTCGATCTTGAACTGAACGAAAGAAATTTAATAATGAAGGCACTGGGCAAATCGAATTACAATAAAGCTCAGGCAGCTAAACTTCTAAATATTACATGGCAATCGCTGGATAGACGGCTGGCAAAATTTAAAATGGATAGCAATGACAAAAACAAATAGCTAAATGCCATTGGATCGCCGTTATTCACCGTGGAATTAGTAACGTAATAAATTTAAATAACCTTACTTTCCTAAAAAAACAAGCCCGGTACAAATTGAAATCTATCAGTTTCAATTGGAAAGTTAGTACAAACAAATAAAAACAAGGTAAAAGTAAATAAGAACAAGCCGGCAACAATTTAAAACCGACCTATGACTAATAGAAACACCCTTGTTTCTAATTATACCAAGCCGATTACTATTTAAAACTGCCCTATTACTAATAGAAATGTGTCAATACAAAATAGAAACTGCGCTACTATAAATTAAAGTAGGACTCTTACCATTTAAAACACCTCGATTTAAAAAAGAAACTCGATAGTTTTAAATAAGAACATGCTTACTTTAAAAAGAAAAAGGCAATTTTTGCGCCGAATTTGTATAAAAACAAAAAAGGCGGCAAAAGCCGCCTTCTTATTCAATTAAATAACTATCTCAAATCATTTCATCAGAATCATTTTCTTGGTTTGAACGAAGCTTCCGGTAACGATTCTGTAGAAATATATTCCGCTTGAAACTCGCTGGCCGTAATTATTATTTCCGTCCCATAAAATATTATAGGTGCCGGCATTTTGTTCTTCATCAATTAGCAATCTTACTTCCTTGCCAAGTGCGTCGTAAATATTAATTTGAACGTTGCCGCTCTTCGGAAGTTCATAACGAATAATTGTACTCGGGTTAAACGGATTGGGATAGTTTTGATAAAGCGAATATGTAAGAGGAATATTATTTTCGCGGCTGATTCCGGTAGCAGTATATTTTGCGCTGTAAACTCCGTTGGCAAAAGTTCCGGCAATCACGGTGCCGTCAATATCTCTCGCATCCAATGTTTCTACATCAACCATGCCTATGCCATCCGGACTTTGCTGAATCCATTTTGTATTCATGCCGTCAAGATTATCTGCAGCGTATAAGCCCGTACTCGTTCCGGCATAATAAACAAGATTTCCGTTTAGATTAAGTATCCTTACGGAACGAACGGAAGGGCCGCTGCCTGAGCCATCTGAATTTTGTTCGAGATTTCCGGAAACTGGAGTCCATGTTGACCCTCCATCCGAAGTGAAGAAAAGACTGAGAATATTATAGTTGGAAAAATCTACCAAGACATTGTTGGCATTTGCAGGATCTACGGCAATACTGCTGATAAAACCGTTCGGAAAATTTGATGAAGTAATTTCCTTTACGGAATAATTATCCTGATCGGCGTTTGTTACCTTGTATAGCTTTCCGTTGCTTGTACCGTAATAAAGTATATGCGCGGGCAGACGGGACCCGGCTAAAGAAGAAATTGTATTACTCGTATCAAGATTTTTCATATCTACCCAATTAAGCGTTGTAGCGCTGTCTGTTCCCATAGGAATACTTTGTACATCGGAATTTTTCCAGATATGTCTGCCGGCGGCCAAATAAAAAATATTCGAATTTACCGGATCGAGTATGTAAGGAGCTACAAATAAAAATCCGCTTGCGCCTACCGGCTTTATAGTTGCGCCTTGATTATCGGATCCTCTTATTTCCGTTACTTCTCCGTTTTGAGTCGCAAAGTAAATGTAGCCGCCGCCGTCTGACACCGCCGATGTACAGCCGTCTCCTCCTCCCGGTAAAACAATCCAGTTTGAATTCGCATTCCAAGTTGTATCCATCATATTACCGTTATCCTGCATGCCGCCTACGATTAACGGAGAATTTGCAGTCGCGTGATCAAGCGCCACTGAATAAAACTGCGTTGTGTTGAAGCCGTTATTCACATTAGTCCATACTACTTTTGCGGCGCTTACATCCGTTGTATAACTCAATCCTCCGTCATTAGCAGAATAAACGACTTTAGGATTTGACGGAAGGAAATAAAGATCATGTTCGTCCGGATGTTGGTTTTGGTAACTGGAAATATCGTTTGCTGTGGAATATCCGCCTATCCAATTAGTCGAATCAACTTTTGATGAAAAACCGTTTGTGGTTCTATACAAATTTGTTCCGCCGATAATTACAAAATTTTCATCCGCGGGACTTACCTTTATCATCATATCATAACTGTTTTGCGATGAATACCCTCCAACCTTACCGGATGTAGCAGGCAAGTTATTTGAGAGATCTGTCCACTGCTTGTTTGATGAATCATATTTCCAGAGACTGTTATAATCATCTGTGCCTCCATCATTGGAACCGGGATTTCCACTTCCCGGTGTATTGGCAAGGACATAAAGAATATTTGAATTACTGGCCGCGTTAGCTATTACAATTCTTGCATAAACGTTGGGAAAGTTTGCCGGTGTAATATCCGACCAGTTAATACCGTCCTCGCTGTGCCAGATGCCTTGAACATTTCCATTGCTTAAAGCGGCAAACACATCTCCCTTGCTTGTAACGGCAGCATTGGAATAAACAGCATTATTGCTGTTATTGCCGAGTACTTCCGTCCAGGTTGATCCGCCGTCGGAAGAACGGAAAACTCCTCCATATACTGCCGCATAAACTATATCTTCATTACTATTTGAATTATCTATTGAAATATTCCATACAATTTGAAAAGGATTGAAAAATGTTGGGGAATAATTCGGCACTGTAGAAGTTAACCTGTTCCAGGTAATTCCGTCGTCTGTGGATTTATAAATACCGGCGCCTAAAACAGTAGTGAATCCCGCCCCGTTATCCTGAAGCTCAAGATTGGATGCATACTCGCCGGTGCCGTAATACCAAATATTTGTCTTGCCTTGTCTTGTGTCTTGCACAATGCATGTTACAGTTTGAACAGTATCCTGCGCGGGAGTAACTTTTGTCCACGATAAACCGTTATCAGTGGAACGCCACATACCGCCGGTAGTTCCGCCGGCAAGTATAATGTTGGAGTCGTTCACATCGACGGCAATTGCCCTGGATCTTCCTCCCTGATTATAAGGGCCTCTATAAGTCCAATCGCCGGAAGAAATCACGCTGCTTCCTTTTTGAAGTCGAATCATTTTTTCGTTGGGTAAACTTTTGGCGTACTCACGTTCCAGGAAGGAAATATTATCCGGAATTTTATTTGTTCTCGGATCTCTTAATCTCATAAATTCCCATTCAGCGCGCGAGGATAAATCTTCTTTGGTCTGAGGTAAATGATTTGCCGACGATTCAAATTTACTGCCGCTTAGATTATTCACGGTTTGAGCGCGATCATTCTTTATCAACAGAAAAAAGAAGGCAAAAACAACAGTGAGGTACGTGTAAGTTTTATTCATACACAATCCTTTCAATTAGTATTTGGGAAAAAATTCAGTTTAATTTTTGATAACCGTAAATCAAGTATAATTTTTCTTTTTCTTTAAGAGCCGGATAAGAGGGCATTAACTGCACATCGGTTTCGAATAGCGAACCCAGCTTTAGTCCCGGTAAAGATTCTTTAAGGGTGGGAAAATTTTCTCTGCCTGCCGGGGCAAGTGTAAACGCAAATTTTGCTTTTAGCGTATCTCCGGAATTTATAGTACTCGAACCGGCGCCATAGCCGATAACTTTATTGATCTTTATCCAAGCTAAACAGGGTGCTTTTGAACAAGGATCGGAAGCCGGACCTCCGACTAATGTCGAATCGACTTTGATTATCTCTGCCGTAACCCTGCACTCGCCGGGGGCTACACTAATGCCGGTATGGGTCTTCTCACTCACCAGCGATTTATTTGATGCGCAGCCAATCATAATTAGACCGAACAGCGTCATCATCGAAAAAATAACTTTCATTTATTTTCTCCGCTTAATTTAAAATGTGCCTATAGAAAAATAATATTGGTTAAACACCTCAAAATGAATTTGGTTTTAAATATTTGCGTACTTTCAAAATAAAGTCGCTTGACTTGGAAACAGCGTTGACGGGGTTGTAATTTTAATGCCCTTTCGTAAGAATAAGAATTGGAATCCGGGAAATAAATTAAATAATCCGGAAAGAAAATCAATTAAAAAATTTTTAATGAAACCTTAATATCTTTCTTTCAAATTATTCTTATTGAAATTTAGCTGAAGCCCGGAAATATCCATTACCATTTTAATAAAAAAGGCGACCGAAGCCGCCTTGTAAATCTTGAAATGAAAGCTGAATAAATTTTATCAGGATCATTTGAGACTATTTCATCATTATCATCTTTTTAGTCTGAACAAAGTCTCCTGCTACTATTCTATAAAAATAAATTCCGCTGGAGACGCGCTGACCATAATTATTAGCGCCGTCCCATAAAACATTATGCGTCCCGGTATTTTGTTCTTCATCAATTAACGATCTAACTTCCTGTCCGAGTGCGTCGTAAATTTTTATTTGAACGTTTCCCATCTTTGGAAGTTCGTAGCGAATTACAGTGCTTGGATTAAACGGATTGGGATAGTTTTGATCGAGCTTATATGAAGTAGGCAGAAGCTCAACGCTTTCATTAACGCCCGTAACGCCGTTGCTAACATAAGCTCTAATTAAATAGAGCGCGATGGAAGTATCGCTGTCGGAAACAAAATACCAGCCGGCGCTGCCTGAAGAGGCATCTTTTGCAACCAAATATGTGTAGCTATGATATGGAGAATTAGTAATTTTAGAAGTGATCATTACATTATTATACGCGCCTGTGGCGCCGGTATATTTGCCTTTGACAGGAAAAGCTACAACAAAACTGGAACTCGCGTCAATATTCTGCGAACGTAAATCATAAGTTATCCAGTTTGGATACGGCTGCTCGTAAACATAAGGTTTGGGATTTACAAGGTCTGGAATAGTTTTACCTGTAACCGTAAACGTAGCGAGTTTTGTACTTAAAAAATTGCTTGTGCCTGCTTTCCATATACCTCCTTCTATTGGAACCGTATTTCTTAGCGCAACGCGAATAGAATCTAATTTCATACCGGCAATTCCGTCAAACCGCACAGCCATTGTATCGCCGACCGACCAGGAAAAAATACCTGTCGGCTCGGTTTGATCGTACGCAATTTCTTGAACTAATTGCTGTGCTGTACCGGTAGAAGAATATGTATAAGCAAAAGGTCCGTTACTGAATACGCTTTTATTGTTGTGATAAATCATAAAAGCAATATTGGAGTATGTTGTTCCGAATCCGGGTACCGAGAAATTTGAATTCGTCGCAACATCGACAATCTGTTTTCCGCCCGTACCCGTTTCAATCGCTTTAACTTTTATATCCGTGTTGCCGTTTGTGTTGGTCGTAAAATTTAGATTAGTGCCGGAAATATATGACAAATATTGAACGCCTTGTTTATAAACGGAACTGCTTGCCGAGGTATTCGGATTTGCCAAAACATTTGCCGTAACCGCCGGAAGATTTGGGTAATCGTATCCCCATTTTGAATCTACTGATTTGTCATTCAAATAATTTGCTATCCACCAATCGACGGTAAAATTTGCAAAATTTCTGGTAGGGGCAAAATTTGGAAAGACGTCTACATTGAAGGCGTTATCGTCCGTCAATTTCGATTGAACAAATTTGCCAAGCGCGGCTGTGCCGAGCTGTTCCTTAACATATAAGAAAAATCTTGCGGCGCGGCCGTAATCGCTTAAAACATCTCCGGGAGGATTATTATTCCATGTAAAAGTTGGTACGTTGGTATGTCCAACAAAGTCGGATTGAAGTCTTAACGGGTAACCGCAAACAACTTCGGCAATCATGGAACATCCCTCGTTAAAGAAATCGGAATTTTCCGTAGTGCGGTGATAGTTCCATTCAATCATGTGTTGAAATTCATGAGCGGTTATTTGCAGCGCGGTAGATAGGTCGCTAGAACTCATCAAATCAAGCGGATTGCAATCCATATAATAAAATTCACCGACATTACTTTGAATATAGGTAGTGACAGGATATTCGTTTACGGGTGAAAAATAACCTGCAGTGAAGCCGCCCGAACCTTTAAAGCCATCGCGAATGTTAAGTATTACAATAATTATTTTCGGGTCGCCGTCAACATCCGGTGGATTACCAAATGTATTAACATCCATTTCATAAACGCCTTTTGTCGGATCGGCAGGAGTAGTATTGTCGAACGCATTTATAATTTGGTCTACGGCATTTTGGTTAACATGCCCGGCTGTCCAAGCAGAATCTTCTACGAAGACATAACAATTCTTGCCGATGCCGCGGCAGGTGGTCGGATCGGAATAGAATCCGTTTGTTGTAAGATCCTGCGCGTACCAATTTTTCTGGGTTCCTACAGTAAAATTCCACGCTGTTTTCTTTAATGAATTAACCGGCGCGGAAGCTTTACTGAAATCAATTCCGTTAGCTTTATAAAATTTTTCCAGTAAGGGATGGGCATCAATTAAATATTTTCCCTCTGAACTTGTTTTTTCATCGGTTATTTTTTTAACCATCATCTTATTTTGAGCAAACACTGTAAATGTAATTACAAGCATTGCCGCGGTAAGAAAAATAAATCGTTTCATTATACTCTCTTAATTTGTATTGTTTTTTGTAATTATCGGAATAACCTTTTCAACAACAAGGATTGTACGGTCACCTTCTTTTCTTGAATCGCCGTACTGTATATAATAGCGGCTTCCCTGGTGCTGCATTAGTTCTTTATGCAGTTCATCGCTGCATTGAAGTATGTAGGTTTTATTATCGTCGGATTGGATTGCAAGTTTAGTAAACGGTTCGTTTCCAACAACGGCAATGTAACCTTTTACCACATTATCCTGGTTACTGCTTCCGCAGCCGCAGCTGCAACCGTAAATTATCACCAATGAGAAGATCGTAAAAAACGAAAAGAATAGCAGTCGGCGATTCATAATTTTTTCCCGGCTTAGTTTTTATAAAAATAAATAAATCAAATCGCTTTTATAGGGTCAAAATAAATAGACAACATTAGAACAAGTTTAATAAGTATAAGGTTTAATTCACGCAGGGAAAAATTAATACTTATAAATTAGTTGTCCAACAGCAGAGGAGGAATAATTCTAGAAAAGCAGATCGATTAAAACAACTAATTGTTCCCCTCAATTACGCGTAGTGCCTCGTTTAGCTTTGCATTCGTATTCACCGTATCGAAAAAGAGATTTTCATGGCCCATCAGATCTCTAAGAGTCAGCTTACCCGTAACAGAATCAACCGCGTCTTGAATTGTTTTCCACAAGGATCTGACCGAGCAGTCGATTGAATTTGTGCAAATATCCGCCGCGCCTGAATGAGAGTTGCAGAATTCATCGTCGAAGAGTCTTCCGCCTAAAACGGCAAGTACATCGCCGATGTAAATTTGTTCTGCGGGACGGGTAAGCGTGTAGCCGCCAATTTGTCCTCGCGAACTTTCAAGAAATCCGCCGATGCGCAGGGTGCGTAAAATTTTACCCGCGTTATGTTCGGTTAAACCTTCCGCTCGGGCTATTTCAGGAATAGTAAGCGACTTTTCAATAATCGAAAATTTCGCTATTCGCAAAAGGCATCTTAAACCGTATTCTTCTTGTGCGCTGAATTTCATTTCTAATCCAACTTCCCCTTACCCCCTCCTTAACAAGGAGGAGGCGGCTTTAGCCGGGGGTGGTCTTAATTGTTATTTAACGGAATTTTTGAACCGCATGAAACCGCGTGAACCAACTCGGAATATTTCTCCGGCGAAATTGAAGGTCCGGCAGCCGAACAATATGTTTCGAAAGCGGCTCTTAAATCGTAAGCTATTTCTTCCGGTCCTCTTCCTTCTATATGATGGCGCGGCATAACGAACAAAATTTTTCCATCCTTAAATAAAGCTATGAAAGGAGAAGACGGAGGAATGTTTGTTAAATATTTTTCTCTCAGGTAATCAACCGCGTCGCGGTCTTGACCGGCAAACACGGTAATAAATTTATCCGGTATAACATTATGCTGCAAAGAAAGCGTTACGCCGGGGCGCGCGCTGCCGGCAGCGCATCCGCAGACGGAATTGACGAAAACAAGAACGGTGCTTCCTTCTTGTTTCGAAAGAACATCCTCGACTTGTTGAGGTGTAACGGTTTCTTCGAATCCTACGTAAACAAGTTCATCCCTCATCGGTTGAACGGCTTCGGGATCGTAAATAGGCGGTTTAATATTTATGTTGTACATCTCTAAGTCCTTTCAAAAATAATTAGGTAAAACTTTTACTCTCTTCTTCATCGCGATTAATAAGATTAAATTCATGATATTTATAAAAATCCCAATTCCAGCTTGGCTTCTTCGCTCATCTTTTCCATACTCCACGGCGGCTCCCACACAAGATCTAGGTAAACTTCTTTCACTTCCGAAATGCGTTTAACTTTTTCTCTTACTTCGCCGGGTAAGCTGCCGGCAACCGGGCAATGCGGCGAGGTTAAAGTCATCTTTAAATAAACATTTCCCTCATCGTCAAGTTTTATTTCGTAGATCAAGCCAAGTTCGTAAATATCCACCGGTATTTCGGGATCGAAACAAGTTTTGAGCACCGAGATAATTCTCTGTTCCAATTTTCCTTTGTCGATCATATCAAGCAAACATTTTTTTTACTTTTAAAATGCCTAAAACAAGCTTGTCGATTTCTTCCATTGTATTATAAAATGAAAACGACGCTCTTGCCGTGGCCGGAACATTAAACCGCTGCATAACCGGCTGGGTGCAGTGATGCCCTGTTCTAATTGCAATTCCGTCAGTATCTATTATCGTTCCTATATCGTAAGGATGAATTCCTTCTATTACGAAGGAAACAACGGATGCTTTTTCTTTTGCCGTGCCGATAATACGGAGTCCTTCAATAGCCGATAATTTTTCAGTCGCGTACTTCAGCAAAGTATTTTCGTGCACAACCAATTCCGACCGATCGAACTGATCAAGATAATCTATTGCGGCGCCAAGACCGATTCCGCCGGCAATGTTTGGAGTTCCGGCTTCGAATTTTCGGGGAAGATCATCGAAAGTTGTTTTTTCAAATGTAACTGTTCTTATCATATCGCCCCCGCCTTGATAAGGAGGCATCATTTCCAGGTACTCGGTTTTTCCGTAAAGCACTCCAATGCCTGTTGGTCCAAAAACTTTATGGCCGGAGAAAACATAAAAATCGGCATCGAGTTCCTGCACATCAACTTTAAGATGCGGTATAGCCTGTGCGCCGTCGAGCAAAACCGGTATTCCTTTCGAATGGGCTATATCAATAATTTTTTTCACGGGATTAACAGTGCCGAGAGCGTTTGATATATGAACAACAGAGACAAATTTGGTTTTCTCGTTGATCATTTTTTCGTAAACATCCATATCAAGTTCGCCGGCGTCGTTCATCGGAATGACCTTCAGCTTAATATTCTTACGATCGCAAATCAACTGCCAGGGAACAATATTGGCGTGATGTTCCATGTTGGAAACTATAACTTCGTCGCCGTCATTAAAAATTTTAGCACGGCAGAGAGTTGAAGCGACAAGATTAATAGCTTCCGTGGCCCCGCGGACAAATATAATTTCGGAAGCGCTCATAGCGTTTATAAACTCTTTAACCTTCAGTCGAGCCGTTTCATATTGGTCGGTCGCAAGTTCGCTGAGGAAATAAAGTCCGCGATGAATGTTTGCGTTGTCGAAAGTGTAATAATGATTAAGCGCGTCAATTACAGCCTGCGGTTTTTGCGACGTAGCGGCGTTATCGAGATATACCAACTGTTTACCGTTAACCTGTCGGGATAGTATTGGAAAATCTTTCCTCACCTGCTCGACGTCAAATTTTCTTTTTATTTCGGATTCAGTCTTAATCACATCCCATCCTTAATTTTAGCAGGAAATAATCACTCAACTTTATTTTCAATTTCAACTCGATGCAGACGCTCAAATATCATGTGATTGAGTTGCTCTTTTAACGCTTCGATTTTAATTTTCTCTATAACATCGTTGGCAAACGCTCTTATCAGCATAGATTTTGCTACTTCCTGCGGAACCCCGCGCGATCTTATATAAAATTCGGAATCTTCATCAAGCTGACCAACTGTTGTGCCGTGGGAACATTTAACATCGTCGGCAAAAATTTCCAATTGCGGCTTTGTGTCTATCTTAGCAGTCTTGGAAAGCAGAATCGTTTTATTAGACTGATAAGCATTTGTTTTCTGCGCGTCTTGACGAACCATGATTTTACCGTTGAAGACGCCGCGCGCGTTGTCATCCAATATTCCCTTATACAATTCGTTGCTCATGCAATTCGGTTTGGCATGATCTGCAAATGTATGGTTATCAATATGCTGGCTGCCGCGAGCCAGGTACAAACCGTAAAAATGTGTTTCAATGTTCTCGTCGTCGAGAACGGAATTAATATCGTTTCGAACTATCGCACCGCCGAAATTCAGGTTGTAATGGTTGAAAACGCTGCCGCGTTTTTGAAGCGCCTGTACTTTTTCAACGTGGTAAGAATCGTCTTTTTCGTTTTGTATTTTATAAAGATCGATGATTCCATTCTCACCCAAGTAAATTTCCGTGATAATGTTGTTGAAATATTTCCGCGATCCGGTTCCGCGATAGTTTGAGATAATACTTACATTAGAATTTTTTCCGGCAAGAATTAAATTGCGCGGTGCGGATAAAACAGGGCTCTCTTCGCCGGCATTCAGATACAATATTTGGAAAGGCGTTTGAACAACGGTATTTTCAGGTACAATTAAAACAAATCCGTCATACGCGTACGCGGTATTTAAAGAGTTAAAACCATTTTCGGTTTTTGATAATTTATTGAAGTGCTGGTTAATTACCTGGGGATGCAATCGATAAATATTTCTGAACCCGCCGGCAATTACGCCTTCTGGTAATTTTTTTATTTCGCTCAGCTCTTGGGAGTATATCCCGTTCACAAAGACAAGCAAATTAAAATCGAAGTTATCGAACAAATATTTTTGGATGTCGTTCTTATCAATTGCTGTTGAAGCCAAATTAACGGCCGGAACAAAGTTATCCGAAAGTATCGGTGTTACATCCGTATATTTCCACTCTTCGTTTCTAAGAGTCGGAAAATTGATTTGACCTAATTCAGATATCGCTTGCCGGCGAAGCTGATGAAGCGGCGATTTCGATTCGCCGTTTAATTTCTTTTCGAATTCCGTAAAGTTGGAAAGATACCAGTCTTTTATTTTCTGAGATTCCATTTTATTGCTCATGCTTTCATATTCAGGCATTTTGTGATTCCAGTTCGGGATCCTTTACCCAGTCGTAGCCTTTTGCTTCGAGTTCGAGAGCCAACTCTTTTCCACCGGTTTTAATTATTCTTCCTTTATAAAGAACGTGCACAAAATCGGGCTGTATATAATCCAACAATCTTTGATAGTGCGTGACTACCAAGACAGCATTGTTTTCATTCCTATAAATGTTTACGCCGTTTGAAACAATTTTAAGCGCGTCAATATCAAGACCGGAATCCGTCTCGTCAAGAAGAACAAATTTCGGTTCGAGCATCAGCATCTGGAAAATCTCATTCCGTTTTTTTTCACCGCCGGAGAATCCAACATTAACCGACCTACTGATTAAATTTTCATCGAGGCCCAAAATTTTAGCTTTCTCTTTAATCCTTTCTAAAAATTCTTTTGGAGTAAGATCGGCAAGCCCTTTGTACTTTCTTATTTCATTAATTGCCGTTTTTAAAAAAGTAGCGTTGCTTATTCCCGGTATCTCAATCGGGTATTGAAAAGCCAGGAACATGCCTTCACGCGCGCGGGTTTCCGGATCCATGTCCAGCAAATCTTTATCAAGAAACGAAACGGAACCTCCGGTTACTTCGTAACTTGAATTGCCTGTTAAAACATTGGCAAGCGTACTTTTGCCGGAACCGTTTGGACCCATAATAGCGTGGACCTCTCCCGCTTTAATTTCAAGGTTAATTCCTTTGAGTATTTCTTTACCTTCAACGTTAGCTCGCAAATTTTTAATCGATAACATTTATTCTCCTTATAACCTAAAAGCAGTTAGCTAATAGCTTTTAGTCTTTATAAAAATCTTTATTTAGTTAACTGTTTTATCATTCTTAATTCTACATTTTGCATTCGAATTATCCCACGCTTCCTTCTAGACTTATCGCCAAAAGTTTTTGAGCTTCCACGGCAAATTCCATCGGAAGTTCGTTAAAGACTTCCTTACAAAAACCGTTAACAATCATGTTCACCGCATCTTCCGTTGAAATGCCGCGCTGATTCAAATAAAATATTTGATCTTCGCCGACTTTGGATGTTGTGGCCTCGTGTTCAACTTTTGCAGTATCGTTTTCAACCTCGATGTATGGAAAAGTATTGGCTCCACACTTATCGCCCATCAGCATGGAATCGCATTTAGTAAAGTTGCGTGCGTTATCCGCCTTCTTACCTATTTTTACAAGGCCCCGGTAAGAATTGTTACTTTTACCGGCAGATATTCCTTTTGACACAATTGTGCTTCTTGTGTTCTTGCCAATGTGAATCATCTTTGTGCCGGTATCCGCCTGCTGGTAATTATTTGTAACGGCGACGGAATAAAATTCACCGACGGAATTATCTCCTTGCAGAATGCAGCCGGGATATTTCCAGGTAATTGCCGAACCGGTTTCAACCTGCGTCCATGAAATTTTAGAGTTTTTTCCCCGGCAGGCGCCGCGCTTCGTAACAAAATTGTAAATGCCGCCCTTTCCTTCCTTATCTCCCGGGTACCAGTTTTGTACGGTTGAATATTTTATTTCGGCGTTATCAAGCGCAACCAATTCAACCACTGCCGCATGCAATTGATTGTTATCGCGAATTGGAGCCGTGCATCCTTCCAGATAACTTACATACGAATCTTCATCTGCAACAATCAACGTTCGTTCAAACTGACCTGTCTCTTGCGCATTAATGCGGAAGTAGGTTGAGAGTTCCATAGGGCAGCGAACGCCTTTAGGAATGTATACAAAAGATCCGTCGCTGAAAACGGCGGAGTTCAGCGTAGCGTAAAAGTTATCTGTGTAAGGAACTACAGAGCCCAAATATTTCTTAACAAGATCAGGATGATTCTGAATAGCTTCCGATATCGGACAGAAAATAATTCCCTTCTCTTTAAGAGTTTCCTTAAAAGTTGTAGCAACGGATACAGAATCGAACACGGCATCGACCGCAACACCGGAAAGAATTTTTTGCTCTTCCAAAGGAATACCCAGTTTTTCAAAGGTGCTAAGCAATTCCGGGTCTACTTCGTCAAGACTTTTTAATTTTGGCTTTTGCTTCGGCGCCGAATAGTAACTAATATCCTGGAAATCAATTTGGGGATATTTAACATTCGGCCATTTCGGCTCTTCCATTTTTTGCCAGTAACGAAACGCCTTAAGTCTCCACTCGGTCATCCAGTCGGGTTCGTTTTTCTTTGCCGATATCATCCGTATCACACCCTCGTTCAATCCTTTCGGCGCTGTCTCCGACTCGACTTCAGATACAAATCCCCATTTATAATCCGACGATGTTACTTCGTCGAGTACCTTCATATTATCCGAAACTTCTGGGGACTCATTTGGGGCTTTTTCTTTGATTTCGTTCATTATTCAAAACTTTTATTTATTTTGGATTCAAACCTATCTAATCTGGAAAAAAATGTCAAGATTTATAATAATAACTATTCTTTGTGGAAAATCGTTCCATTTTTTGCCGTGAACTAGTTTCTGAAAAAGATAATCGATTATATATGGTTTAACTTATCAAGAAATCGAAGAGAAAGTAGAATGTTAGTAAGCCAAGGAACTACTTTAAATTCATTTTGAGAAATTGCGGTTTCCAATTCATCACGTGTTAGAAGGAGAATTTCCTGTTCTTCAAGATCATCGTTATCGGGTTCGGCAATTTTTTTTGCGTTCATGGCGAGAAAGAGATTCGCAGTTCCGCAGCCCCTGTTGGAATCGACAACGTAACTACCGAGAGAAATCCATTCATCTGCCGAGTATCCTGTTTCTTCCATCAATTCCCTCTTGGCTGCGTCAAGAGGAATTTCATCCGGTTCGATATATCCTCCTACAGGAGCTAACGATATTTCATTAATAGCATATTTGTATTGGCGTATAATCAGAAATTTATTTTCATTGGTTACAACAACAACGCTTATAAAATCCGGAGTGATAACTTTTTGCCAATCGTGAATAATTTTTCCATCGGGTAGTTCAACTTTGTGCTTTTCGACCGATAAAAATTTATTTGAATTAAGGATTGTCTCAGAAGAAAGGGTTTTCCATGTTTTCATAAAATTATCTTGGGACAATTTACATTAAACGTTGTCTTAAAATTTCAAAGAGAAGAACCCCAGTAGCAACCGATACATTTAGAGAATCGATTTTACCCTGCATAGGAATTTTTACCACGAAGTCGCAGTTTTCCAGAACCAATTTGCGTATTCCCTTTTCTTCGTTGCCAACTACCAAAGCCAGCGGCATTTTATAATCTTGCTCGGTATAATTTTTAGATTTTTCGGTCAGGTGTGAGCCGACTATCCAGAAACCATCTTTTTTAAGCTGCTCAATAGTATGAACAAGATTGTTTGCCTTGCACAATTTTAGATACGATACGGCGCCCGCAGAAATCTTCTCGACGGTTTCATTTACCGGCGCACTCTGGTTTGTAGTAATGATTACCCCGTCAACTCCGGCACATTCCGCGCTTCTCAAAATAGCGCCAAGGTTATGAGGATCTTGAATTGAATCGAGTAAAAGCAAAAACGGCAACGCAGATTTTTTTGATGTATCGATAAGCTCGCCCAGCTCATAAAATTTTTGAGAGGGTTGAACTGCTACAACTCCCTGGGTATTTTCATTCTTTGTCAGCCGGTCAAATTTGTCGGAAGAAACTTGCGAGATTTTAATTCCGCGTTTCTTCGCAGCCGTAAAAATTTTATTTATCGCCTCGCCGTGTTGTCCGTAGAGAACATAAATTACCTCAATCTCCGCGCCGGAATTTATTGCTTCCAAAACAGGTTTACGTCCAACTATCTTGATCATGTTTGCAGCCAAATTTAATCAATAAACAAGACGGCTTTGGTTATTCGGAAAAGGAGAAATCTTCTACTGCAACCGCAAAGGAACAGAAAAGACGGTTGTTTTTCTTTTTCGGTTTATACTGCTTGGTTAAAAGAATTTCTTTTTTAAAGATATTAAAATGAAACTCGCCTGTGTTGATTGCACCGTCCTGCTTAACAACGTTAACAGTGTAATCACCGATAAGGTCTTCAAAGAGAACCTCCGTACGAGCAGGCAATATTTGGGGAACCACGTTTGTCTTTGCCTTAAGTCCCATCAAAATCAAATCGATAACATTTTTTTCTTTTATTACTTCAACGGAGACTTCATAAGCAAAACTTGTAAATTCAACAACGGTCTCCACCGCAAAAACGCAAAACTGTTTCTTGATCAAAGGATCGTACTTATAAAACGCTTTGCAAACATATTCGAGTTTATCAGGCTTTTTGGCGGGAATAGCCACGAGTGCGGCGTGCGGTTTCTTTTTCCTGGTTTTTGGAATTTTGGGAATATTTGTAGGCTTTCGAAGCGGCAACTATTTCTCCTTGACGCTAAGATAGATTTTTTCAAATTCGTCTTTTCCAAAATTTATCTGGGTTCCGTCTCCCATATTTTTAAGAACTACTTCGCCTTTGGCATATTCATCGCCGCCCATTAATAAAACATATTTTGCATTCAATCGATTTGCTTCGCGCATCTGCGCTTTAACGCTCCGGCTTAAATAATCCATATCTGCAGTTAATCCTTTCCTCCTAAACTCAACGGCGTTGCGGTATGCCTCATCGCTTAATTTCTTTTCGATAGTTACTATATAAAGATCGATCTTTTCGTTTTCGAGTGTAAATGAATTTTCGTTTTCACACGCCAATAAAATTCTTTCCAAGCCGGCGGCAAATCCAACGCCGGGTATGTCTCCGCCGCCTAATTCTTTTACAAGCAAATTATATCTTCCGCCGCCGCATAAAGCGCTTTGAGAACCAACACTTCCGCTGACTATTTCAAAAGTAGTATTTGTGTAGTAGTCCAACCCTCTTACCAATTTGGGATCAATTTCGAAAGGTATGCCGGAATTTTGAAGCGCCTGTTTTACTTTTTCAAAGTGATCGATGCTTTCTTGATCGAGATGATCGATAAGCAGCGGAGCGTTCTGCAAAACCCTTTGATCCTCCTCTTCCTTGCTGTCGAAAATTCTAAGTATGTTGGTTTCGAATCTCTTCTTACTTTCGTTCGAAAGTTTTTCGAAGTGCGGCAACAAGTATTCTTTCAACTTACTTCTATATTCTTCCCTGGAAGAAGGAACGCCGAGAGAATTTATCTTCACAAGCAAATTTTTTAATCCGAGTCTGGCAAAAATTTCGTAAGCCATAATAATCATCTCGGCATCGAGCAGAGGATCGTTGCTGCCGATTGCTTCCGCGCCGAATTGATGAAACTGTCTAAACCTTCCGGCTTGAGGTCTTTCCTGGCGAAACATTGGACCGAGATAAAAAAGCTTATTCAAATTTTGTTTTTTATCGAGCGAGTGTTCGATAAATGCGCGAACAACGCCCGCAGTCATTTCGGGACGCAAGGTCAAGCTATCCCCGCTTCGGTCTAGGAAGGTGTACATTTCCTTGCTGACTATATCCGTAGCCTCGCCGATTCCTCTGGCGAACAATGCAGTTTCTTCAAATATCGGGGTGCGGATTTCCTTATAGTTAAATCCGGAAAAAACATTCGCAACGATTGATTCAATATGTTTCCATCTTGGAATATCGGTTGGAATTATATCGCGGGTACCGGTAACAGCTTTTATCATAAAATATTTTAAACCGCTTCGTAATATTGTTTTTCTTCATTCTCAAAGAGCGAATAAATCTCCTGCGGCGAATTCGCCTTTGTAAGACTTTCGCGAAATTCGTCTTTGTTCATCATTCTAGAAATGCGGCTAAGAAGTTTTATGTGCGGGCCGACCAAACTTTCTTTTCCGACTAAAAGGAAAACGAGGTTCACCGGCTGCTCGTCGAGCGCCTGGAAGTCAATCGGTTTATCAAGTTTGCCAAAGGCAGCTACAATCTCATTAACGCTGTCTGTTTTGGCATGCGGAATTGCGAAGCCCTTGCCAACCCCGGTAGACATAATTTTTTCACGATCGTGCACGGCAATTTTCATTTCATCCAAATTCTTAACACGCTCGTCGTTTTTGAACAAATCGATTAATTCATCGATCACTTCGCTCTTGTTTGTCCCCTGCACTGAAGAAATAATTCTGTCGACTCTGAGAATTTCACAAATCTTCATTTAATACCACCGCTTTAATTCATTATTATCTCTGAACAAAAATAAGAAAGCAGTTTTCTTTTAGCAAAATAAAGTTGCAGCCGTAAGAATCTATTTTCCTTGCCTGGCTTGCATTCAAGCAGTAATTTTTAATCAAATGAATTTTTAAATATAGTTCAAAGAGGTTTTTTATGGATATTCAAAACAAAACAGTGCTGGTGCTGGGCGGGTGGGGCCTTGTAGGTAACGCTGTTATTAGAAAATTTGTACCCGAGAAGCCGAAACGGATAATTGTTACATCGTTGAGAAAGGAAGAAGCGCTTGATGAGGTAGTTCGACTTAAAAAAGAGTTTCCCGGTCTTGAAGAAAATTATTTTGTCCCTTGGTGGGGAAATATTTTTGTGCGTCACGAATTTAAGGATTCGGATCGTTTGGAACTGTTGAATAACAGCTCAACAAGAAAAGTGTTGATGAGAGATACAATGGAGGAGCTTACGGAGGAGATGCTGCAAAGCTCATCTATCTACAAACTCCTGAACGAGTATAAACCTGAAATAATAGTTGATTGCATCAACTCTGCAACCGGTATTGCCTACCAAGATGTTTATTCAACTTACCATCGGATCAAAAAAACGATTGAACATAACGCAGCTGTGGAAGAATTAACTGCAGAGACGGAAAAACTTTTGTGCACAGTTTATATTCCGCAATTAATTAGACATGTTCAGATACTTTACAATTCGATGAGCGCTGCCGGAACAAAAATTTATTTTAAGATCGGGACAAGCGGCACCGGAGGAATGGGCTTGAATATTCCTTACACCCACAGCGAAGAAAAACCGTCGCGAGTTCTCTTGAGTAAATCGTCGATTGGCGGGGCACATTCACTCCTTTTATTTTTGATGGGAAGAACTCCCGAAGGGCCAATTACAAAAGAAATTAAGCCGACGGCAGCTATAGCGTGGAAGAGGATTGAGTACGGCGAAATCAAAAAAGGAAATCGTCCGATTAATATTATGGATGTGCCTTTGGAACATGCTGTTTCATTAAAAGATAAATTCAGGATAAAACTTGATAAGAAATTTGAGAGCACGGGCGAATCGCTGAAATCCGTCTTTATTGATACGGGTGAAAACGGAACATTCTCTCGTGGAGAATTTGAAGCCATAACTGCGCAAGGTCAAATGGAATATGTAACACCCGAAGAAATTGCAGACGATGTAATCTTTGAAATTAAGGGCGGCAACACGGGTCATGATATAATTAACGCGCTGGATAACGCTACGCTTGCCCCGACCTACCGCGCAGGTTATATGCAACATTGGGCGGTTGAAAAACTTGACGAGCTTGAAAAAGCTCACAGCGTAAATAGTGTAGCGTTTGAGCTGCTTGGCCCTCCGCGTTTATCAAAATTACTGCATGAAATTAATTTGTTGAAGAGTGTCTGCGGAAACATGGGACAAATTATAGCTACGGATGCGTCGATGCTATCCTCAAAGATATACGAATTGTTGAAAGACAATCCGAATCTGAGAAATGAAATTATTTCCATCGGGATTCCGATTTTATTGCCTGACGGCAAATCTCTCTTGCGCGGGAACGACATAAAAATTCCTCCGTTCCGCGGAGACAATGAATTAGAGCTTAACGATCGCAATATTGAAATGTGGGCGCATGATGGCTGGGTGGATCTTCGCGTGAAAAATATGAAAGCATGGCAGGAAAGAATTCAAGGAATAATAAGAGAAGCCGAGAGGATTTCATCCTCTGATACAAGTTCTATGCACGTTCGCACAAAAAAATATTGGAACAATTTTGAAATAATAGACATAGGTAAGGTTGTTGGATGGATTTTTATTACCGAAGAAAAAGGCAAAAGAATGAAAGCGTAAGGATAGTTTGCGCTTAGTTATTAAAAAAAGTCCCGCATCGAGCGGGACTTTTCATTTTTCAATTAGGTAACTTGCTTGCGGAGTATATTCATTGCACACATAAAAATTTGTTGCACAACATATTAATTTCAATACCCCATCGAAAAGAGAAGCATAAAAGACGACAGATACATTCCGACATCGGTTAAGTGAGCAAATGCCCGCTGCAAAGAAAGTCTATCCATCAAATATTGAAAACCGTATATTTTTTTTGCGGCCGGGCTATTACTGGATATCATTAAAAAAAGCTCGTCCCTCGAATTACATTTTTTATTTGGCGATCCAGAGGAAAGTCCGATCATTAATTTCTCTAATTCCTGCCAAGCAATATTAAGGTTAAGGGAATGAATAAGCTCACCGCAAATAAGTTCGAATTTTGATCTGTCGAATTCATCAAGCAACGCAGCATCGGCAACGCTTAAAAAACTGCCGGAAAGAAATGCCATTTCCAGAGACGAATCTTCCCGTTTGCTTATTTCATCCGAGGTGGAATTGATTACATAGTTAATGGAATCTTTCATCTCATCGATGCAAGATTGTTGAAAAGTAGTGTCACACTTTTTCTCGAAAACATCCTCGTACAACCCCGAAAGCGTATCATTAATCTCGCAGCTATGCTCAATTAGAAATGACTTTTTAAAATCATCCATTGTTGCGTTTTTATCATCAAGATAGTCGCGCAGATAAGAAGTGAAGTAACCAATTGTAAATGCCGAGATAATTTTGTTTTGATCCGATACCATCATTTTGCACCCATTTTGATATGATAAATATAATTGAGTTCAGACAAAAAGCAATGTTTATAATGCAAGTATAAAAATTTTTTTTCGATTCAACATTTATCAAATGTTGCAACAAAAATTGAAATGTGTTTAAGCTAAACTGAACTGAACTTTCGGAGATAAGAATTTTTACTTTCAGCGATAATTAACAACCTGGCCGCGAATTTTTTTTTGCTCTTCATTTACAATTGTGTAGCGATTTTTTTCGCCGTTGGCGTTCTGCTGTTCTTTCGATTTTGCCGTTTCCTCGGTCGAAGTTTCCCGCACTGTAGGTTTCCTAATCATTTTAATTTCGCGCGGTCGGATTTGTTCAAGCTGAAATATTTGCGGTATCTGGTCGCCCGTGTTTCCAGGTAATCTGGGTGCAGAAGATTTAAAAGGTCGGATAATATTTTTTGACGCCTGGCTTTGCCGTTTATTTTTCCTATACAACTCCTGATTATCACCTCTCATCTTGGAAGAGAAAAATGAAATCAGCACAACAAGTATAAGGAGCCCGCCTCCAAAAAAGAGGATTGTCGAAATAATATCTATAAGTTCCATAAAGATTAAATTGTTTCTTAACAAACATCAAATCAAATGCCTGGAAAATAATTTGGTTATTTCAAAATATTTCCCCTTTATTAAAGTAGATGCGTTTCACATTGAGAATGCAAACTATTTTAAGACACTAATTTTGATGCATAAATGTTAATTATTTAATGCAAAAATCTTCCGCATTGTTTCTATTTGTACGATTTGAATTTGTATTCCTCTGCATTAATTACTCCCAGTAAATATTAGCGTAATTATGAATCTATATTATTTCCAAGTGGCCACCGAAAGCGGAAATATTTGATTAATCCCGGGCAGAATTATTTTTCACTTCAGGAATAATTCTGTTACCGCATACTTTACAATCGTTTGCTTCACAAAAAATTAGTTGTGTCAAAATGGTAAATATTTTTTCTTACACCCAAAACATTTCTCTGGAAAATGATAAATTCATTAGGCAATAATTATTTTAAGATTCGCGGAGGCGGAAATGGAAGAAACGTCTTTTCTAATTCAAGAGCTTAAATTACAACCTCATCCAGAGGGAGGATTTTTCAGCGAGATTTATAGATCGCATGAAATGATCGAGCGAGGATCGCTTCCCAAGCGATATACCGGTAATAGAAGCTTTTCCACTTCCATTTATTTTATGCTTCTTAAAGAACAAGTCTCATTATTTCACTGTATTCTCTCCGACGAAATTTGGCATTTCTATAAAGGATCGCCGGTTATAATTCATTGTCTTGACAAAAAAGGTTATAAGTCGGTTAAACTTGGCAACAATCTCTCCAATAATGAAAAATTTCAATTTGTAATTAAAGCAGGAACGTGGTTTGCGGCCGAGGTCGAAAATAAAAATTCTTTTTCTCTGGTTGGATGCACTGTTTCGCCGGGATTCGATTTCTCAGATTTCGAATTAGCCAGACGGTCAAAATTACTTACGTCGTTTCCAAATTTGAATGATTTAATTATTCGATTCACGAAGGAGTAAAATTGAATGGAAGCAAACTCTAAAATAATAGTTGTGGAAGGCGACATCACCAAATTAAAGTTCGACGCTATAGTTAACGCAGCAAACAGAAGTTTACTTGGCGGAGGAGGGGTAGACGGCGCTATCCACCGAGCTGCTGGTCCGCAACTGCTTGCAGAGTGTAAAAAGTTAAACGGCTGCAGTACCGGCCAAGCAAAAATTACAGCGGGATATAATTTACCTGCCAAATACGTTATTCATACCGTTGGACCAATTTGGCGCGGGGGATATGAAAACGAAGATGAACTGCTGGCTGCCTGCTATAAAAATTCCATGGCACTGGCTATCAATTACGGCATCAAATCAATTGCGTTCCCATCGATAAGCACAGGCGCATATAGATTCCCAATAAAAAGAGCGGCAGCAATCGCGATAAAAACCGTGAGAAATTTCTTCGAATCCGGTAACATAGTAGATATTGTTTGCTTTGTCTGTTTTGAAAAAGAAACTTATTATGTTTATACGGAAACGCTTGGCGCATCAGAAAAACAAATTGAGAAAATTTAAACAAAATCCTTGCCGTTTTAATTTCAAATATAGAATGGATTAAAATTTCTTCTGCACAATTGCGAATTAACTGTAAGAAACGGTAATTCAGATATGAACTATGCCCATTATATTTAAACTAAATGTTTTATCATTCGATAATATGGGGAGGATGTGTATCAGCTATAATCTTTTTATCACTTTTTCAGGGGTGACGCGATGAAACCTACATACAAGTCATTTATCAAATTGTGCTCAATATTAATTTTTTATACCCATATTGTCGACGGCCAGAGTGTTTCATCTACAGATACTTTAAAACTTTCTTTGCCGCAGTGTATAGACCTTACCTTGAAGAACAATAAATCCAGAGATGTTAAGAACTATGCTCTTAAGATTGCCGAGTTAAAAATCAAACAAGCTAATTCCGGGCATTACCCTTCGGTGGATTTAAGTTCAGGGTATACTATTCAGGACCAGGATATGAATTTTATTATGCCTTCCACGGCAATACAAACGCCATCGATGAATTTTGGAACAATGTTTATACCAGCCATTACATTTAACGTGCCCGAACAAAATATTAAGGTTGCGGATAAACAATCAATCGGAGTTCAATTGGATTTTATGCTGCCGCTTTTTTTGGGTGGAAAAATTTCTTCGTTTGTAAAACAAGCGGAATCGAATTTGGAAATGGCAAGGCAGGATGTACGCAGCAACGACGACCAGATAATTTTGGAAACCAAAAAGCTCTTTTACTCCGTAATTCTTGCCGAACACTTAAAACAAATAGCTCAGGACGCCGAAGACAGAATGGCAGCAACTCTTTCTTTCACCGAAGCACTTTACACAAAAGGATCGGGAAAAGTTACAAAGAGCGACTATTTAAAAAATAAAATTTTTGTCGACGCTATCAAATCCATTGTGAGCGAGTTAAACGGCGAACAAAAAGTTGCAAAATCCGCTTTAGTCTATGCGATGGGGTTAAACTGGAAAAACGAAGTTGAGGTTACGGAAAAAGAATTTCCTAACGCAATTGTTCATTCTTCTCTGGACAGCATGGTGGATACTCTTCTTGCGAAAAATCCTTTTATTGCAAAAGTAAAAAATGGGCTTGATGCTTTAACTGCAAAGATTGACGAATCAAAAAGCGATTATTATCCTTCAATTGCCTTAACCGGCACCTACCGGCATTTATTCAGCGGTTATGATTACGGATTTACAACAAAAGACAACAAGGATACCTGGATTGTAGGACTTGGCATTCGAATGAATCTTTTCAACGGATTGAGAACAAGCGCTCAAGTTGATGAGGCGAAAGCAAATTACGACCAGCTTTCCGAACAGAAAACATTACTAGTAAACGGATTAACTCTTAAACTGCAAGCTTTATACTATCAACTTGAATCTTCGAATGAAAAAATCGTTTCATCTAAAGAAGCTGCTTCTTCCGCAACAGAAAACAGAGAGTTGATAGAAAAAGGATATTTCGCGGACTTGATGGAGCTTGCCGACCTGATACAAGCTCAATTAACCGAATCGATGATGGAAGCACAGCTGGAGTTGGTTCAGTATCAGAATGTTATTCTTGAAGCCGAATTGGAATCGCTGCTTTCTAATTATTCAAAGAATAATTAAGAGTTTGTGATGTTACGGCGGAGACTGCTGATCCATCTTATAACAGGCATTTTTTTGTTTTCTGCGGGAAATTTATTTTGTCAGATTTCTAGTTCCCCCCCGGATACTGTTTATGTTGGCTGCAGCATATATATTTTTACGAGCACAAACGTTATTGACGCAAAAGCCGCCGCAAATATTTTACTGCAAAAAATGATTCATGAATGGGAGAAAAATAATTACGCCGACGTAAAAATTTACGACCAGATAAAATCGATAGAAGAAGATTGCCGCAAGAAGCGCATTGATCTTGTCGTTTTAACTTCTTACGAATACCTGACTCTTAAAGATCGAATTAACCTGACTCCTTTTGTTGCTTATGTTACAGGCGATAGAAGCCTGGATAGAATTCTGTTATTAACAAGAAAGGATTCGGGCATTCACTCAATTACAGATTTACGCAATAAAAAAATTGTCATTTATAAACCTTTAAACGAAAAAGTAAGCATTACGGAAACTTGGTTTAAAACCGCACTCTTGGAGAAGAAAGAAAATTATAATATTTATTATGCAGCCAAGACCTCGGTAAGCAATAATGCGGCAAAATGTATCTCGGATGTTTTTTTCAAAAAAACCGACGCTGTAGTGGTCGCGGAGAAGGATTACGAAGCATCAATCTTATTTAATCCTCAGCTTGCAAATGAACTGAAAGTAATTGATGCGTCAAAACCTATTTTGTATTCTTTCTTATGTTATACTGACAAAATAAAAGATCATAAAGGATTTAGAATAAGCGAACTTAGCCAAAAGTTATATGAAATGAATAAGAGCAAGGTTGGACAGCAATTTCTAAACCTATTCAGAATCACAGGCTTTACGCCGTTCAAAAATGAATATCTTAAAAATACGGAAGAACTTTACGACGAATATAAAAGACTATCAAGCTCTAAGAATATAAAATTTAATAAATAGACGGCGGGCATTTCTTTTAGTCAAATTGGCAATGAAAAATGATTAACAAAAGAATTATACGGCTTATTTTTGGGGGAGACGGTGCCAACATTTTAACGTGCAGAATGTTAATACCAATTATAGCTGCCTCGGTTATACTACTAAACGGAAGTACATTCTATAACGATAAAGGCACTAAGCTGCAAGTTCATATGGGATACTCAATTTCTTCTTTTCAAGATGTTGAAGCAATAGATGCAAGCGCGGCAATATCCGTCTATGTGGATACGTTCAGAGACCGGGTTCAGAAAAGGTTAAATAAAAATATAACATTCACTTCCAAAGTGTATAATTCGATAAAAGAGATGATCGACGCGCTTAATCATGGCGAGGTTGATATTCTAAGCATTTCTGCTGACGAATATTTTGCTCTGAAAAAACAAGCCGATGTAAGTCCGTGTATTGCGGTAGTTAACAAAGAGGATCCTTCCGAGCAATATTGTATTTTAAAAAGGAAGGACTCTCCTATAAATAAGCTCGGCGACTTTTCGGGAAAAATTTTAGATCTGCCTACATTAAGACTTCATCCCATGCTGGAAGAATGGTTGTTTAATTTACTCATGAAGAACAAGATGCCGGAGATAAAAAAAACTTTTGGGCAAGTTATAATAAGCGATAAAGAATCCAGCGCTGTTTACAATGTGTTCTTTAATAAAGCCGATTTGGCTATTGTAAGAAAAAGTGTTTGGGATGCGGTTTGTGATTTAAACCCGCAGCTAAATAAATCTTTAACTGTATTTATGGTTTCACCGCCAATGGTGCTTTCTTTCACGGTTTCAAACAACAAATCAGACCAGGAAATTATTAAAATTATAATCGATGAAGCCGCTCTTCTCCATTTAACAACGGGAGGGAAAAATATTTTACAAATATTCAAAGCCGATAGGGCGGTAAAAATTAGCGAGAAAGACCTCCGGTATGCTAAAGAAATTTTAGACGAGAATAACGCATTTAGAAATCATAACTCAGCGCTCAAGAAAAAGAAGCTGAGATGAAATATTCACAAGCAACATTAGTAAATCAACGCGGATTCAAAATGACATGCGGTTTAATTATACCATCTGATTTTGCAAATTAAAATTATCGAGCTATGACACGCTTCATAAATAAAATAGAGAAGAAAACATTTTTATGGGCATTGACAATTTTGGAATGCATTAGTTCAATCAATTATTCCGGTGAACATAAATTCATATTCAAGATGGGGTATTCAATATTCTCGTTTCAAGAAGTCAATCCTACTGATGCAAGCGCTGCAATTTCTGTATACGCTTCTATCTACAAATCGAGGGTTGAAAAAGTTGTGCAGAAAGAGGTCGTATTTCAATCTTATATTTATAATTCGTTAAGAGAAATGAAAGATGCCTTCGAAAAAAACAATGTGGACTTGATCAGTTTATCCGTAAATGAATATTACGAATTGAATAAATCCTATAAAATCACTCCATACCTCGCAGTTTCAAGTTCGGATAGTCCGTTTGAGCAGTATTGTATTTTAAAACGGAACGATAGAAATATCTCCAAAATTGATGACATGAAGGGCAAAACAGTTAGTATACCCGAATACAAAATTCATCCTATGCTTGAGGATTGGCTAATAAACATGCTGGCAAAAAATAAACTTGGCCCAATAAGTAAAGCATTCGGGCAAATTAAATTTACGGACAAAGAATCCAACGCCATTTACAACGTGTTCTTTAAGAATTCTGACCTCGCGGTTGTACGGAAAAGCGTTTTCGATGCGGTTTGCGAATTCAATCCTCAAATTAAAAATTCAGTATCGGTGCTTGCTTCTTCACCGCCCATGATTATAGCATTCACAGCTGGCAACGACAATGCCGATCAGAAAATTGTTAGCATCATTATCCAGTATACCGGCGATTTGCAAACAACACAAAGCGGTAAAAACATTTTAAACATTTTTAAGGCAAATAAATTTATTAAGATAAAAAAGGAAGACCTTAAAACCGCGCTGGATATTCTTACGGAGAACGAATACTCCAAACAACAGCTGACTTTAAAAACCAAAAAGCAAGTTAAATGAACCGATATAGAAATATTGTATTTTTTCTCTTTGGAGGAACCACACTGTTGTTGTGCATAAACTCGATTAATTATGCCGGCGATGAAAAGTTAAAATTTACAATGGGGTATTCAATATTCTCGTTTCAGGAAGTTAATCCTACTGATGCAAGCGCTGCAATATCCGTATATGTTAAAATTTTCAAAGAGAGGGTGGAGAAGGCCTTGAATAAAGAGGTTTTATTCACGTCCCAAATTTATCATTCTTTAAAAGAAATGAAAGAAGCTGTAGATAACAATGAAGTGGGTTTGCTTTCTCTCTCCGTTACCGAATACTATAAATTAAAAAAATCATGTAAGATAACCCCGTATCTCGCAGCTACAAACAAAGACGATGCCTTTGAACAATATTGCATATTACACCGCAACAGCAGCAGCATAGCAAATGTTCAAGAATTAAAAGGCAGGATTTTGAGTGTGCCCGGTTACGAAAATCATCCGATGCTTGAAGACTGGCTAATAAACTTGCTGGCAAAAAATAAACTTGGGCCAATGAATAAAGTATTCGGTCAAATCAAATTTAGCGACAAGGAATCGAACGCCATTTACAATGTATTTTTTAAGAATGCGGATGTAGCGGTTGTCCGCAAAAGCGTTTTCGATGCAGTCTGCGAATTGAATCCTCAAATAAAAAAATCATTGTCTGCATTTATTTTTTCTCCTCCTATGATTCTTGCATTCACCGCCGGGAACAACAAAGCAGATTCTAGAATGATAAATACAATTGTAAATTACGCTATGGATTTGCCATCGACGCAAAGCGGCCAAAATATCTTGAACATTTTTAAGGCAAATAGGTTTGTAAGGATAAAAGAGGAAGACCTAAAAACTGCGTTCGATATACTAACGGAAAACGAATACTTCAAACAACAGCCGACTTCAAAAACTAAAAAGCCAGTTAGATGAACCGTAATGGAAATATTGTGATGTTTTTGTCGGGAATTATTACACTTTGGTTGTGCGGTTATTTAAATAGTTATGCCGGCGATGATAAAGTAAAATTTACAATGGGATATTCCATATTCTCTTTCCAAGAAGTAAGCCCTATCGATGCAAGCGCTGCAATCTCTGTTTATGCAAAACTTTCTAAAGAGAAGATTGAAAAAAGATTGAATAAAAAAATTGATTTCCATTATTTCGTCTATAATTCCTTAAATGATATCAAAGAAGCGTTGGATAAAAACGAGGTGGATTTATTAAGTATATCCTTTACCGAATACAGGGAATTAAAAAAGCAGTATAGAATTACACCGTGCATCGCGCCGTCAGCATCGGATAACGCTTATGAGCAATATTATTTTTTGAAGCGTAACGACAGCAATTTAACTAAGACGGAGGATTTAATCGGAAAGAATTTAAGCGTTCCCAATTTTAAGAATCATCCCATGCTTGAAGAATGGCTTTTTAATTTATTAGCTAAAGCCGGGCATAGGTCTATAAACAGCGCTTTCAGACAAGTAAAAGTAACCGAAAACGAATCGAGCGCTATTTATAATGTCTTTTTTGGAAACTCGGATTGCGCCGTAGTTAGAAAAAGTGTTTACCAGGCCGTTTGCGAATTAAATCCGCAAATCAAAAAAACATTATCGGTGTTTATTTCTTCTCCCTCCTTTATTCCTATATTCTCGGTAGTAAACGAAAACACAAATAAAGTATTGATAAAAGCTATACTGGACGAAACTAAAGCTTTACAGTTGACAAGCCAGGGTAAAAACATTCTCAGCATTTTCAAATCCGA
Organism: Ignavibacteriales bacterium; assembly: GCA_027348115.1. Classification (GTDB taxonomy): domain Bacteria; phylum Bacteroidota; class Ignavibacteria; order Ignavibacteriales; family Melioribacteraceae; genus Fen-1258. The sequence continues at coordinate 45,470 of DAIEQA010000223.1, forward strand.
ATCAATGATTAGAATAAATGACGACGACCTAAAAGCCGGGCTAAATATCCTTGACGAAAACGATTATTTCAAAAAGCAGTTGACTATAAAAAAAAGAAGATAGTAAAATGAACCGTATTAAAAATATCGCCTTCTTCTTATACAATTTTGTATCGAGAAAAATAATATGGAAAATTGTTTTATGGGGCTGGTTGATTACTATAACTACAATTCTTATAGTGTATTTGTACATAATTCCCCTACAAAAAAACATTGCTGTTGAAAGAATGGACAATGAAGCATCTGACATCGCGTCATCCATTCTTGTTGCAAATCAATCCGCATTAATAACAGATGAATACAGTCTTGTTGTTGAACATTGCCAAAAAGTTGTTAGAGACAGCAAGTCGATAGTCTATATCATAATTACAAAGAAAAACGGTTTTTCATTAATATATACTAAGGACGGATGGAATACCAAAAATCTTTCGGGTATGTGGCTGCCTGATTCCACAAACTTGAAAGGCCGCATTGAATACAGCCCGATTATAAACAAGGAAGTTTTTCATAAATCTGTTG
>DAIEQA010000247.1:0-28066 GCA_027348115.1 Ignavibacteriales bacterium
GGAAGTTTCGGCGTTGCAATTATGGGAACGCTTTTAACCGACAGAACTATTTTCCATACAACGATATACGGACAAGTTGTAAACCAGTATTCGCCGGTAACAAAAAATGTGGCTGCCGGGCTGGCAAGGTTTGCTCAAAACGCGGTCGGTGGAACAAATGCCGTTTCTAATATAAGAGCAAACGCATTAATACAATATCATCTGAGCATGCAGGCGTTTGTATCTGCGGTTGACGACGACTTTTTTATAGCGGCACTTATAACATTTGTTTGCGTGGTGCCTATTTTGTTTTTGCGTTACAAAAAGAAAAAAGGACCCGGCGAGAAAATGGTCGCGATGGATTAATCGTGTTCCGCTGCTTTATTGATATTGATTTTTTGAAAGAGAATTCATACAAAGAAAAGAAACACACGAACAACAAAAATTTTACGGACTTGCAATGAAACTAAATTTGAAATATATCTTACCGTTTTTCATAATGTTTATTCTTTCTGTCTCGTTTGCTAAAGCGCAGGAGACTACTTTGCTGACGCTTAAAGATATTCTCAAACTGACCGTCGAGAATCATCCGCTTATAAAACAGAACGAGGATGAACTAAGAGCGGCGCAATATCGTGTTGAGCAGCAGAAGAGCGCTTACCTGCCGAATGTAAGCGCCGAAGCATCTTACACGCGCATCGGTCCAATTCCCGCTTTTGCTTTCGGCGGAGAAAATCTTGAGCTGGCACCAGCCAACAATTATAATATCGGCGTATTGGTTCATCATACACTTTACGATTTCGGCAAGCGCGATTCACAGGTTGATTACGCGGCTTCGTTCTTAAAATCGGTTAAAGACGGCGAAGACCTGATTAAGAACAATCTTTCCAATCAAGCCATTAGTGCTTTTTACGGTATTTTATTTTTGGAAAAAAGTGTCGCAGTTAAAGATACCCAGTATGCAACGCTGAAAGAACATCTAAAAATAACCGAGATGAAAATACAAAGCGGCACTGCCACAGATTATGATGTACTTAGCACTAAGGCGAGAATGGTAGAAATAACAAATGAAAAAATTGAACTTCAAAACGAAATAAATAAGCAGAAGCTTTTTCTTAAAGAATTAATCGGGATGGATAGAAAAAAAGATATTAACATTTCCGGGCAGCTTGATCTTTCCGGTTACAGTTTGAACAGCGACTCGCTTTTAAATGCAGCTTACAGCCAGCGCGAAGAATTAAAACTTGCTGCGGACGCGCGCAATACGGCTAATCTTCAAAAGGAAATGGTAAGCCAGATTGATAAGCCGGTTGTTAGCGTCGATCTCGGTTACGGTTTTAAGAACGGCTACGAACCTAACATCCAGGTTATGAGAGGTAATTGGTTTGCCGGACTATCTGTTGACGTACCGATTTTTAACGGTAATCTTACAGAGAATAAAATTAATGAGGCCAACGCTACCATCGACGCATCCGACAAAAAGATTGATCTGATCAAAGAATCAATTTCAACGGATATTTACCAGAACCTAAGCGATTTGAAAAGCAGCATAGAAAAAGTAAATACTACTAAAGAACAAATCGGTTACGCGGAAAAATCTTTGGAACGCGCCAAGATACAATATGAAAGAGGTTCCGGTACCAATCTTGAAGTTCTTGACGCGGAAACAACTTTGACGCAAGCACGGCTTCTCAATGTTCAAGCCACTTATAAAAGTATTATAAGCTATTACTCTCTGCGTCGTGCTGCTGGCGATAAAATTTTCCTTTACTGATAACCTGGACTAAGTCCGATCTGCCATAAAAAAGGCGGCCTGCAGCGGTCGCCTTTTCTTTCTGACTGATTCTTATTTTCAACACTTGCAATGATTATTTCATCAGCAATATTTTCTTTGATTGAGTATGATTGTTCACAGTAATTGTGTATATATAAATCCCACTCTGCAGATTGTTCAATTTTAAATTTTTTCTTGATTGTAGCAAGCAAGACAGAAACAGCAATCCATATTTGTGTTTTGACAGCGTTGAAAGAGTTACCATAAAATGATTTTATCTTGAAATCCTGTTTGATTCATTTGAAAAATAATTCTATCTGCCACCTCTGTTTATACAAATTAGCAATGGTAATAGTAGGTAGAGAAAAATTGTTTGTAATGAAAACAAGTCTTTTCTCATTATCGGTATCGAGATATTTTATACGTCTTAGTTTATCGGGATAATCTTTTGAGGTATAGAAAACGGCAAGAGAAATCGATTGGTCACAAATTAATCCGGTAGATTTATCTACGTGATGTGAATAAATTCTTTGGAACTGAAGATTGGATTTTGCTCTTGTTACAAAATAGGCATTACTGATATTCAATTTATAGAGTCGTTCGAAGTCGGTATAACCTCTATCGATGATATAGAAAGCGCCGATCTCAGTTATTAGTTCGTCAAGAATATTGACATCATGCACAGAGCCGTCGTTAATGCTAATAAAGGCTGGAATGTTGTTTTGTAGATTTAATAGAGTGTGAATTTTGATTGCGCTTTTTGTCGAGCGAAACTTTGCCCAAGGGGAAAGTGACAAACATAAATCGATGGTTGTTGAATCAAGAGCGTAAATAGTTTCATTAAGTTCATTGAAAAGATTTTCATCATGGTAAAGTTCTTTGGCTTCTTTGATAAGCAGGTATGCAAAGTCAGCGTATATTCTCCAGTCTCTCTTTTCATTTGCATCGGCTATAGTTGAGCGAGAGATGTTGCTTTGTAGACCCACATGATGAAGTTTGTTTTGCATTGATAGAAGACATGTTTCTATATCCCTTAAACTTTCTCGATATGTTAACTGTACAAATGCCATAACAAGAAATTGTTGCCAGCAAGTAAATGTTCTAACTCGATAGTTCCCGTGATATTTATTTACGAATGAACCAAAACTATGTTGTGGTATATAACTCATTATTTGTGAAAGTACAGTTTGTCCTTGGTTTAATTTGCCGCTCCAAAATTTTATTTTGTAGCGACTATTTTACGTTCAAATCCCTAACAATGAAAAATCTTTATAAGATGATTCTTTTAAATAACTTATGGCTATCATTATTGACAACAACCGGACAGCAGTGATTGGATGTATAAAACTATTACTTTCTATATTACGGATAGTACACCCCCTAGTCAACCAACGGGATTAGCAATCAGCGCAAATTCCAGCGGCAATCATGTAAAATTAACATGGTTAGCAAATTCCGAAAATGATCTTGGATCATATGAGATTTCGCGACAAGTAAATGAAGGATCTTAGAATGTAATAGCAACGACCAGCAGCAATTCGTATGTAGACCAGGATTATACTCTTTATTCTACAAATTTTGCATTTGATATCAGTTATAGAGTTAGAGCAAGTGATATTAATAGAAATTATTCATCATATAGTGGTACCGCAACATGCCACCCATATCCCGCAAAAATAAATTTGAGAAATTATTCCTCAGTTCCTACACAATATTATATTTCTAATTATCCCAATCCGTTCAATCCAACAACAAAGATAAGTTTCAGCATACCTCAAAAGGATATGGTGAGACTCAAAGTATATGATGTTCTTGGCCGCGAGATTACCGTGCTTGCGGATAAAATTTACGAAGCTGGCAATTATGAAGTAGAGTTTAATGCTGCCAATCTACCAAGCGGAATTTATTTCTATAATTTAACAGATATGAATTAGGAGATAGCAAAAGGCGACAAATTAAAGCCGCCTTTTTATTTTTCATAACAATAGTGGTTTGCTTATAAGAGTTTCTTAATATGGTTTTCATAAGTTGAAGAAGGCATTAAACCCTGGTAATTGGCAACTATCTTTCCCTGCTTATCAATAACAAAAGTAGTCGGTATAGCTTCTATTCCGCCGTACAATTGAGTTACTGTTTGATTGCCGTAAACTACCGGGTAATTCATCCCGTTGGTTTTAACAAATCCCGCAACCTGACCTTTGGTTTCGGTATCAAGAGAAATTCCGATTACTTCCAATCCTTTGCTGCCGTATTTCTTTTTAAGTTCTATTAAATCCGGAATACCTTTACGGCACGGCGGGCACCATGTAGCCCAAAAGTCAAGTATTACAACTTTGCCTTTGTAGTCGGATAATTTTAATTGTTTACCGTCTACCGTAGGTAATGTAAAATCCGGCGCGAGGGCGGAACTTCTCTGAGCCGCTGGAACGTAATTCGGCGGATAAGGACCCTGCTCGGGTTCGTTACCCATATTATTTATTACAAAAAGCATTACTATAACGGCGATAAAGAACCCGGTATAGATCCAGCTTCTTTGTTTCTTAGTTAAGCCGCCTTTAAGATTTTTCTTAGCAGAATTTTTCTGTGTCATTGTTTCCTCTTTATTTCCGTTTCCAAAATAATAATTAATTGTGATTAGGAAAAATCAATTCGATTTCTCCGTTAAGAGTTTATTTAGATCAACAACGAAATTTTCAATTTCAATATCATCAAAACCTTTTTCTTTAGCCGCACTCTCAAGTGTTCCCCAAATAGGTTCACCGCATCGCAGGCATCTAATTCCTTTCTGCATAAGGTAAGTAACAGATTCCGGAACCGCGTTTACAAGTTCTTCTATCTCAACCGTTTTGACTATCCGTTCCATTACTCTCAACTTTTTTCTTAGAAGGCATTCCCACTACAAATCCAACCAGGGCTCCGTACAGAGTAGAAATATACGGGTTGCTCGATATAGGGCATGAGCCGGTTGAGCAGCCGATAAAATAATAATACGCAAATCCTAAACCGGCACCGGCTGCAACGGGCAACGCTCTTTTAAGAATTACTTTTTTATTTATTGTCATATTACACTGCTTGCGCTAACGCTTCTTTTACTTTATCCAAAACCATTTGTTCCGGTGCTGCGCCTTCAATAAATGAATTTTCGTTTATCACGGTTCTCGGCACGCCTCTTACGCTGTATTTATTTGAAAGATGCGGAAACTCGGTTGCCTCAACCATATCGCTTTTAATTTTTTCGTTAAGGTAAGCAAACTTATGCGCTGTAATAACGGCTTGTGGACAGTAAGGGCAAGTGGGTGTAACAAACACCTGCATGTGAACATCGGTATCGACACTTTTTATTTGCTCTTCAACTTCCGGTGAAAAACCGGTAGCGCCGGTGCCAAGCAATTTAAGATCTTCAAGAAGAGAGGCGAATTCATAACCGCTCGGGATTCCGTAAAATTTTATTCCATAGTCTTTTCCGTTTTCATCAAGAAGAACGGTAGCGGGAATTTTATCGACGCCGTATTTTTCGGTTTCTTCTTTATCGTTAATAAAGTTTTTGATCTCTAAAGAAATTTTATCTGATACTTCGGAAAGTTCTGTTAGTATGTCTTTGGTTTCCCGGCAAAATTGGCATTCAAGTTCCTGTGTGAATAAAACCATCTTCACATTTTTAGTCATTACCGAAAGCTGCTTCTTCAACTCGGCTTTCAGGCTGTCATCAAGGTACATTTTAACTCCGTTATTATTTTAACTGATTATAGGATGATTCCATAAAGAAAAGGATTCAACAGACAGGTTGTAGAAAACTAATGATTACGGTAAATTATTTTTTACCGTTTCCCCATTCCAGTACATCAACGCGAACCTCTGAAATGCCGTCTTTAACCATATCAAGTTCTCTGGCTGCGCCGAGCGAAAGATCAATAATACGGTCCGGGCGGTAAGGCATACGATCGTTAATTCGCATAACAACACTTTTATTATTGGAAAGATTTGTCACTCGAATGATGGTCCCCATTTGATATATCGGGTGAGCGGCGCTGATGCCGTTCATATCGTATACTTCTCCGCCGTAAGTAATTCGTCCGTTGTATTTATCCGCATAGTACGAAGCAACGCCGGTAACGGATTCGAGAACCTCGGCGTTCTTATATTTTTCAAAGTCTTCGGCAGGAGGCGGATCGGGATAATCGATTTTAGAATTTGTTTCCGTTTTAGCTTCTTCCGCTTTGTAGCGTTCATTGCGCGATGTGAAACGGGGAACGGATGAACACGCCGTAAAGCCGGCAAACACAAAAGCAAAGACGATTATCCGAAATTTTCTTCCGATCATTCGCATCAAAATTATTACTTATTTAAAATAAGAAAGGGAGCGGTTAAACGCTCCCCTTTATTTTTCGCATAAAGAATTACCAGCCGTAAACTCTTTATACGAAATATCTTTAAATTAAAATTGCCGCTGCATCAGAAAACTCTGTTACAATTACCTCAACAAAATTAGTTGATATTTCGTTCATCTAAAAAATTATCGGCGACAATTCTATCCGGGTTATTTAAGACGATAACCGAAAGATGTAACATACTCATAATCGAACGCGACCGGTAACTGCTGAACAGCATAAGTGCCGAATATACCGAGGCCGCCGATGATGTTGGTATAATCCGGCTGACTTACCCGCACAGAAAACTCATCCAGGAAAGTTTGCGCAGCGGAATAATATGTGGTAAGATTTTTATCAAGTACAAACAAGCGGAACACCGCGCTCTCAATTGTATAATTTTGTTTGTTTGAATCGCCCGCAGATATTTCTTCCATGGCTTTATCAACAACCTTCATTTTAAACTGGATCGAACCCGGGTCCGGTTCAATAGGAGGATAAAGAGGTGTCTGCCCATTTAGATAATAGAGCGGAACTTTCTTCTGCATTTCAATAGTATTTCCATTCACTGTCTTTGAATACAGAATAATTAGTTCCGGCGCGACGTAGTATTCCATCGGCGAGCCCAAATAAATCCAAGCAAAATTAAGGGGTTGAGGAATTACTCCCTGCAAAAAAATTTTTGAGCTCGAACTTCTGTCCATTATAAACTGATTAATTGCAAACGTCTCCACGCTCGAACTTAATACTTTTCCGTTGGGAAGTGCGGCTTGTATTTTTATTGGGCCCGTAAACTGCGGGCGCAGTTTTGAATTATAATAGTAATGCATCGGCGTAGTGTAATTGGAGCCTGCGGGAGGGGTCTTAGTTGTATCACGAAAAACATATACGGAATCATTGTAGAAAACTTTTACATCCGCACCGCCTATAAAAGGATTATCATGATTCGTAGTAGGATCAAAACCGCTTACATCATACGAGCGTGTAATGGTAGCCACCTGGAAAGATGAGTCGCCCCGTATAACGCAGTTGAGGGAGTATATTTCTTTAAATCCGGTTTTGGGATCAACCTGGTCGCTGCATGAACCAAGCAATGCAGTTACCGCAATTATCGGAACGAACAAGAAATAGAATTTCGGTTTCATAATTCCGCCTTAACAGTTGCAGAAGGTAAAAACGGAAGCATATCTACCCGCTTGCCGGTATCGCGTGTAAAGTAGAAAAGATTTTTCCTGTTATAAACATTGAGAACGCTCAAATCAAAATCGAGTTTGACGTTTCCAACCCGGATTTTCTTAGAAAGACTAAGATCGAGCCGGTGATAATCCGGGAGACGGCCGAGATTTGTACCGCCCAGAAGCGTAAAAGGTATATAAGAATTCAGTATGTAATTTCCCGCGGTGATGTCGTCGATTTGAAGTTTTTGATAGTAACCTGCTATTTGGGTAAACGGCAGACCGGAAGAATAACTCCATTGGGCGCCGGCATGCCAGCCGTTTCCCAAATTATAATCCAATGTAACGGAAAGATTATGACGCGAATCGTAACGCGGTACATATCGTACATTGTTAACTTCTTTGAACGACCACATTAATGAGTAGCCCAAGGAGATATTCAGAGGGTATTCATTGTAGCTTGTTTGGAATTCCAATCCGTATGATTCGCCGCTGCCGGGTATAAGATCCGGATCCGTACTCAAATATTTCTGTTCATTCACCAGGGCAATATCTTTTAACAGTTTGTAATAACCTTCCAGGTCGAAAGATAAATTGGATGACGGGCTGTATTCAATGCCGGTTATATAATGTATTGCGCTTGAAGGTTGAAGAGAGCGGGGTATTATCAGCCATGGCTCAAAAACCGTTTGTACGGAATTCTCATCGGAAATTGTAACCAAATCCTGCATATAAATTCCCCACGCCGCTTTCAATGAAAGATCGGGCAAGATTCGATATGCAAGACTGGCTCTCGGTTCTAAAAAATATGCAGGACCGCCAACGGCCAAACGTGTTGCATTCAAGCGCGAACCGAATTCGGCTGTAAGATTTTCGATGCTCAGAAGTTTGTATTTCAAGTAAATGCTTATATTGGTTCCGTGGGAGCCGATATCGTTTGTCTGCTCTCTTTGATTATTGACCAATAACTTTGTATTCACTTCAATAATTTTGAATCCGCCGGCGAGTTCATTTTTATTTCCGTACACGTAATTAAAATCCATCCGCATAGTAGCGTCCGAGACTTCATTAAAAATGTTTTTGGAGGTACTGAAATTTGGAATTTGTTCACCGGTAAAATCGCTTGCAGAAATATCGATTTGATAATACAAAGGCGAATCCGAAATTTGAAAATAATTAGCGCTTATCGAGGAGTTAGACCATTTAAAATCCGATAACAACGGATTGCCGTATAAAATTTTATCGGAAGTCGTGAAATACGTAACCGTAAATTTGGCGTCTTCCATAAATTCATCGTTCGAATAATTCAATTTCATGAAGACGTCGTAAAAATCCGCAGGCAGAGTATTATCATTTCTAAATTTTTTCAGAATAAAGTTTGAGTAGCTTTTTCTTCCGGCAAGAATAAAAGAGCCGTGCGGAATCGGTCCCTCAAGCATTGCTTTTCCGGTTAAAGCGCTTATGCTTGCCTTGGCGCCAAATGAATTTTGATTTCCATCTTTTGTCACTATCCGCAATACCGAAGAAAGCCTTCCGCTGTACTCTGTGGGAAATCCTCCTTTGTAAAACTCAAGACTGCTTACTACGTCCGGATCGACGGCGCTGAGTATTCCCATTGCGTGATAGGGATTATAGATTGTTGAATTGTCCAGGAGAACCAGGTTTTCGTTGCTGTTGCTTCCTCTTACATAGTAACGTGAAGATACATCGCCGCCGGACTGAACTCCAGGAAGGGTTGTGAGGGATTTAAAGATATCAAGTTCCACTCCTTGAGGTATCCTCTCCAGCTCCGGCATTGTAATTCTTTTTAAGCTTACCGTGGTCTCATTCTCTTTTGGATACCTGGAGCTAATACTTTCTATTGTTTGCATCTGCAATTTGGAAGATGAAAGTTCAACCCGTATATCTTTTACCTGGTAAGGTTCAATTATAAACGAAACCGTTTTGGAATTATAGCCGACATAAGTTACAAGCACGGTTAGTCTTCTATTAAACGGTAAAGAGGCCATTAAAAAGTAACCTCTAAAATCAGTTGTGGTTCCCCTGTCGATTTGTTTAATATAGACATTGGCGTACGGCAAAACTTCGCCGCTTAAGGAATCGGCTACAAATCCTCTTAGAATTCCGTTTCCCTGCCCTTTTGTTTGGGAGAGCCCGATCAAAATAAAAGCAAGCATGAATAAAATAAATGCACTTCGTATAAAAGAAAGATTCAAGCCATTCCCGGTTTAAATTTATTTTAATATAAGTTCCTCCGGTTTAATTTACAATTCTAAAATCTTTATCGTTTCCGGATAGGATTTCAAAATTATTTTTTTCTAAACGAACAATAATTTTGAGTCTTCGTAAAATTTTTTATAGTTTCGTACGGCTTATTTCGAACTCTTTCCGACGAAGCTCCTCGTTTAACGAAAATATAAAGGATCAAGCGATTTGAACAAAAACTTGCATTCTAAAAAGACTGCCAAACTAACTCTGGAAGATGGAAACATTTTTGAAGGCACTCTTTTTGGCTCGCAGCAGTCCGTCGCGGGCGAAGTAGTATTCAATACCGGAATGGTAGGTTACCCGGAAACTCTTACGGACCCATCTTACAAGGGTCAAATTTTGGTAATGACGTATCCTCTAATCGGCAATTACGGCATCCCGCCCATGAACGACTCCGAAGACATACCCGAGAATTTTGAGTCCGAAAAGATTCAAATTCAGGCGCTGATTGTTTCCGAGGAAAGCGAATCCTACAGTCACTGGAACGCTATTGAAAGCTTGGACCTGTGGCTTAAGCGCTTTAATGTGCCCGGCCTCTACGGTATGGATACGCGCCATCTTACAAAAATTTTGCGCGAGCGCGGAACCATGCTCGGCAAGATTGAGGTTAACAATAAAGAAGTCGAATATTATAATCCGGACATAGACAATTTAATTTCAAAAGTTACTATACCGCACGTTGAAAAATACGGCACCGGTAAGAAGAGAATTTTACTGATAGACTGCGGCTGCAAGAAAAGTATTATTTCCAATCTTCTTGAAAGAAATGTTACCGTACTTCGAGTTCCGTACGATTACGACATCGACAAGGAAGATTTTGACGGCGCATTAATTTCCAACGGCCCGGGCAACCCAATTGTTTACAAGCAGCTTGTTGCATCCGCAAAAAAATTATTGCAGAAACAAATTCCAACTCTTGGCATTTGCATGGGACATCAAATACTTTCTCTTGCAGCGGGTGCTAAAACTTTTAAATTGAAATACGGCCACCGCAGTCAGAACCAGCCGGTAAAGGAAGTCGGTTCAAACAAATGTTACGTGACTTCGCAGAATCACAGCTTTGCCGTAGATACAAAAACTTTGCCACGCGGCTGGCAGCCGTGGTTCGAAAATTTAAATGATTATTCAAACGAAGGAGTTCGGCATGAAAAACTTCCCTTCCGTTCGGTGCAGTTTCACCCGGAAGCAATGCCGGGCCCGGTAGATACTTCATATATCTTTGACGAATTCTTGAAGGATGTTAAGTGAAACATAAAATCAAAAAAGTTTTGATCATTGGTAGCTCCGCGCTAAAAATAGGCGAGGCGGGAGAATTCGATTACTCAGGCTCGCAGGCTATCAAGGCCTTAAAAGAAGAAGGGCTTTATACAATTCTTATCAATCCCAATATAGCTACAATTCAAACGTCGGATTACCTTGCCGATAAAGTCTATCTTCTTCCGATTAACACACACTACGTTGAAAAAGTAATTGCCAAGGAAAAACCCGACGGAATCATATTGGGATTCGGTGGCCAGACGGCTTTAAACTGCGGTCTCGCGCTGCATCACGAAGGCATTTTGAAAAAATATAATGTGCAGGTGCTCGGCACTCAAATCTCCGCAATAGAGAATACGGAAGACAGACAGTTATTCTGCGAGAAGCTTTCTGAAATAGATGTTAAATATCCTCAAAGCCAGGCAGTTAACACAATTGAAGACGCGATCAAATACGCGGAGAAAATCGGCTTCCCGGTAATCATAAGAATCGCTTACGCACTCGGAGGTTTGGGTTCGGGAATTTGCAGAAACAAAACCGAAGTAAAAAAATTAGCTGCCAAGGCGCTTTCATACTCATCTCAAATTCTCGTTGAGGAATATCTTGAAGGATGGAAGGAAATTGAATACGAAGTGGTACGCGACAGATACGATAACTGCATCACCGTCTGCAACATGGAAAATATCGACCCGATGGGAATTCATACCGGCGAAAGCATTGTTGTTGCGCCAAGCCAAACTCTTACTAATAAAGAATACCACATGCTGCGCGAAGTGGCCATTAAAACAATACGCCATTTGGGAATTGTAGGTGAGTGCAATATTCAATACGCGCTCGACCCGAATTCCCAGGACTACCGCGTGATCGAAGTAAACGCCCGGCTTTCAAGAAGTTCCGCCCTTGCATCCAAAGCAACCGGCTACCCGCTTGCATTTGTAGCTGCAAAACTTGCTCTTGGCTACGGACTTCATGAATTGGCAAACTCGATTACGAAAACCACAAAGGCGTTTTTCGAACCGGCGCTCGATTACATAGTTATAAAGGTTCCCCGCTGGGATTTAAAGAAGTTTAGACTTGTAAAGAGAAATCTTGGCTCATCGATGAAATCCGTCGGCGAGGTAATGGCAATCGGCAGAAAGTTTGAAGACGCAATTCAAAAAGCAATGCGTATGCTCGATATTGGAGTTGAAGGATTAACTGCCAGCAGAACCAAGGTCGAATTCGAGGAGCTTGAAGAAGCGTTGAAAAATCCTACCGAGGAAAGAATGTTTGCAGTAGTGCAGGCGTTAAAGCAAGGTTACTCGGTGGATTGTGTTCATTCCCTTACTCACATAAATAAATGGTTCCTCTACAAGATTCAAAACATAGTTGATATAGAAAAGAAAATTTCTTCGACGCCGGCGAAAAAATTATCCAAAGAACTTCTGCTGGAGGCAAAGCAGCATGGTTTTTCCGACCGGCAGATTGCAAACGTAATAGGCAAAGATGCTCACGATGTTTACTTGCTGCGCGAAAAGTTTGATATTCATCCGTTCATCCAGCATATAGATACGCTGGCGGCGGAATACCCGGCAAGAACAAATTATCTTTATCTTACTTACAATTGTTCCTTCCACGATTTCGATTCCAACCTGAAGAAAAGTGTTATAATTCTCGGTTCCGGGCCTTACCGGATCGGGAGCTCGGTTGAATTTGACTGGTGCTGCGTTATAACCGGAAAGACATTACGCGAGATGGGTTACAAAACAGTGATGATCAACTGCAACCCGGAAACAGTAAGCACCGATTACGATCAGTTCGACACATTATTTTTTGAAGAATTAACCACAGAAACAATCTGGGAAATTTACAAATCGATTCATCCGATGGGCGTAGTGGTTTCCATGGGCGGACAAACGCCAAACAATCTTGCGCTTAAGCTTCATAATATCGGGATAAAAATTTTGGGCACGTCGCCGGAATCGATTGACACGGCGGAGAACAGAAGCAAATTTTCGGCGATGCTCGACGAACTCGAAATCGGCCAGCCGGAGTGGAGTAAACTTTCCACAATTCAAGATGCGCTGCAGTTTGCAAACAAGGTTGGTTACCCGGTTCTTGTAAGACCATCGTACGTTTTAAGCGGCGCCGCTATGGCAATTGCAACCGACGACGTAGAGCTTACAAGATTTTTACAGAAGGCGGTTGATGTATCCCCGGAACACCCGGTTGTAATTTCAAAATTTTTAGTCAACGCTAAAGAATTGGAATTCGACGCTGTCGCTCAAAACGGCAAGATTGTCTGCTCGGCAATTTCGGAACATGTTGAAAATGCCGGCGTACATTCCGGCGACGCAACCCTTGTTCTTCCTGCCCAGCGCACTTACCTAGAAACTATGCGGCAAATAAAACAATTCTCGTCGGACATAGCGAAATCGCTAAACATCAATGGCCCGTTTAACATTCAATTTCTCGCAAAGGACAACAAGGTAAAAGTGATCGAATGCAACTTGCGCGCCTCGCGAAGTTTTCCGTTCGTATCAAAAACATTGAAGACAAATTTTATTGAAGTCGCGGCTAAAGTAATTGTCGGAAAAAAAGTCGATAATGTAGACGACCAAACATTCAGCTACGATTATGTAGGAGTTAAAGCGCCGGAGTTTTCGTTTACGCGTCTTGAAGGCGCCGATCCTACAACCGGAGTTGAAATGGCTTCGACCGGTGAAGTTGCATGCCTTGGCCAGGACTTTGACGAAGCGTTTTTAAAAGCGTTGGGTTCGGTCGGCTACCGTTTCCCGATCAAAACAATTTTAATCTCCTCCGGTTCAATCGAATCTAAATCCGAACTGCTGGAGCCAACGCGCGCGTTATCAAAAATCGGGATTAAATTTTACGCTACTCACGGAACTGCAAAATTCATGGAGACCAACGGTATTCCTGTTGAAACATTGGAATGGCCGTTGAATGGTAAATCGCCTAATGTTACCGATTACATGAAGTCGAGAAAGATTGATCTCGTAATCAACATCCCCAAAAATTTTCAGGAAGAAGAATTAACCAACGACTATATTATACGCCGCACAGCGGTAGATTATAAAATTCCGTTAATAACTAACAGGCAGTTGGCAATGCGTCTGGCCGAAGCGCTGACTAATAAAAATCCGTTGGAACTTGAAGTCAAAAGCTGGGATCAATATTAGGATCAAAGATAGTAAGTTTGGCTGTGTATGCCGGCGCAGATTAGATAGAAAGGATTAAAGCGACAGATAAATTTAATTTTTTTTCGTATGTTGAAATAAATAAAGAATCTTATATGGGGAAGATTCAATGAACGAAAAGCCAAATTTACTTATTGTTGAAGACGACCTCGAAAATCAAAAAGTGCTGAGGGCGCTCTTAAGAAATCATTTCAATATTGATATCTGCGATTCCGCCGTAACATTCTACGAAAAACTCCACTCAAAAAATTACGATATTGTTTTGATGGACATTTCACTTCACGGCACAAAGGACGGCCTGCAATTAACCGCTGAAATTCGTCAAAGCCCTAAGTATGCGGACTTACCAATTGTAGCGCTTACAGCGCACGCTTTCCAAAGAGATAAAGATAACGCTTATAAATCAGGTGTGGATTTTTTTCTAACTAAGCCGGTTCAAAGCAAATATCTTCTTGAATCGCTTAATACGATCTTGGAGAAAAAACATAAGAAGTAAATTTCCCTTGAATTTGTATTTGTTAATTGTAACAAATTAACATTTGCGTTCGTCTGAATAACACATCACCCGGAGGAGATAATGTATAAAAAGATCTTTCTTTTAGTTTTCACGATACTGTGTATAGGTACCATTAACTTAGCTGCGCAGACCAACGACGATTCGACACAAGCAACGCCAAAAGAACATCACTGGAAATGGTTCGAATGGAACAAGCACGAATGGTTCAAATGGCGATTTCACGGTAAGCCGTTTATGGAATTGAATTATGGCCTGGGCATTCCTAAACATGACAAGCTTGTAAGTAAGTTTGCAGACGTAGGTATGCTTGAGCTGAAATTGGGTTATGTAACAAAAGAGAAATTTTACGAAGACGATTTAATCGACTTTAAGGAAAAGTATGTTTTTGTTTCTAAGATCGGCTCGCAATTGAAGAAGCAGGATATTGCCCTGGGTAATATGGAAACAAATCTTTGGAGGATTGGTTTTGCACAGCGCAGCGGTTACGGTTACGATTTTGACGATATAAAAATTCTGCCTTACCACGAGACAGGTTTTGCGTGGTCAAGACTCGATGTTCAAACTTATCCCGCTCAATTTTATTTAGCTGTTAATCCGCCGCTCAGCTTGGACGACGCGAGGAACGATACGGACATACTAAACCGTTTTCATGATGCAAACAGGTTTGGAACCGTATGGGAAGGCGGGGCGCGAGTTGAATTTGTAAGACACTTTTCTGTCAATGCAGGTTATGAAGCTGCCGTTATTTTCCCTCGGCATATGTTCTGGAAACATGCAGGCAGTTTTATAATCGAAGAAGTCGGATTGCATTTGCTCGATCAGTTCATCGATGAGGTTGCAAATTCTTCTCCTTATGCGGCGCCGGTTATTAACTTTATTTTGAAGAACGGTTTTTCGTATGCGTTTTATACTTTGAAGAAAGAAAAAATGAATTGGCCCTTCGATACCGAGGCGCCGTTGACTTACGAAACGTTCAAGCTCGGAGTTACATTTACATTTTGACGATTTGATTTTCGGACCCCTCTCTTGTTTTTAGGAGAGGGGGAATTCCTTTTGATTTAGTAAGAGAATATATGAGCGTGATAGGGTTTGAGTTCTATGTACAAACCTGCATGAAAAACTTCCTCCGCTGATCTTGTATATGCGGCATCGTTTAGCAAATCCTTAATAACAAATTCTTCCTGGTACCCGCGCACATCAAGTTTAATACGACATGTAGCAACCGTTTCCGAATAATTAATTACTATCAGTCTCTTCTCTTCCTTGTATGTCCACAACCAGGCAAGCATATTTTCGTAGGACTTGTTCTCTCCCCACGAAGAAATTGGGGAAAGTAAATTCCATTTCCCTTTCTTGAATATTTCTTCCGAGGTAATTGAAAGAAGTTTATTATAAAAGTTGTTGACGGCTAAGATTGGTAATTCTTCGGGTTCCCTTCCAAGCTGAACAGGGAGTTTTATTTTTTTCCCTTCGAACTGTCCGTCATTATAAAATCTCATTCCGAGTATTGTGCTGATAACCACCGCAGCCGCTTTGGATTTTTCTTTTCCGAATGCCGCTACCGCTCTTTCTTCATCGTGGTTTTCTATAAAGCGGATCGATCTATTTT
Organism: Ignavibacteriales bacterium; assembly: GCA_027348115.1. GTDB lineage: Bacteria > Bacteroidota > Ignavibacteria > Ignavibacteriales > Melioribacteraceae > Fen-1258. Next base: position 16,144 of record DAIEQA010000247.1, read on the forward strand.
GATAATCCGGTTCGGCCTGCAGGTGTTCTCCGATATCAATTACCGGCCCGAACAGTAAACGGTCGGTTAGCTTCTTGTCGTAAGTATAATCGAATCCGAGTTGTTGAAGTGTCCATTCCATGTCCCAGTATGTCTCTGCTATAAAAAGAAAATCCGGTCGTTCTTCTTTTACCTTGGCAATGGCGTCTTTCCAAAATTCTGTTGGAGGCGCTTCAAATCCGTTGGCTTGAAGTATACTTCCCCATGTTCCTTTAAAAACATTATTCAAAGCAAGCATTGCCATATCGCAGCGCACGCCGTCGCAAATTTTCGTCAATCCTATTAAAGTATTGGTAAGAAACCGGCGCGCGTCAATACTAAAAAAATTTATTTGCACGGTATCCTGCCAGGCCGGAAAGAAAGGATCGCGTCCGTGAGCAAAATAAATTTTTTGATCTTCGAACGGTTGATAAAACGTATGCGGGTCGCGCTCGAATAAATCATGATTAACATATAAGAACACGTAAGGATTTTCTTTTATAATCCTGCTTGCGGCACTGAGGTGGTTAGGTATAAAATCGAGAATAAGTTTAACCCCCTTCTTATTCAGGTAGGATTTCAATTCAAGGAGCGATTTTGTGCTTCCAAGCTTTGGACTTATTTCATAAGTATCTATCGCAAACGGCGAGCCGATTACATCTTCTTTTTTCCAGTCCTTTAAAGCGCGGTCGTAATTTTTAATTAAGCCGGGTTCAAAACAGTACTTTTCAATTATCGAATCGCAGGTTGACCACAATCCCATCAACCAAACATAATCGATGCCCTTAGCCGCCAAATTATCCCAGTATTGATTCGGCACATCTTCTATTTTTGCCGCCTTGTTCTCAGAGCTAAATCTTTTCAACCAGGGCCGGATATTGATTTCGTAAATGGACGGATTATAATTCATATTCACTCTATATTTGATTTGGCTCGCGGGGTCTGCAAGATTTTTTTGTCTTCCTGTAATTCTTTTATCTGCTTCATTATTTCAATATAAAGCCGTTCGTCTTGGGATTCGGCTATGATTTGATTTTTTTGTTTTATCTGCTGATCGATTTGGAAAATCTGGTAATTCCTTACGGTAGCGGCTGCGTGCTCGAAGGTGTCTTTTTCAATTTTGCCGTTGTAAGAAAAATCGTCCCACTTCTTGCTTATGGTTTCATCTGCCAGCGTAATGCCAAGTATAAATGAACGGCTTTCTTCGTCCTCAATTTTGTCGATCAGAAATGAAGGAGAAATTTTTCCCTCGTTGAATCCGTCATGCACAATATTCGCAAGTTTTCTAAAACGATGATTGGAAAAATTCTCTACGGCTATGTTATCCAGAATATGCCCCGCAATTCTTTCGTCGCCGCTGTATAAAAGCCGCACAAGTTCTTTCTCATAGGGATTTTCTATTTCCGGTTTCTGCGGGAGATTTATTTTTTCAGGCACGGGAATATTTACTTGCCGTTGTTCAGGTCTAACCGCAACGGTTCTTTTTTCCTGCTGTAAAAATGTATTCAGCTCACTTTCGATCAGCTTTTCCCTGAGATTGAATTTTTTGGCGATTGTTTTCATCAACAAATTTCTTTTAAGCTCGTCGCTCACAAGAGCCAAATTTTTAACGAGTTCGCGAATGGCTTTTGCTGTTTCCGCGGGATCTTCAAACTTACCTTGTTCTTCAAACTGCGCAGTTTGATATTCCAAAAAATTTCGCGCGCGAGAAACTTCCTCCTCAAACTTATCCTTTCCGTATTTAATTATGTAAGAATCCGGGTCTTCGCCTTTTGGCAGCGTAATTACTTTTACTTCGAAGTCCTGCTTCAGCAAAATTTCGATACTCCGCAAAGAAGCTTTTTGGCCGGCCAGATCGGCATCAAAAAGAATAATTATATTTTTTGTAAACCTCGCAAGGAGTTGCACCTGCTCATCGGTAAGAGACGTGCCAGAAGAAGCAACCACATTTTTTACCCCGGCTTGAAAGAGCGAAATTAAATCCATGTAACCCTCAACCAAAATAGCGCGGTCGATTTTTCTTATCTCTTCCTTTGAATGATATAAACCGTAAAGCGATCTTCTTTTGGAATAAACCGGTGACTCCGGCGAGTTGAGATACTTGGCCGTGTTCTCGCGGTTTTCGAGTATGCGTCCGCCAAAAGCGATCACTCTTCCGTTTGCGGAGAAGATTGGAAATATAATGCGACCACGGAATTTATCGTAGTACTCGCCTTTCTCGTTTGTATCGATTAAACCCAGCTGCTTCGCTTTTGCCGGATCGATATTATTTTCTTTTGCGTAAGCAAGAAAATTATCCCATCCGTATGGCGCGAATCCAACCCCGAAAATTTTTTGCGTTTGAGGTTTGATATTTCTTCGTTTCAAATATTCTCTTGCTTCTTCGCCGGAGTTGTTTTTCAGAAGAGTATCGGAGAAGAAACGGGCTGCCGTTAAATTAATTTCGAACAAAGATTCAAGTTCGCTTTGCTGCTCATCTACCGGCGAGGAATCAAAATCGATCTTAATGCCGAGGTGATCCGCAATTTCCTCCACCGCTTCAACAAAGGAAATATTCTTGAACTCCATTAAAAACTTAAAAACATTCCCGCCGGCTCCGCAGCCAAAGCAATGATAAATCTGTTTATCCTCGCTTACCGTGAAGGAAGGTGTTTTTTCGTTATGAAACGGGCAGAGTCCGATGAAATTTTTACCCCGCTTACGAAGGTGCACATGCGCTGAAACTATGTCAACAATGTCTGCGGCAATTCTAATTTCTTCAATCTTCTGTTCTGGTATTCGCATCTAGGCCTGGTTTCTTTCGGTTCAAACTTTTTACAAGCTAAATTAGAAATTTATTAGCTGAAACCAAAAAGCCGTTAAATTGCCCATCAGAATTTATATTCGTATTTTTCCGGCGAAACAAGAAAGAGTAATAATTTTTTGATTAAGAACAGCGTACTATTAATTCTCCCCGCGCAAAACTTCAACGAAGAAGAATACCTTGTAACTTCAAACTCGCTTAATAAAGCCGGCATAAAAATTTTTATTGCCTCGGACGCTAATTTTTTGTGCGTCGGCTCAAACGGGTTAAAAGTAAAGAACGATATTCAATTTTATAATATCCATGAGAGCAACTTCGGCGGATTGATCTTAATCGGCGGCAAAGGAACAAGGGATTATTGGAATCACCCCGTTTTGATTTCGACGGTTCAAAAATTTGTTAAGAATAAAAAAACTGTGGGAGCTATCTGCAGCGCGCCGATAATTTTAGCCAAAGCAGGGGTTATTACAGGAAGCGCAACATGCTATCCCGACGATAAATGCGAGCTTGAGAAGAACGGTGTGAACTATAAAGACGAACCGGTAGTCTCGGTAAAAAAAATTATTACCGCGCGGGATCCGGCTGCCGCTTCCGAATTTATTAATACATTTCTTTATGAATTTTCCGGTTCTATCTAGAACTTACCTAAAACCATTATTGTTTAAAGAACTGATCGATGAACGGAATAATTAATAAATATTGTAACAGCTTAACATCCTATTCCCGTTGCAAAACCCGCGAAGTTTCTATTGGCGATTTACCGCTTGGCGGATCAAATCCCATTCGAATTCAATCCATGACCACTACCGACACGATGAATACAATTGCGACGGTAGAACAATCGATAAGAATGATAAAAGCGGGATGCGAGTATGTCCGCATTACAGCTCCCAGCATAAACGAAGCAAACAATCTTAAAAATATAAAAGACGAATTGCGCAAGCGCGGTTACACTAACCCGTTAATTGCCGATATTCATTTTACGCCAAACGCGGCGGAAGTAGCCGCTCGAATTGTAGAGAAGGTAAGGGTAAATCCCGGCAATTATGCCGATAAGAAAAAATTTCAGACGCTTGAATACACCGACGCAGAGTACAACGAAGAAATTGAAAGAATCAGAGAAAAATTTTCTCCGCTGGTAAAAATTTGCAAAGAATATGGAACTGCGATGCGCATTGGTACAAACCACGGCTCGCTTTCCGACCGCATTATGAGCCGGTACGGCGACACGCCGCAGGGAATGGTTGAATCCGCTCTGGAGTTTGTACGTATCTGCGAAGATCTTAATTATCACAACATTGTTCTTTCGATGAAAGCTAGCAATACGCAGGTGATGGTGCAGGCATATAGACTTCTCATTCAGAAGATGGATTTGGAAGGAATGAATTACCCGCTGCACATCGGCGTAACGGAAGCAGGCGATGGGGAGGACGGAAGAATAAAATCCGCTGTTGGTATCGGCAGTTTGCTCGAAGACGGCATCGGTGATACTGTGCGGGTCTCTTTAACGGAGGAACCGGAGTTCGAAGCCCCGGTCGCAATTGCATTAGTACAAAGATATAATAATAGATCAAGTCATAAACAGATTGTACCAATTGAAGCTTCACCTAAAGACCCTTTCAATTTTTCAAGAAGGGAAACATTTGAAGTTGCCGGAATCGGCGGCGCAACGGTTCCAAAAGTGTTTGCAGACTATTCGAATGTTCCGATTAAAGATTACTCCGCTCTTAGAGAAGTGGGATACATATACGAACCTGTAACCGATAAGTGGAACATGACCGACCAGGCTTGCGATCTAATTTATCTCGGTAAAAACATACTCCCTTTCGAAACTCCGAACAATCTGAAACCGGTCTATGAATATTTGACCTGGATACAACTTGAGAACAGATTAAAAGGTTTCCCGTTCTTTGAATCTTTAAGACAATTTAATCTGGCTTCGCAAAAATCCTTTGTACTGAATTTTGTAAAAATAAAAATTGATGATGTTTTTTCTAGTGAGCTCGATTCGATAAAGAATGATTTGACTGTTGTTTTTATACTAACTACAAACAATCTCCACGGCATGGCAGAGCAGCGACGGGCTTTTTTTGAAATGATTTTGAGAAGCGTTAAAAATCCGGTAATTGTTCATCGTTTATATGAAAACATTCCGCAAGAAAAATTTCAACTGTATTCCTCTACGGATTTAGGTGCGCTGTTAATAGACGGGCTCGGCGACGGAGTTTGGCTTGAATTGTTGGAGGATTCCGCAGACAAAATGTTCATTAACAGAACCTCCTTCGGAATTCTCCAGGCTGCAAGAACTCGAATTTCCAAAACAGAATATATTGCGTGCCCGTCCTGCGGGAGAACGCTTTTCGATTTGGTGGAGGTAACAAATAAAATTCGGAAGCGAACCGAGCATCTGAAAGGTGTAAAAATTGCAATAATGGGCTGTATAGTAAACGGACCGGGAGAAATGGCAGATGCAGATTACGGCTACGTCGGATCTGGTCCCGGCAAAATAATGCTGTACAGGGGAAAAGAGATAGTGAGGAGAAGCATAACTTCGGAGAGCGCCGTCGACCAATTAATCGAAATAATCAAAGAAGACGGCAAATGGTTTGAACTTATAGAAATTTGATTTTAATCTCGTTTGAATATGAATCGTTTTTATGATATATTTTAACCACGATTATGAGAAAATTTTTAATAAAATTAATTAGACATAAGTCAGAAGAAATAAGCGCTTAAAGTTTCTGATTCTAAAAATGCACTTCCAATTTTCGGAGTGCATTTTTTTTGTATATGACTATAGCAGACTTGACTAAATATCTTGAAGATTGGGCGCCGCCCGGAGCCGCATGGGAGAAAGACAACGTCGGACTCCAAATCGGCTCGAGGGGGCAGCAAATCAAAAACATTATGCTCTGTCTCGAGCTTGATGAAGGAGTCATAAAACAAGCCGTTCAAAAAAAATGCAATTTCATTTTCACACATCATCCTTTAATCTTCCAGCCGTTAAAAAGATTAGATACTCAAAACGACCCCAAAGCCAAATTAATACAGCAGCTAATTAAAAACGATATTACAGTTTACTCCGCTCATACTAATTTGGATTTTACCAAGGATGGGGTGTCTTTCCAACTTGCAAAAACCCTGGGCTTGCAGAGAATACAATTTTTAGATTTGGAAGAAGCAAACCAGTTTAAAGTTTCAGTGTTCGTTCCGGAAAGTCATTTTGAAAGTGTTTCGCAGGCGGTTTTCTCCGCAGGAGCCGGCATAATCGGCGAGTATGAAAACTGCTGCTTCAGATTAAATGGTAAGGGAACCTTCAAAGGAACATCAAAGACACAGCCGTATTTAGGGGGCAAAAATAATTTTGAGACTGTCGACGAAATAAGATTCGAGTTTTTAGTCAACTCATGGAAATTGCGGGACGTTATTCCGGCATTGTTAAAAACACATCCTTACGAAGAACCCGCGTATGATATTTATCCGCTTAAAAATAAAAATGTGAATTACGGTTACGGAGCTATTGGTAATCTGCCTGCCGAAATGAACATTGACGATTTTCTGCATCATGTAAAAAATTCATTGAAGGTGCTGTCATTTAGATATGTTGATGGCGCGGCCAAGAAAATCCGAAAGGTTGCGGTTTGCGGGGGTTCCGGTTCAGACTTGATTAGTTCGGCAATTGCAAACAAAGCCGACGCTTTTATAACCGCCGATATTAAATACCATCCTTTCCAGGAAGCCGCCGGTAAAATTCTTCTTATCGATGCAGGTCATTACGAAACAGAGATTGTAGTTCTTCGGGCGGTTAAGCAGAAACTCGAAAATTTTTTAGCTGACGATAAATCCATAAAAGTTTTTAAATACTCAGGCAATACAAACCCGATAAAGTTTTATAAACAAATTAGGAGTCTAAATTGATAGAGAGACTATCGACACTTTACGAGCTCCAGTTACTCGACAATCAGCTTGACGAACTGGAGGAACTTCGCGGCGATCTTCCCGCTGCAGTTAATGATTTGAAAGCTCAAATATCCGGCCTTGAAGAACAAACGGAGGCAAAAGAGGATGAAAAGAAAAAGTCGTTGAACAAAAGAAAGCAAAACGACGAAGACGTGGACAGAATGAAATCCAACCTAAAAAAATTCAAATCACAGCTTTACCAGGTGAGGAACAATAAAGAATACGATGCTCTTACAAAAGAAATAGATCACTCCGAAGAGCAAATAACCAAGCTGGAAGCCGAAAGTACTGCGTTGGAGGACCTTGTTCAAAAATTGAAAAATGAAATTGAGGAAATTGAGCCGCAGCTGGAAATTCTTAACAAAGAATTGAAAGAGAAAGAAACCGAACTTAAACAGATTATAAAATCCAACGAACGCGAGGAAGCCCGTTTGATGGATAAACGCGAAAAAGTAAAAAACAAGGTTAAGAAACCGGACTACAATACTTACATGAGAATTCGGAAAGCTCTTAACGGAAAAGCCGTTGTTACAATTGTGCGCTCCGCATGCTCGGGCTGCCATAACGTTGTGCCGCCACAAAGACAAATTGAAATACGCGCCAACAAAAAACTTTTTTCATGCGAATCCTGCGGAAGAATTTTGGTTTCTCCCGATGTAGCGGAAGAAGTTGAAAAGAATATTCAGTTCTAAATTTATCTTTCTTATAACAAAGGCGCCCAACAGCGCCTTTTTTTTATCCGAATCTAAGTTTCAAAATTAAAATCGACAGCATCATCACAAACGTAAGAATAGTCATTACAATCAAAGAGAGACTGCCAATTACCGCCCCATAAACAAGCCACAACAATTGCCCGGTAAGATTTATCGCCGTCCAGGAAACTGAAATATCTTTCGTGGACTTTGTTCGCCACGATTTTACAACTTGTGGAATTAAAGAAGCTACAACAAAACATCCGGCAATAAAACCGATTAATTCCGCCACCTAATTTTCCTTTATTGATTGAACATGTTTTACAAAATCCGCGTCCCAATATTCTTTAATCTGCCCCTTATGAAGCCAGTACAATCTTGGCGGTGACACGCCGATAAGATCGAAAAACTCCTTTGCAGAAATCATAGTGTACGGAAAATTGGAATTGGTCATCTTATCAAAAGTCTCGGGGGTGTTTTCTGCTTCCTTAAAAAACAAAACATATACTTCGGGAAAATTGCGATCGTGTCTTTGCAGCTCGGCAAGTTCTCTTGCAGTTTCCTGGCAATGATCGCACTCAAGATTAAATACCGCAACAATTTTATCGCCATAAGAAAGATCAACTCTTCCCTTGCCTATAAAATCCGTGTACCGAGAAAAAACAAATTTGGACGGATCCTTTACCGGGTTTGCGAGAAAAACCGCGGCAACGGCTATTACTAAAACAATCGGCGGAAGAATATAATTTTTCTTCTCCAAAGTTTTTGTTTTATACACCGTGCCGATTAAAATCATTAAGACAACATTTTTAATTATCGATTCGAACGGCGACATTTTAATCATCACGCCGAAGCAGCCGCAGTTCTGAGTATCCTTCAAAATAAATCCGGAGTAGAGAAGGTAAAGTGTGAACCCAATGAGAAAAAGCGACGCGACCGGAATTGCAATTTGTTTGATTGAAAACGGCTGCAGAAACATAAAGCCGATTCCAAATTCCAGACCAATTAAAACCCGCACGAGTACAGCGGCGGTTTCCCGCGAGTGAGCTATGCCGTGATCGACCAAAATAATCTCAACTATTCCGGGTGCTATGAATTTTGAATACGCGGACAGAATGAATACAACCCCGATAACAACTTGAGCCAGCAGCGCGATTTTGTTTTTCATTTCAATTCATTTATTTCGTCAATAAAATAACAATGGTTATGCCGCTTCATCCCGATCTTGGGATAATATTCAATTGCTGCAGGCGCCGAAAGCAAAATTAATTTTGCCGGTTCACTCGCAAGTTTAGTTCTTCGAATAAGTTCTTTGCCTATTCCACTGTGCTGATAACTCAAACATACTGCAAGATCGGAAAGATATGTACAGTAAGAAAAATCGGAAACGGATCGCGCTACGCCGACAAGTTTTCCGTTTTCTCTTGCCGTTAAAATTAAGTTGGCGTTAAGAACCATTTTTTCAATTCTTGCCCGGTCGTTTACGGGCCTTCTTTCCCCCAAAGTAGATTCAACCAAAACATCGATGAATTCATCGACGCCGATTTTCTCTTCTATCTTGTATTGAATTTCTTCCGGCATTTTCTTCCAAATGAAATTATGATTTGATCTGTAAAGATGCATTCCATTTTAAAGATTAAAGATGAAATGAGCAATAATTATTCTAAAGCCGGTCAATTCATTATTAAAGATTGTCCGGTACCACATCAATAATTTTTGCGGTACCGGACAAACTGTTATGCGAATAACTTTCTGTCTACGTACTTGATATCATTCGGGTCGAAATACGGTTTAGCCCAACTGTTGTCTTTTTTCAAAACAACAGTTTTCGGTTTTCCTTTTTTATCATATTTAATTGCGCGAAAATGAAAATGATCAACCAGCCGCAACGCCTCGATTGCGTAGACAGTTGCTATATCCTGATCTTTAACACAGATTAGATTATCGCCGTTGCTTTCTTCTCCGCCGAGCGCAAGGTTTGATGATCCAAAATAAACCGCCGCATCCGGCGTGTTGAAATCCGTGACCACAAACTTATGATGAATTTTGTGCGCGTTATAATCGGCTTCCAATTTAAACGGAGGAGGCAAAACCTTGCTGATACTCTTAGCGTTAACCAGTATGCCTTTCTTTGAACCCGGCTTGTAAAGAGAAACCGCGCTTACCTGGTCGGAAATGCCGTAACTGAAAATCGTAGTTTTATTCTGAATGTTTTTCAACGCGGGCATAACAGGTCCGCCGCTGCGGTCGATCTGCATTACGGAAAAAAGCACGCTGCTTTTTGCGTTGTTAACTGAATCCGCGACGCGCTGCAAAATTATCTCCGCTCCCTTTTGATTATGCGGCGAATAGGTTATCTCAATCGACTGCTGGTTTGTATTTGAAAATGTAAACGGCGATGAATCGGCGTAAGCGGTTTTGGAAAATTCTTTCATCTTTGATACGCCGTACGAAGCTTCAAAAATATTATGGTAGAGCTCGGCAATTTTAGGATCGTTAAAAACAGCCACATGATTAGCATTGACGCATAAGCCCGTTATGGAAAAATTTGTCGAGCCGGTTAATATTCTTTTGGGCTTGGTGTTTTCAAGGAAGATAAAAATCTTATTGTGCTGAAGGCGGGAAAAATGTCCGCGTGTAATATCCGCGTTGCCGGTTTTTGCCTTTTTGAATAACCCCTCAAATTTCGATTCGCTTGAAACGGCTGTGCCGTGACCGGTTATCTTCTTTTTGCCGTACTTATCTTTTTCGGTAATGACGCTGTCATCAAGAATCACGCGAATTCTTCCGGCTTTGGCTAAGGCAAGGCAACGGTTTGCTATCTGCGGTTCGTTAAGATCGTAAGCGAACATTTCGACAGTTATCTTTTTGTTCTTGACTGCCTCGTCAAGTAATTCCAGTATTCTTTGCCGCGCGGTAAAACCGAGGTACTCGTATAAATCTTCGTAAGAGTATGTAATCTTATTCCGCACTGCAAATTTTTTTGAAGTGTCGAAGAGCCAGTCGCCCTTGGGAATAATGTCATTGTTTGTCCCAAACCTATATTGATAAGCCTGGGAGGTAAGGTACGATCTCGTAAACGCGAGTTCAATAGGGCCGTCAACAAATCTTTGCACGTCGATTGAAACATCAACAGTTAGGTTTTTGTCAATCGGCTCCAGCATTTTTTCCCCTTTGTTAAAATAACGCGGCGTTACATAATAAGTATATGAACCTTGCTCGTACTTGTTTAGATCCTGATGCGTAACGCCGGGCACATGGATCCATCTGAATTTTTGAAAAGGAGCTTCGTCGGAATGTGTAAGAGCGTCTTTCCCGTCGAAGTTGAGAGAGTTGTAAAGAAAATATTTTTTTCCGCGCGGAGTTTTATACTGTATTGTGAATCCTACAAAATTACTCCTGTTGAGTTTCTCGTCGATATCGAACGCAAGCAGCGTCATCGAATCGCCGGCATAAGCTTTTACTTCCAACCCGTTCTTGGAATTTTGTGAAATCATAACGTTCCCCTACATCGTTATTGTTAATTGATTAATGATACTCTTAAAACAAACAGGAATTTTCTCTGCAAGGAATTTATATTCTATATCAGCATTCCGAATATCGAAAGAGGAAGGAAATTTATTTTGCCTGCTTACCAGATTAAAAACCGCAAATGATCTGTACGGCGCTGCCGGTCGCCTTGATTTGCGATCCGGCTAAGCTTTTACCAATTCAAGTTCGGGATAGTCTTTTAATCGTTTTCTAAACTCGGCGGATAGCACTTGAAATTTTTTCAAATCGGTATCCAAACAAGCGTCCACGCGTTTGCACTTTATATCGTCGTAATTTATTTGCTGAGGAAATTGTGAAGAAGTGAAATCAACCCGTTCATCATCTATATAATTGTAATAATGCCACTCATCGCCGGCTTTTGTTTTACGAATTTCGCCGCCAAAGACATCGTTGATGACAAGAGCTGTAACGCTGCATTGGCCTCGCGCCGGATTTTCGGCGCTCCATTTAGAACCGGTATCCAGCGACCAGCATTTATTTAGAATCTCAAGAACTATTTTCTTTCTGTTCTCATCCATAGCAAATTCTTACCTTAAGATTACATTTATGGTAGTTAAAATATCATTTACGGCAATAATTTCAATAGTAGATTTTCTTTTTATTGATTTAAAATTATTCGACGGAACAACTATTTTTTTAAATCCAAGTTTTTCGGCTTCCTGAATTCTTTTATCGATATGACTTACGCTGCGAACCTCGCCGCCGAGCCCGACCTCGCCAATAACAACCGTATCTTTCTTCGCGGGTTTGTCGGAAAAATTTGAGGCAATCGCGCAGCAGACTGCTAAATCAACCGCAGGCTCTTCAATTCTCAAACCGCCGGCAATATTAAGAAAAACATTCTGAACAGAGAGGCGAAGGTTGGCTCTCTTTTCCAAAACGGCAAGTAAAATAGAAA